>JALRKK010000084.1 GCA_023268935.1 Glaciecola sp.
GTTTGGGCAATCTCTTACCTCATCCTGTAACCTTATTTGCTATCTTATCGATTTTTATCGTGTTGTTGAGTGGGGTATTAGGCTATTTTGATATTGCGGTAGCGGATCCCCGCCCAGAAGGGGCTAAAGGCCGTGAAGCGGACGGCATGATTGAAGTGATTTCATTGATGAATGCAGATGGTCTGGCGCGAATTGTCACGGGTCTGGTGAGTAATTTTACGAATTTTGCCCCCTTAGGAACGGTATTGGTGGCGTTATTAGGAGTCTCAGTGGCGGAGCATTCTGGTTTATTGTCTGCCACACTTCGCTCACTTGTGGTGGGCGCACCCCGTCAGATGGTTACTTTTATTATTGTGTTTGCTGGCATCATTTCAAATACAGCTTCTGAGCTGGGTTACGTTGTCATTATTCCACTGGCGGCAATGATATTTCATTCCTTGGGCCGACATCCATTGGCCGGTTTAGCTGCGGCATTTGCTGGTGTGTCGGCTGGTTATTCCGCTAATTTGTTGATCGGAACAATTGATCCCTTGTTAGCTGGGATCACCACACCCGCGGCGCAAATGATTGAGCCAGGTTATGAGGTTAGCCCGATTGCTAACCATTGGTTTATGATTGCCAGCACCTTTGTGGTGGCGGCAATGGGGTATTTTGTCACTGAGCACATCGTTGAGCCTCGTCTAGGCAAGTACAATCCCAGTGATGCCCCAGAAAAGCTCGATGCGCCAAAGATCGAAAAACCTACCGCGCTTGAGTATAAAGGGATGCGCTATGCAGGTCTGGCTTTCTTGGGGTTATGTGGCTTATTGGCCTTAACTGTCGTACCGGAATGGGGTATTTTGCGCAACCAAGAAACGGGTCTAGTGATGGGGTCACCTTTCTTAAAAGGGATTGTGGCCTTTATTTTTGTTACCTTCGCTATCCCCGGTTTTGTGTACGGCAAAACCGTTGGCACCATGAAAAACGACAGGGATGTGATTGAAGCCATGGGCAAATCGATGAGCTCCTTAGGTATTTATATTGTACTGGTATTTTTTGCTGCGCAGTTTGTCGCATTTTTCAAATGGACCAATTTAGGCACCGTTTTAGCTGTGAATGGTGCCGCAGGCATACAAGCTGTCGGTTTAAATGGTCCTGAAATTTTTATCTTATTTATTTTAATGTGTGGTTTGGTGAATTTGTCATTAGGTAGTGCATCGGCTCAGTGGGCGGTTACAGCACCGATTTTTGTTCCTATGCTTATGCTGGTTGGTTATTCACCAGAAGTGATTCAAGCGGCTTACCGTATTGGGGATTCGGTGACAAATGTTATCTCACCTATGATGAGCTACTTTGGACTTATCTTGGCAATGGCTGTGAAATACAAGAAAGACACGGGGATGGGTACTATGATTGCCATGATGTTGCCTTATTCGATGGTGTTTATGGTAGGCTGGACAATCTTGTTTTATATATGGGTGTTCGTTTTGGGGATCCCAGTCGGTTTTGGTTCGCCAACCTATTATCCTGCTCCATAATGATTGGCGCATGTGATTTTTGCCAAACCGTAAGCTTCTTTACATATTAACACGTATATTAGACATCCTTTTTGTGGAAACGACTAATGAAGTATATTAAGAACACTGCATTCACTCATGATCAAGGCGATAAGCTAGGCGTATTGATCACTAATTTAGGTACCCCCGAGGCGCCCACTAAACAGGCACTGAAGCCATATCTCAAGCAATTTTTATCAGACCCTCGAGTGGTAGAGGTGCCCAAACTCATTTGGTGGTGTGTTTTAAACCTCATCATTTTGAACGTTCGTCCCCAAAAATCTGCTGAAGCTTACGCGACGGTGTGGACCGAGGACGGCTCTCCATTATTAACGCACACTAAGCAACAGGCTGCAGCATTACAGGCCAAATTTGACGCCGATCGTCCAGGTGAAGTGCTCGTTGACTTTGCGATGCGTTATGGTCAACCTTCTGTAAGCAATGCCGTGGATAGTTTGCTTAAACGCGGGGCGCGTAAAGTGGTCGTATTACCGCTTTATCCACAATATTGTGCTTCTACTACAGGGTCAACGTTTGATGCACTGGCTGAAGATTTTACGAGGCGCCGCTGGCTGCCAGAGCTAAGATTTATTAATCAATATCATGATGATACGCGCTTCATCCAGTGCATTGCAGACAGTATCAAAACGCATTGGGATGAACACGGGCGTGCGGATAAACTGGTGTTTTCGTATCACGGTATTCCAAAGCGCTATCTATTGGATGGCGATCCATATCATTGTGAATGCCACAAAACAACTCGCCTAGTGGCTGAGGTACTTGGGTTAGCCAAAGACGAATACATGACAACGTTTCAATCTCGTTTTGGTCGCGAAGAATGGTTGAAGCCATATACAGATGAAACATTAAAAGGATTGCCTGAGCAAGGTGTGAAGTCCCTACAAGTCATTTGCCCTGGTTTTAGCGCCGATTGTTTGGAAACTATTGAAGAAATCGGTGAAGAAAATCGCGAATATTTTATGGAAAACGGTGGTGAACGCTACGAATATATTCCATGCCTAAATGCAACGGATGCCCATATTGATATGTTGTATGGGTTGTTGCAAGACCACATGCAGGGTTGGACGAATGCGTCAGTAGATGAGATTGCGATTCGTGCTAAAGAGGCTAAGGCATTGGATGCCCCAGTCTAGTTCTACATACTAAGGAAGATACATGCAAGCGCCCAAAGCACTCAAAGACGCTCAAGATATTGCGAACACCTTAGATACTGCGGTCAAGATCCCATTTATCGGGGTTCGCGTTGGTCTGGATTTTTTAATTGGTTTGATTCCTGGGATTGGCGATGCGATAGTATTGCTCATGTCCTGGCGCATAGTATATTTAGGACGCAAGATGGGCGTGCCAAAACCGGTTTTGACACAGATGGTTCGCAACTCTTTACTCGATTTTGGTTTGGGTTTTGTGCCGGTGGTTGGGGATATTGTCGATATCTTTTACAAAGCCAATACCAAAAATGTCCAGTTAATGGAGCGCTGGTGGATCAGCAATCACAAAGACGACGTGGATGCCTACGCCAAAGAGCAGCTGGCTGCCTGGGAAGCAGAGCAGGCACGTTTGGATAGAGCAGAGTTGTCAGAAACACAGCAGGCGCTGCTGAAAGCACAGCAAGAAGATAAGGAGTTGTAAAATGGAAGTGTGGTATCACATTTTGGGATGGGGTTCCCCCGTGGGACTTGGCATTTTTATATTTTTAATTTGCGCGGGTTTAGGTGCCATGTTCACTGGCATTGCAAGGTTAAAAGAGCAAGAGAGAAAGTCCTTAAAGTAACCCTTGTGCACCGCTATACAAGGTGCGCAGCGCCAATACTGTCATGATCCCTTTAAATGCCCACTCGAAGGTGTTGGCGGAAAAGCGGTTAAGTAACTTTAACCCGATCCAAGTCCCGATAGCGCCACTAACAATCATGGCGATCACCAACGGCAACCAGGGCAAAAAGGCAAATCCCACCACACCAAACACCAGCATTTTCAATCCGTGTTGCATGCTCATGCAGGTGGAGAATGTGGCGACGATTTGATGTTTATCCGCGCGTTGTGAATGAATGATTGCTGCAACTAATGGCCCAGTCGCCCCAATGAACATAGATAAAAAAGTCGTTACACCGCCAGCCAAAATACGCAAAGGTTTGGGGAGATCCCGTTTTTGTGGTTTGATTCCCCACACCATGGCTAACACAAATATCCCTATGGCGAGCTCAATCAGCGATAACGGCAGCTGCACGATCACAAAACTCGCAACGAGTGCAGCAATCACTGCGCCTATCGCAAAGTACCCAACAATACTCATTTGAATATGCTGCCTGGTCATCACCATGCGATTGACGTTGGAGCCAAGCTGTACCAAGCCATGCACAGGGATTAATGCGGCTAATGGCATGCTATTAGCCATGATGATGAGGAGCAATAAGCCACCACCAATGCCCATAGACGCAGAGACAAATGATGTGAAGCCAGCGCTGAGAATAAGAATAATTGCATTAGTCAGTGCAAATTCTGCGGGAAGAAGCCATTCCAACATGGTTATTGTGGGTCTATTGAATGGGCTTTAAGCGCGTCGAGCGTCACAATTTTTAGTGCAGCTTCACTCGTTGCATGCAAATCAACTTGCGGTGCAATCCCATAGTCAAAGGCTTGTTTCCAGCGTGAGGCACATAAACACCAACGGTCGCCAGCTTTAAGGCCTGGAAATTGATAGGCGGGAATTGGTGTGATCAAATCGTTGCCTAACCGTGCTTGCATTTGCAGGAACTCATCGGAGACAATCGCACATACTGAATGATTACCACGGTCGCTAAATGGTACTTGACAGTAACCATTACGCATAAAACCAGTGCCATCGCAACAAGGTTGTAATGGCTCGCCAAGCACATTGCATTCGGTCATGAGCGTTCCTTTGAGTTGATTTAAGCATGCTAGCCTTAGTGAGCATGCAGTTTAACACAATCAAAAATTGTGTCCGTATTAAAAATTATGCAAACTTAACGGTATGCCTTTACGTATTAAAATCAAACCCCTTTTTTACAATAGAAGTATGTTAGACAAAAGCGCCTTAGTCGGCGACCTCAGTACCACCCTAGACCCTTCAGAAGTAGCCAAGTTTGATGAATTGGCAAACCAGTGGTGGGATCCAATGGGCAAATATGCCCAAGCGATTGCATTTAATCATGCTCGCTTAGCGTATTTCACTCAAGCTATTGCCACACATTTTGACCGGGCGTTAGCGTTCGTTCCAAAACCAACTGAGAACCTTTGGCACCTTTATGATTTGGGTCGGGTTTTTGAGGGCTTGTCTATTTTGGATGTTGGTTGTGGTGGAGGCTTAGTGTCTGAGCCTTTGGCCAATTTGGGTGCGACGGTAACTGGAATTGATGCCAGTGCAATGAGTATAAGAGTCGCTCGCCAGCATGCGCATAACACGACAACACCAGTGAACTACGAACATGCCATGGCATCAGATTTATTAGCCGATGGCCGTTTGTTCGATGTGGTGATCAACGCCGAAGTGGTAGAACATGTGCATAATCAATCTCTGCTCATTGAACAATGCGCTAAGTTGGTCAAGCCGGGTGGAATATTGATTTTGGCGACTCTTAATCGGACGATTAAATCCTTTATAATTGCCATTGTCGGCGCGGAATATGTCATGAATTACCTTCCTAAAGGAACCCATAGCTGGCATAAATTTGTGAAACCTGAGGAATTATCTGGCTGGGCTGAACAATCCGGATGTGAATTGCTTGAGCAAACCGGAATGCAATATAACTTGTTTAAACACAAGTGGCGCTTGACGCCAGTGATGTCCGTCAATTATGTCCAGGTCTTCAAAAAAGCATAAACATAAAGGAGTGAACTCTTGAAACTTTACGATACCAAAACCGCTCCAACACCTCGTCGAGTACGAATTTTTATGGCTGAAAAGGGCATTCAATGTGAAATTGAGCAAGTGGATATTGTGGCAGGTGACAACCTATCAAATGCTATGCGAGCCAAAAATCCGTTGGGTAAAATCCCCATCCTTGAATTAGATGATGGAACTTGTATCAGTGAATCAACCGCGATTTGTACTTATTTAGAAGCACAATACCCAGAGCCTCCTTTAATGGGTACTACGCCTTTGGCAAAAGCTAATATCATGCAATGGCAACAGCGTGCAGAGTTGTACTTGTTTAACCAAGTCGGTATGTGCTTCCAGCATACCACTGGCGTGTTTAAAGATCGCATGACGCCTGTACCAGAGTATGGTCGAGAGGCCGGTATCAATGCAGCAAAGTTCATGCATATGCTGGATAAGCATCTAGCGGAGAATACTTACTTGGGAGGTGAGAGCTATTCGATTGCAGATATTACGGCATTTTGTGCGATCGAGTTTGCCAGAGTCGTCAAATTAAGGGTTCAGCCTGATCAAGTGCATCTATCAAGGTGGCTTGATGCGATGCGAGCAAGACCATCCTCTCAAGCCTAACCTAGTGCTATTTTCTAGGACTTGTTTTTTAAGAAGCATTTGTTAATATCGTGTTAATTGACACGAGTTAAGGGTCTAAAAGGACATGACAAATACATCAGAGCAAGCCACGTTTACCCGTATGCAAGACGGTACGAGAGACGACTGGATGAAAATCGCTACAGCGCATAAAGCCGATTTTCATAATACCGCCGACCGTTTCATTAATATGTTGCGTCAACTCGAAGGCATTACGCTCGGGTTCAGTTGTGATCAATTACAGCATGCCTTAATGACTGGTACGCTTGCCCGAAGAGCCGGGGCGAGTGATGAAGAAATTGTCGTCGCTCTGTGTCATGACATTGCTAAAGTTATCAACGTGCCGAACCATGGCGCAATTGCTGCAGAGATGTTCAAACCTTATGTGAACGACCATCTTTATAATGTGCTCAAATATCATCAGGATTTTCAAGGTGAGCATTACTATGCATACTTGGATGCACCTACTGATCTGCGCTTACAATACAAAGACGAACCTTGGTACGAGTTAGCAGTTAAATTAGTTGACGAGTGGGATGCGGAAGGGTTTGACCCGAATTTTGAAGTCGACTCGTTAGAGAGCTTTATTCCCCTCATTCGCAAAGTGGTGCACGCTGAGCCTAAAGCGGTTGGCTAGTTAAGAAGCTTCGTCTGAAGCCCTCCAAAGTATCCGCTTCTTCTGCTGGCTTATCCCAGCGTATGCGATTAATGCGAGGAAAGCGCAAAGCGATACCAGATTTATGTCGATTCGACTCATGAGCGCCATCAAAAGCCACTTCAAAAACCAGTGTTTTTTTGACTTCTTTTACTGGTCCAAAGCGGCCAATTGTGTGTTTGCGTACCCATTTGTCTAACTCTTTAAGCTCTGCATCGGTAAATCCTGAATAAGCTTTGCCGATCGGGAGTAGCTTTTTTTCTCCTTCAATACACGCCCATAAACCAAAGGTAAAATCGGAGTAAAATGACGAACGCTTGCCATGTCCACGCTGGGCATACATGATCACGGCATCAACCAGTTTGGGATCGCGTTTGAATTTGTACCATGAACCTTTGGGACGCCCTGGTGTATACATAGAATCGGCTCGTTTAAGCATTAAGCCCTCGACTAAGCCATCATGCTTTCGGCAAGCTTGCTCTCTTTGTGAGTGAAGCGCATCAATATCTTTGATCGCAAATGATTTGGATAACTGAACTCGCTCGTGTGATTCTGAGAATAAACGACGCAATAATAACTGGCGCTCCAGTAAAGTTATTTGAGTCACATCTTCCCCGTTGTGCTCCAATACATCATAAATGACTAATCCACATGGTATGTCGGATTGTAATTGACGCGAGGGTTTTTTCTTATTCAAGCGCTGCTGTAGTTGGTTAAACGTGCTGATATTACCTTGTCTATCAAACGCTAAGAGCTCGGCGTCAAACACGCCATAGACCTCTAGCAACGGTAATACGTCAGGAAAGCTATGGCTAATATCATCACCAGTACGTGAAAACATGGCTTTGCCTTGAGGTTTGTTAACCACTTGAACGCGAATGCCATCGTATTTGTATTCTGCGATGTACTGAGCTAAATCAATCTTATTCATATCGTCGCTGAGGATAGGATGCGCCAGCATCACAGGATGGAATACTATCTTGTCGCGAATATCGGGTTTGTCTGCTTTCCCTTCCAGCCAATCGAGAAGCGCTTGATATGGTGGCGTTAAAGCGTGCCAGAGCTGTTCAATTTCTCCGACGTCGCAATCTCCATATTCTGCCAATATCTGTTTCAGTCGTCTTGCAGACAAGCCGACACGCAGACCGCCAGTCCCCATTTTGATTAAACTCCAGCGCAGGGAAGGACTCAAGTTGTTTAAACAGCGCACCAAAAATGCCTCGATATCGGCTTTTTTATGCGATCCCACGTATTCAATCACATCAACGAATGAAGGCACCACAAAATCATCATCGGGTAATGACGGCCATAAATGCGCGACGGTTTCACTCATTTCCCCGATATAGTCATAACTCAGTGCAAATAAGGTTTCATCTACGCGTTCTAGCATGAGTTGTTTGATCGTATTGCGTTTGAAAAATTGGAAGTGAAGCGCTCCTGCAAGCATGGCAATGACATAACCGCGCTCAGGATCAGGTGCTTGTGTGAGATACTCACGTAACAGTCGCGACTTAGCTTTGTGACTTTGCGTAAAATACAACGCATCAAACAGTTCAGCCACGCGCCTCATGACTCGCTATCCTCATCATAACCAATTAACCTGAGCGCGCGAGCTGTATAACCGAGTTGTTCACAAGCATGAATGAGTGCGTCTTCACGCCCATGGGTTACCCAGACCTCACAGGGATTGACTTCTTGAATCGAGTCTAACAATTCTTGCCAATCGCAGTGGTCAGAGATGACCAGTGGCAGTTCTACGTTTTTTTGTTTGGCACGAGCACGTACCTGCATCCAGCCCGATGCACCGACAGTCAGTACATCAGGCAGGCGTCTTGACCAGCGGTCGTGGAGAGCAGAAGGGGGGGCTAGGACGATTTGACCCCGGAGTGCGTGCTTATCTGCCACTTCAGTAACTGGAATAATCCGACCAAAATCAAAGCCATACTCCCGATATAGCTCAAGCAATTTAATCATAGCGCCATGCACATAAATTGGCGCCTGATAGCCAGCGGCGCGTAAGCCAAGCAGAACACGCTGGCATTTACCCAATGCATATACACCAATCAAATGACAACGTTCTGGAAAGCGATCAAGCGAGGTGAGTAATCTATCTATTTGAACAGACAATGTAGGATGCTGAAATACGGGTAATGCAAACGTGGCTTCGGTGATAAAAATATCGCATGGCACAGCTTGAAAGGCCGCGCATGATGGGTCAGGGGTTCGTTTGTAGTCTCCGGTTATCACGACTCGGGCGTCGCGATATTCGAGTAAGGCTTGCGCAGAACCCAAAATATGCCCTGCAGGAAAGAAAGTCAAAAAGACGGGTTCAATCACACCAATGTTGATACGTTGACCATATTCTAGTGCAGAAGTGATTACAGCATGGTCATCGCCATAGCGAATCGCCATGATAGCTAAGGTTTCTGGAGTGGCCCAGACCTGACCATGCCCACCGCGTGCGTGGTCAGCGTGCCCATGCGTCACAATGACCCGTGAATGTGGGCGCATTGCATCTATATAGGCATCTGCGGGCTGGCAATATAACCCCTCAGGACGGGGTTCAAGCCAAGTTTCTGGATGGTTATTTGTCGTTAGCATACTAGTGCATACGTTTGTAGGAGACAGAGGTTTGAAAATGGATTAAAATTTTCTTAATTGATTAAGTTAATATAGTGTTAAAACTGCATTATCGTGCTATCATCAGGCACTGAAAATAATAAGCGACATCAGGAGCACGAAGATGACCGATCGCAAAGCAGATACCGCCCCATTATCGTTTAAAGAAAAGGCCGGTTATGGCCTAGGGGATATGGCCTCCAATTTTTATCTGGGCTTTTTTGGCCTGTATCTATTGTACTATTATACCGACGTTTATGGTCTCGCACCGGCAGCGGTTGCAACCATGATGTTGATTTCCAAAATCATCGATGCGGTGACAGACCCAGGCATGGGATTAATTGCCGACCGTACCAATTCGCGCTTTGGTAAGTACCGTCCATATCTGTTATACATGGCGATCCCTTACGGTATTTTAGGGGTAGCGATTTTCTATGGCCCTGAATTATCGGATACCGGTAAACTCATTTATGCGTATGTGACCTACATTGGCGTCATGCTTATTTATACTGCGATCAACGTTCCTTACTCTGGTCTATTAGCGGTCATCTCTCCCGTCGCAGAAGAGCGGACTAAAGCCACCACTTATCGCTTCATCTTTGCCAGTGGTGGTACTTTGCTGGTCGCAATGTTCGCGACCCCGTTAGTGAATATGCTTGGCGGTGGCGATGATGTGTTTGGTTTTAGAATGACCATCATCTTATTCGCCATCTTGTCTATGTTGTTCTTCTGGACGACGTTTGCCACGACCAAAGAACGCATCGAGCTTCCTAAACACAAAACCAAGCCAATGGAAGACATGAAAGAGCTGATCAAGAACATCTCATGGGTGATTTTGGCGCTCGTGTGTATTGTGTTGCTAGTGGCTTACGTGACGCGCGTTGCGTCAGTCATTTATTACGTCAAATACTATCAAGGCCACAGCAGTGAAGCCTTTATCTGGATCTTTGACCGCGTCGCGGTGTTCTCTTCGCTTGCCTTGTTAGGCCAATTGATTGGTGCAATGTCTACCCCGTGGTTTACCAAGCGCTACTCAAAGCACATGCTCGTATTATGGTCATCGGTTGCTCATGCTGGTTTCTTGGTCTTGAGCTATATGGTGCCAGCTGAGAGCTATTGGTTAGCCGTGTTCCTTCATACTTGTGGCCTATTTACCTTTGGTTTAACTATCACGTTATTGTTTGCGATGTTTACTGACTGTGCTGAATACGGTGAGTGGTTAACCGGTTCACGCGCTTCAGGTCTCACAGTTTCCGCGTCTATGTTTGCACTGAAGTTTGGTTCTGCTATTGGTGGTGCCTTACCTGGCTTTATCTTGGCAGCGGTGGGTTTTGTGGCCAACACTGAATTGACCGAGTCAGCGATGAACGGGATCCATTGGATGACCACATTATTACCTGCTATCTTGTTTATCGCAGGTGGTGTCTTGATGATATTCTACAAACTCGATAAGACATTGCTTGATAAAATCGAAATTGAGCTATTAGAGCGCCGTCAAAAAGGCGATCTTAACCCAGAAACTAATTAATCTAAGGAAAACAATGCAAGTCATCAGTGATGCCGCCTCGCAAGGCCATATCCAAAAATGGTGGAAAGAGCAAATTGTCTATCAAATCTATCCGCGCAGTTTTAAAGACTCAAACGGTGATGGGGTAGGCGATTTACGAGGCATCATTGATAAGCTGGATTACATCAAAAGCTTGGGCGTGACCTCGGTGTGGATTAATCCCATCTACGCTTCGCCCAACGATGATAATGGTTATGATATTAGCGATTATCGCGCCATTATGCCGGAATTTGGCACCATGGCGGATTTTGATGACTTGCTCGAAGGCTTGCATGCGCGTGGCATTAAATTCATCATGGATTTGGTGGTCAATCACACCTCAGACGAACACGAGTGGTTTAAGCAAGCGCGTTCATCGCGTGATAATCCTTATCGCGATTATTATCACTGGTGGCCAGCGGAAAAGGGTCAGCCCAACTGGCGTTGGAGCTATTTCGATGAGCGCGGCGATGCGTGGAAATACGATGAGCAAACCGACTCCTATTACTTACACTATTTTGCCGTAAAACAGCCTGATTTGAACTGGGAAAATCCAAAAGTCCGTCAAGAAGTGTATGACATCATGCATTTTTGGGCGAAAAAAGGTGTAGATGGATTTCGTTTAGATGCATTCCAGTTTGTGTCTAAAGACACTGATTTTCCTAAGTTGCCAGACGAGTATATGGAAGGTAAACAGCACATCATCAAATATCACGGCATGGGACCAAACATTCATCCTTACTTGCGCGAGATGTATGAAGAAGTTTTATCGCAATACGATGTGTTTGCAGTCAGTGAGGGCGCAGGATCGTCTTTCCAAGATGCCCATGATTTGGTGGATACTCACCGCAATGAGTTACAGATTGCGTATCATTTTGAAGGCGCTGAGCTTGGCAAAAATGTTGACAATCCTCATACAACAACACAGTTCAAAGAATTGTATAGCGCATGGGATGCATCCTTCTCATCGGATGGCTGGCTGTCTATCTTTTTGGCCAATCACGATATGTCTCGTATGGTGTCGCGTTGGGGCAATGATTCAGACGCGTATCGAGAGTTATCGACCAAGTGTTTGAATACCTTCTTGCTCACGATGCGCGGGACACCGTTTACGTACTTTGGTGATGAGCTAGGCATGACCAATATTCGTTTTCAGACCATAGAAGAATATAAAGACATCGATGCGATCAATGGGTACAAAAAAGCCCAAGCTGATGGTGCCGATATGGATACCTTCATGCGCAATTTGATTGAGTATAGCCGTGATAATAGCCGCACGCCTATGCACTGGGATGCATCAGAACAAGCGGGTTTTACCACAGGAGAGCCATGGATCAACGTGCATGAAAACCATGCAGTGATTAATGTTGAAGCACAAGAAGCCGATCCTCTTTCACCACTGAACCATTTCCGTGCGTTAACCGCTTTGCGTCAACAGCACAAAGTATTGGTATATGGTGATTATGAACTCTTACTTGCTGAGCACGAGGACATCTATGCATATCAGCGTCGTTATGAAGGAAAGTCAATGTTGGTGTTGATGAATTTCTCAGCGAATACGCATACAGTGAGTTTGGCTGAATTGCCAGCTCATCCTCAGGTGCTAGTGAATAATACGACAGACTGCGAGATGACGGGAGACCAGATCACGTTGACGCCATATCAGGCAGTCGTAGTAAGTTAGATTTGTAGAGGGGGGTGTTATGTCTCCCTTTTTGCATTAAACCCTTTTGCTATGTTTGCACGTATTACAAACATGCCAAAGACTCAACTCCCAATCCAACTTCAAGACTGGTTTTCCAGCAAAGGTTGGGCGATTCGCGACTATCAAGCACACATGCTTAATCAAGCGCGTGAAAACCGCTCGACCTTATTGGTTGCCCCAACTGGCGCAGGGAAGACCTTGTCAGGCTTTTTACCGACTCTGTGTGAACTCATAGAGGCACCGATGCAGGGCTTGCATACTCTTTATATTTCGCCATTAAAGGCGCTCACGCATGATATTCAACGCAACTTATTAGCTCCCATTGAAGCAATGGGCGTGGATATTAGTGTTGAAACACGCACCGGAGATACGCCAAGCCATAAGCGTCAACGTCAGCGCAAAAAGCCTCCGAATATACTGCTTACTACGCCTGAATCATTGATGTTGTTGCTGTCCTATGCCGATGCTAAACACATGTTTCGCCATTTGCGCACGGTCATAATCGATGAAGCGCATTCGCTGGCAGCCAATAAACGCGGTGATTTTACCACCCTTGCGATGGCTAGGTTATCTGCCCTGAAACCAGATTATCGTCGTGTTGGGCTTTCTGCGACGGTAGCAGAAGCCGAAGTATTAGCGGCTTGGCTTGGGCCAAGTGGTGAGCCAGTGGATGTGCATCGCGTGGCCAATGTGGTCAAACCAAAGGTCAAATTAATGCGCACGACCGCTGATATTCCGTATGGCGGGCACATGGCTACGTATGCGGTAGCCGATATTTATCGAGAAATCAGCCAAGCCAAAACATCGTTAGTGTTCGTGAATACGCGAGCTCAAGCGGAGCTGATTTTTCAATCTTTGTGGGAAATTAACGAGCAAGGGTTACCTATCGCGATTTACCATGGTGCGTTGGCCAAAGATCAACGTCATAAAGTCGAAAATATGATGGGGCAGGGGCTGATTCGTTCGGTGGTGTGTACCTCAGCTTTGGAGCTTGGCATCGATTGGGGCAATGTGGATTTGGTCTTGCAGGTTGGCGCACCCAAAGGGGTTGCTCGTTTATTGCAACGCATTGGTCGATCCAATCATACGTTAGATGAACCAAGTGAAGCGTTATTAGTACCTGGCAATCGATTTGAAGCGCTGGAGGCGTTGAGTGCGATAGACGCGATTGAACACAATCAGATGGATCATGAGCCATATCATGAGGGCGCGTTGGATATCATTCCGCAGTTTATCATGAACTGCGCTATTGCAGGCCCTGTGGCACCTGAGGATATCTACCAACAGGTGTTACTGGCGACACCGTATGGTGGCTTAGAACGTGACACCTTCATGCAACTATGGCGGTTCACAATTGACGGCGGTTATGCCCTGAGTCATTACGATCGCTATCATCGGCTGGAAAAGCGCGAGGATGGATTATTTGAGCCAGCGTCAAAGCGCGTCACGTTAAGACATCGGCAAAATATTGGAACTATCGTCGAGGCAGGGCGTTTGAAAGTCAAACGTTTGCGTCGTGCGCATACTGGCAAAATAATTGGTGAGATCGAGGAGTATTTTGCTCAACAACTCGTGCCTGGAGATACTTTTTTGTTTGCGGGAGAATGCTTGATCTTCGATACGATCAAAGACATGTGTGTGGAAGCTTATCCGGGCAAAGGCAAAGAGCCCAAAATTCCGAGTTTTGTGGGTGGGCAAATGCCGTTATCGAGTTTTTTGGCCGATGCGGTGAGGTTGCTATTAGCTGAGCCGCATCGCTGGGTTGATTTACCGCTACAAGTTAGAGAATGGTTGGATTTACAAGCGGAGTTTTCGGCGATTCCACAGCTAGGCAAAATCATGATCGAACATTTTCCTTATCGCCAAGCCCAGTACACTTTGATCTATACCTTTGAGGGGCGCAAAGCCAATCAAGCGTTAGGCATGCTCATCACTAAGCGCATGGAAAAACTCAAACTGCAACCACTGAGTTTCAGTATTAATGATTACGGATTGTCTATTTGTTCATTAAAAGTGATTGACAAGGCACAAATGTTATCCTTGTTTCATCCAGATATTTTGGGAGACGAACTGGCCGATTGGATGCTCTCTTCGCCGATGCTCAAACGCTCGTTTCGCCATGTAGCCATGGTCAGTGGGCTGACTGAACAAAATCATCATGCTACGCGCAAAACGATGAAGCAGGTTACATTTTCGACCGATTTGATTTATGACACGCTGCGCGAGCACGATCCAGATCATATTTTGTTAAAAGTCACGCAGCGAGATGCTGAAAGAGAACTGCTGGATTTACAGCGTCTAACCGATTTGCTCATCCGGTATGTGGGTAAAATTGATTTCATCGAGTTGCCAAAAGTCTCCCCGATGGCCATTCCAATTGTGCTCAATGTTCGAGCTGAGATCATCAAAGGTTCAGGCCGAGAGGCCTTGCTGGAACACGCTACCTTATATGACGAAGCAGAGTCTATGTTAGCAGAAGTGCGAGAAATGCTAGCAAATGCCTCGTTATGATCCCGGTATATTTAGGTTAAATAGGTTATAAGATATGCGTTGCATCCTCTTTCAGATCCTCTACAATCCGAACAATTATTATTAGACCAAGGTATGAAGTTGGCTATGGCATTTGTGATCCTCAATCTTATTTTATTTGCTGTCGTGTGTATGATGTTACGTCATTTAGCAAAGCACGAAGCAAGCTTATCCAAACGCGTATTCACAGCATTAATCATAGGAGCCTTGGGGGGAGCTTTGATGCAAGCCATCTTTGGCAACGACAGTAAAATAGTCGTCCAAACGCTGGAATGGTCAAATGCGGTTGGCAGTGGTTATGTCGCCCTCCTCAAAATGATCATCATGCCATTGGTGTTGATTTCAATGCTGGCAGCCGTCGTCGAGATGGACCGAATCAGTTCTTTGGGCAAATACGGTGGCGTGATTTTATTTGTCCTGATTGGTACAACGGCGATGGCTGCTTTGGTAGGTATTAGCGTGGCGAATCTGTTTGGATTGTCCGCCGATGGCCTCACCCAAGGGGCGCGTGAGTTAGCTCGTCTAGATGTGCTCATTGAAAGGCAAGACGCGGTTTCAGAGCTGTCATTGCCTGCAATTTTGGTCAGTTTTATTCCACAAAATATCTTTGCGGATTTGGCGGGGACGAGAAAAACATCGATCATTGCCGTGGTTATTTTTGGGGTATTATTGGGGATAGCGGGCTTAAAGTTAGTTGCAGAAGATCCAGAGCAAGGTCTGCGTTTTCGTAGTTTCGTCAAATCTGCTCAGACTTTGATTATGCGCTTGGTCAAAATGGTGATTGAGTTTACGCCTTATGGTGTGTTGGCATTGATGTTCAAAGTCGGCGCAAGCTCCAGTCTGGCTGATATAGTGGATCTGCTTATGTTTATTGTCGCCTCCTATGTGGCGATTTTGATCATGTTCTTGGTTCATGGTGGTTTGCTATTGCTTAACGGGATGAACCCCAAGGTGTTTTTTCAAAAAGTATTGCCTGTATTAACTTTTGCGTTTAGTTCCAGAAGTTCTGCGGCAACTATTCCACTTAATGTTGAGACGCAAGTAAACCAACTCAAAGTGAGGCCCGTCATTGCAAATCTGTCTGCGTCATTGGGCGCGACCATTGGTCAAAATGGCTGTGCCGGCATTTATCCAGCGATGCTTGCGGTGATGATTGCACCAAGTGTTGGCATTGATCCAAGTCAGCCCATGTTTATTTTAAGCCTAGTTGGGATCATTATTGTGAGTTCATTTGGCGTAGCCGGAGTGGGCGGTGGGGCAACCTTTGCTGCATTAATAGTATTACCAGCGATGGGCTTGCCGGTGGCGCTGGCGGCGCTTCTGATATCCATTGAGCCGCTGATTGACATGGCGCGAACGGCGCTTAATGTGAATGGCGCAATGACTGCAGGAGTGATAACACACAAACGCACTACTGATTTACAAACGCCTAATGAGCCAATCCAAGAAGCATGACACCAAACCATCTCGAAAGATTAGTAAACGAAAATATCGCCTCCATTTTTCGTTTTGCGAACAAGATTTGGCTTGCGGATGGTCTTGGCGCGCTGTACTTACCGGAGATCCATTTGTTGGTGGTATCGGATCTGCATTTTGGGAAAGGCAGTTTTCTCAAACAGCATGGTCATCCGCTGCCTACTTATGACACGATTGCCACCGTTGAGTTGATTGAAAAACTGCTAGAGCGTTATCAACCAATCACAGTGTTGTGTTTGGGGGATAGTTTTCACGATGTGCGAGTTGGAGAGCGCTTATCCAATGCTGAAGCAATGGCCATTCGCGCCATGATAAAGCAGGTACAACAATGGATATGGGTGTTGGGTAATCACGATCCAGACATTCCAGCGGGTTTTGCTGGAGACCAAGTCAGCACATGGGAATATGAAGATATTGTGTTTACGCATGAACCGGTGACTGATTTAGATCCAGCAAGTTATCAGATCATGGGACATTTTCATCCCAAATTAACCCATTCAATAAAGCGTCAGCAAATGACCGGCAAGTGTTTTATCGCAAGTATGCACGAGCTCATTATGCCGTCATTAGGCGTTTATACTGGGGGGTTACCAGTAGATGATCCGGTATTTGAGGAGGTTTTTACCACTTCGGCAAATCAAACAGTATTGTGCTATCAAGAAAAAGCGTTTTTGTTGCACTTAAACAAATAATCACTTCAGTAATCTCTCATTTTTCTCAAATCAATACAATTGCGTCAAAGCATGCAGGCATTTAAACAGCTTCAGTATGAGAGGTCTGACACCCAGCGCTTTGAGTATAGGCGCCTGTCAGGCGATGTTGGTGCGCTAGGGTGAAGCTTGACAGTAACCCTAGTCGCGCCATCTTTTTGTTAGGTCGGCGTAATCATCAATTCTACGGTCACGGAAATACGGCCACCAGCGCTTAACTTGCTCACTGCGTGCTAGGTCGACTTCAACCAACAAGTTTTCCGGAGTATCGTGAGATGCTTTGGCTAAGATTTCGCCTTGAGGTCCGGCGACAAAACTCAATCCCCAAAAATCTATGCCGCTTTGACCATGCGGTGCGGTCTCAAATCCGGTTCGGTTTGCCACTACCACCGGTACATTGTTCGCCACAGCATGGGCACGTTGGATCGTAAACCACGCATCCTGTTGTCGAGCTTGCTCGTCTGTTGAATCGTTGCGATCCCAACCAATTGCGGTCGGATAGAATAAAATCTGTGCACCAGCCATCGCCATTAACCGCGCGGCCTCTGGATACCATTGGTCCCAACACACAAGGACTCCAAGTTTACCAATGGAGGTTTCGATTGGGGTGAAGCCTAAATCACCTGGAGTAAAATAAAACTTTTCATAAAACCCAGGATCATCTGGGATATGCATTTTGCGATAAATGCCTGCAATGTCAGCACTACAATCGTAAACAACGGCTGTGTTGTGATAAAGCCCAGTAGCGCGTTTTTCAAACATCGACGTAATCAGTACAATATTCAGTTCAGCGGCTAATGCACCAAAAAATCGATGCCCCTCGCCTTCAATCGGTTCGGCTAGATCAAATACGTCTACGTCTTCGGTCTGGCAAAAATACATAGTGCTATGCAGCTCTTGGAGCAAGATGCATTGCGCCCCGTCTTTGGCTAGAGCTCGAATTTGTGCGGCAGATTCCGCCCAGTTTTGCTGTTTATCGTTACCACTTATGGCCTGTTGAACGACGCCGATTTTGACTGTCTGTGCGCTCATGTTTTTAATCTCTTAAACAAATAGGTTGTTGTGTAATACACCTGTCGGCACTTGCATTGAAATACAATGCAAACTGCCATACTGCTCGACCAATATCGAGCAATCAATCGGGACAATATCATAGTTTGGATAGGCTTTGGCTAGTTGTGCTCGAGCCAGTTCATCCTCTGGTTGTTGATACATAGGTGCGAGGACTGCACCATTGAGAATTAAAAAATTCGCATAGGAAGCGGGTAAGCGCTCACCATCTTTGGCACGTACGTCAGGCAGAGGTAAGTCGATAATCTCATGCTCGGGAAAATGGTGTTGCAATTCAGCGCCAAGAGCATGCAGTCCACTAAAATGAGGGTCAGTTGGGCGATTTTCACAGCCTTGATAAATAATCCCTAGATGCGGTGTGAATCGAGCCAAGGTATCAATATGACCATCGGTATCATCCCCAGCCAAATGGCCGTGCTCAAGGATCACCGTGCGACTGGCACCCAGTACATCAGCAAAATATTGCTCATACTGTTCCACACTCATATCACCGTTGCGCTTTGGGTTACTCAAGCAAAACAAGGTACTTAACAAGGTACCATCGGCATCAATTTCTAACGCACCGCCTTCCACAACACACTGTTCGCTATACAAAGGGATCTGTAACAAATCCGCAAGGTATTTGATGTTAACTTGATTGTCCTGAGTGGCGTTGAATTTTTGCCCCCAGCCATTAAATTCAAATTCCAATGCGTGTTTGCGCTTGGGATCCTGCGCATCAGCTAGGGTCAAAAAACCATAATCACGCACCCAGGTATCATTGTATTTCGCCACAATGATGTGCACGTCTGCATTGTTTTGGTACAGGGAATTGACTTGTTCTATTTCACTTGGATCGCACAGTAACAAGACCTTAGCGTTGCGCTTGATTATCTCAGTAATGATTTGTTGATAGGTTGATTGCGCCCGGTCTAACCATGCCGCCCAATCGGTATCTCGGTGCGGCCAAGCAAGAATGACTGCTTCTTGTTCGACCCATTCTGGAAGTAATCTCATGTGTTATGCAAACCGTTATTTTAAATGTCTACCGCCGTCTAGGTGCATAGTTTGACCTGTAACGAAATCACTGGCAAATAAAAAATTCATCGCTTTGACCGCCTCACCGGCACCAGGGCAGATTTCGAGTAAAGATTTTTTGAGAGATCGCGCTTTGTATTCATCGCTATCGTGTTCGTTAAACATGAGTAATGCCGGTGCAATAGAATTTACTTTTACTTGTGGCGCTAAGGCCTGTGCAAAGGAAAGTGTTAGATTGTGTAACGCGGCTTTTGAAGCAGAATAGGCGATGTGTTTACTCGACCCTTTCGTTTGCACATAATCCGTCATGTGAATGATATCTGCGCCAGTGGGATGCGCTAAAAGCAACTTTTTAAGGCCTAAGTTGAGCTGATAGGGCGCGCTGACATGCACCTGCATCATCTTGTTTAGCAGTGCTGGATAATCATCCGTATGTTTTTCGGCATCCCAATCAGAGGCGTTGTGAATGACTGCGCGTAATGACTCACAGGATTGGCTAATGTGCTGGATAAGACCGGTGATGTCAGCGTTATTGGCAAAGTCACATTGAACGGTTTCCGCACCGGCTTGACGCAATTCCTCTAAAGCCGGACGTTCACTGCGGTATGTAACAATAACCCGAAAACTTTGTGCTAACAAATCAAGGGCCATGGCAAGTCCCAGCCGTTGCGCACCGCCAGTAATGAGGATTGTGTCTGTCATATCTACTTCCTTTAAATTCATATAATGCGATAAATACACGCCATCACTCATGATGCGTTATGTAATGGGTTAGTGTATACTATGCAGGTTGCTTGTAATATAGATACGTATCTATATTAACAAAGGTTATTTTTAATTTTACTAAACCAAATTAGCGATTTGTTCCGTATATAACGGTACGAATACAAAAATGGAACATTCAAATGTTAGCAAAAGAAGCAGTTGTGGTTCGTGATGGAGTAGAACTCGCGATAACAAAGGAAGCTGCCCTTGTCAGACAAGCCCTGATTGACGCTGGCCTTGAAACCCCAATGGTTGAGAACGGTTTGTCAGATGAGCAAAAACGCGCTCAAATTCAACAGCACATGACCCAAATTATGGACGTCCTAGGCTTAGACTTGGACGATGACAGCTTGTGTGATACGCCTAGACGTATTGCTAAGATGTATGTAGATGAAATTTTTTCTGGTTTAGATTATCGCAAATTTCCTAAAATCACACAGATCGAAAACAAGATGTCGATCGAGCAACCTGTGCAAGTAACCGACATTTCCCTCACCAGCACTTGCGAGCACCATTTTGTGACGATCGATGGCACAGCATCCGTTGCTTACATCCCTAAACAAACCGTCATTGGGTTGTCCAAAATTAACCGCTTGGTGGCGTTTTTTGCCCAGCGACCGCAAGTTCAAGAACGTTTGACACAACAGGTCATGGTGGCCTTGCAAGCACTCACTGGCACACAAGATGTGGCGGTATCAATCAATGCCACGCATTATTGCGTGAAAGCTCGCGGCATCAAAGACAGTAACTCATTCACCAAAACATCATCACTGGGAGGCGTATTCTTGTCGGACCCGGCGATGCGTCGAGAGTTCTTTGAAGCGTAATACCGCTCAATGCAGACGATGCGCTTAATTCCTCTATTATTATTTTTATTTCTTTCGGCATGCACCAGTGTGCCGGAAGGCATCACGCCGGTTAAAAGTTTTGATAAATCTCGGTATCTAGGTACTTGGTATGAGATTGCACGCCTTGATCATTCATTTGAACGGGGGTTAGAGCAAATCAGTGCAACCTACACATTGCGTGAGGATGGTGGAATTGACGTGCTCAATCGCGGATTCCATGTTGATGATGGGCGTTGGAATGAAGCTATTGGCAAAGCATATTTTGTTGATTCAGAGGATGTGGGACATCTTAAAGTGTCATTTTTTGGCCCATTTTACGCAAGCTACGTCATTATGGCACTTGACCCAGATTACCAATGGGCGCTCGTGACAGGGCCCAATCGTGATTATTTTTGGATTTTGTCGCGCACCCCATCTTTACCAGAAACTACGCTTAAAATGCTGCTTGAACAGGCTAGGAATAAACGTTTTCCCGTGCAAGATTTGATCTACGTGCAACACGATTGAAATACTCTTGGCACAAGCAAGGTCTAGGTGTTAGTCTAAATATGAGACTGATAAATAAGGATTTGCATGCTCAAGAGTCACCTGGAAGTCATTGACCAAGCCATCAGTTTGCTTAACGAACTTGATCACAATAGTTTCACCCAAGTGTTATCCCCCTATTTTAGTGGCTCCATCGGTCAACATTTGCGGCATGTGATCGACCACTATGAGAATCTTTTTGAAGGCTTAGCGGAAGGATTTGTGAACTACAATCAACGAAAACGCTTCTGTTCTGTGGAAACGTCACTAGAAGCGTGCAGCCAAGCTTTATATAACATTCGGTCCAAAATTAACGCGTTAACCTCCACCCAATTGTCTGAAGCATTGTCTATTTTGACTGAAATTTCTATCTCTGAACAAGACGATGCCTTGGTTGCATCAAACGTTGAACGAGAGTTAGTATTCGCATCTTCTCATGCTATTCATCATTATGCGTTGATCAAGATTATTCGTCAAATGCAACATGCTACTGTTCCCGCTGGGTTTGGCTATGCCCCCGCCACGTTAACCTACCTTAGAACGCAAAATGTAGGATAAGCCTTAATCTGCAGTGAATTCGTTTTCAGCAACATCTGGGATTAAAGACCTTACTTAACTAACAGAAACTAATCGGACAACACTTTTCCTAAGTACCGTTTTTGGACCCGCTCTGGGATTTGTCGTAGATCCACACTGAGCAATAATCCGGGAGTATGATTAAAGCTGGTATCGATGCCCAACGCATGGAACTTTGCGCCCAGTTTCTGATATTGTTTGGCGAGCACAGGTAAGCCTTTACCATCAGCTTCTAGGCATCTTAAGAAATCCTCCACCACATCACGCAGACCAAATTTGTCATCGTAACTTTCGAGTTGTGGGTGCAACGCAAATGGAAAGTGAGTGCGCGGAGTCACATGCTCTGGTGCATCAATTAAACCGTGCTCAATGATGCTGACACTTTGTGGGCGGTAAAGCTTACTGATACTGACTGTACCATATAGTACTCGATATTGAGGAAACGCATTAGCAAATTCACCAATACCACGCCAGAGCATAAACAACCCTTGGGGTGAGCGTTGGTATTCGGGAATGATAAAGGAACGCCCCATTTCTAAACAGGGTTGCTGGCGATTGACAAAGTCGGGAGCGAATTGAAACATTTTGTGTAAATACAATCCCTCAAGTCCATTATCTACTTGCAATTCATCGGTACGGCCCATGCGATACGCACCGATAATACGTTGTTTGGTGTTATGCCACACATAAAGGTGGGTGTAAGTCGCATCAAAATGATCAGTATCTCTTGGTTCACCACTCCCTTCGTTGTGCATGCGGAACACGCGTTCACGCAACATCGCAATCTCATCCACGATCTTAGGCGTCTGTGATTGCATCGACCAATACACCGTAAATTCCCCAACCGTAGCAAGCGCTTGCTCAGCAGGCAGGCCTTGTAGTTCTTTTAATAACTGCGCCGGGGGGACGGGGTCGGCAAGGACTTTGTGAGAGGTTACTGTATCTGCTGGCCAAGCGTAATCCCAACGTGAATCGTTGGCATAGCTCAATGCCCGAGCCAGAGCAGCGCCTTGTGCTTGGTCCGCTAAAGTGGGCAGTTTGATGGCTCGGCCACAGTCAATCTGAATGGTTCGATTTTGATTGGCTAATAACTCTCTGGCAAGCATCAATAAACGAAAGCGATAATAAATCCGGCCTAAACGATAAAATAGGGGACGATTAAAGCCTTGAACAAATATCGGCATAAACTGGGCGTTGGCTTTTTGCGTCAGCGAGTAGACCAGCTTGTTCCAGTCGTGTTCGACAATGCTTTTGTACGTGGATTGATAGTACGACACGCGACCGGCTGGAAAAATTAATAATGCATTACCTTGTTTCACATGACGCAACGCTTGCCGGATGCTGGGTGCGTTTTTGGGATCGTTCGGTTTAAGTGGATTGGTGAAGATAAAATAATCCTCTAATTCACTGAATACTTTCAAGGCGCGGTTCGCAAAGACTTGCAAATCAGGGCGTTTTTGACTGATAAGACGTGCCAATATAACCCCTTCGATGCCACCAAAAGGATGATTACTGGCGATAACGACAGGACCTTCAGCAGGGATCTGTTCAAGCAATGCTTCGGAATGACGAATATCAATCCCTTGTATCTCAAGCAGTTTATCGGCAAACGCTTCTTTGCTCAGTCCCGCCATGTGGTGAACCTGATAGAGTTTGTCCATCTTAGCAATGCCCAACAGCTTATCTAGTGGTGTGAGCAAGAGTTTATGCCACCAAGCAGGCTCAGATATTAGATTGAGGGAGCTAATTCGAGCGGGCACGAGTACAATACATCCTTATTTTTGATAGTGGACCTGCATGGGGTTTAGATTATTCGTAAACAATACGAAATTAAAGCAGTTTTTTGAGATTTCTGGCATACTATGCGCGTTTTAGTTTGATGAATAAAGGTTTTGTATGCAACGTTTAACCATAACCACTCCTGATGATTGGCACTTACATTTTCGTGATGCTGCCATGCTCGAAGAGACTGTACCGGCAACAGCACGTTGTTTTCGTCGAGCGATTGTCATGCCAAACCTTGTTCCTCCTGTAGTAAATGCTGAGCAAGCACTAGCTTACAAAGATCGCATTATGGCGAATGTGGGCGAGTATACTGATTTTGAGCCATTGGTGACTTTGTATTTGACGAACACAACAACTCCTGATGATATCAAAGAAGCTAAGGCTGCAGGCATTGTTGCCTCTAAACTCTATCCAGCGGGTGCGACAACCAACTCAGATGCTGCCGTGAAAGGTATTGAAGCGCTGTATCCAGTGTTTCAAACCATGAGTGATGTCGGTATGTTGTTACTCATTCACGGTGAAGTCACTGAAAATCACATTGATATTTTTGACCGCGAAGCAGAGTTTATCGAACGTTATTTACAACATATTGTGGCGGCGTTCCCAGATTTGAAAATTGTTTTCGAACACATTACCACTGCTGATGCTGCGGATTTTGTACTAGCGAGCGGGGATAATGTTGCCGCAACCATCACGCCACAACACTTGATGCTCAATCGCAACGACTTGTTAGTCGGTGGGATTAAGCCGCATAACTACTGCTTGCCCGTGCTTAAGCGCAATATTCACCAGCAGCGTTTACGCGAAGTGGTGGCATCTGGTTCGCCAAAATTTTTCTTAGGCACGGATTCGGCACCACACGAAAAACACAAAAAAGAATCTGCCTGTGGCTGCGCAGGTTGTTACTCAGCTTGGAGCGCACTAGAGCTCTACGCGCAAGTCTTTGAGGAACTCGATGCATTGGATAAATTGGAAGGCTTCGCTTCACACCACGGCCCAGATTTTTATGGGTTACCGCGGAATACAGGCACTGTCACGTTGGTCAAAGACGAATGGCAAATCCCAACTGAAATCAAATTGCCTACTGGTGATGATATCGTACCATTCATGGGCGGCCAACTTTGCCAATGGCGTTTGGAAAAATAAATGAAATTTAATGCACTGGCCTTGCGCCCTGAATTGTTAGAGGGCGTTGCCCAGTTAGGTTACGAAACCGCAACTGATATACAAGCCAATACTTTGCCATTGATGCTAGATGGCAAGGATGTGTTGGCGCAAGCCAAAACGGGCAGTGGTAAAACTGCTGCGTTTGCACTTGGCGTACTGAACGATTTGGATGCTGAATCGACCTATACCCATGCGCTGGTACTATGTCCAACCCGAGAGCTGGCCGATCAAGTAGCTGAGCAAATGCGTTTACTGGCGAAGCGCATCGATAATGTCAAAATCACCTGCCTATATGGCGGTGTGCCGATGCCGGGACAAATCGCTACCCTTAGGCATCGTCCGCACATTATCGTGGGCACACCAGGTCGGGTGATGGATCATTTGCTCAAACATCGCGTGCATTTAAAACAACTCAAGCATCTGGTATTGGATGAAGCCGACCGCATGCTCGATATGGGGTTTGCCGATGAGTTGGAGGTAATTTTTGGTAAATTACCCGCCCAACGTCAAACAGCACTGTTCTCGGCAACGTACCCTGATACGATTGCTGCCATCAGTGAATCGATACAACACAACCCACACAAAGTCGTGGTTGAAACCCACCATCAAGCCAACAAAATAGAACAAGTCGCTTACAAAGTCCTGCCACATGTGCGTGACCAAGCAGTAGCGACCATGCTGAGTCACTACCAAGCGCAATCCGCCATTGTGTTTTGTGCGACCAAAGCGGAAACCTTTGCTTTAACGCAATTTTTGCAGGGCAAAAGCATTTCGGCGGTGGCACTTAATGGTGATATTGAGCAACGCGAACGCACCCAAGTATTAACGCGTTTTGCACATCGCTCTGCGTTAGTACTTGTGGCAACCGATGTCGCGGCGCGTGGTTTAGATATTGATGCGGTAGAGTTAGTGATTAATTACTCGTTAGGTGAGGAGCTTGATACTTATATTCACCGAGTTGGACGGACGGGGCGTGGCGATGCGACAGGACGTGCAGTGACATTGGTCACCGATGACGAATTGGGCTTGTTACGTCGCACCGCGGATCATGCTCAAGTAGTGTTAAAACCGAAAGGCATTGAGTCGTTGCGTTTTCATGCGAATCGCATTCCAGAGCCGCAATATGTCACGTTGAGTATTGATGGCGGTAAACGGCAAAAACTGCGTCCAGGCGATATCCTAGGCTCACTGACGAAAGAAGCTGGCATTCCGGGTGAAGATATTGGCAAAATCAATGTGACCAACCAAGTATCGTTCATTGCAGTCAAAATCCGCAGTGTGAAACGCGCGCTAGCTCATTTGCGAGAAGGCAAAATCAAAGGCAAGAAGTTTCGAGCAAGGCGCTGTGTGTGAAATTTATCTAGCCGATCCCCGTTCAAATACGCTAGGATAAAAGAAAAAAGGAAATCTCATGACTCATACTCACATTGCTTTTTTGACCTACATCGCCTTAATCTTGTTGTTTTTATTATTGTTGGCGGGGTATCGCACTTATCTAGGGCTGACCAAACAAGTAAAATCGTTAAGATTTGCTTCCGATGGTTCTGGTGTACCTGAATTAGGCTTTCGTTTAACTCGAGTGCATGCCAATGCGGTTGAGTGCTTTCCGTTTATCGGTGGATTAATGCTGTTTGCCATTGCCTCAGGAAATACTGACGTTACAGACGGATTGGCCATGATTGTCATTTATGCGCGGATTGCCCAATCAGTGATTCTAGCCATCTCCACCAGCAATTTTGCGGTACAACTTCGTTTTGCGACGTTTTTAGTCCAGTTTGGAATTTGTATTTATTGGACGTACATGTTCTTGCATGGTTAGTTTTGTATAGCTAATCCAAAAGTCTTCTTGCACATCTTATGTGTAGGCATATATTAGCTATATGAAAGCACCATTTGTTTTACTCCTCCTGTTCGGTCTGCTGTCAAATTTGGCAGCAGCCCAACCGCATGCACAACACACTTTGCAAAGCGATGCCTGTCAACACACGACTCTGACGAGCGAACAAACTCACGATGGTGATGATGAAACACACCTCTTAACGACATCGGATGCGTGTAGGCAATCGCAATGTTATACTTGCTCCTCGTATGTTACAAAATCACTCTGTTCACATACAGAAACGCTATACCAAGCGCGAGCTCCCCCTCAAAACCGTTAGTTTTCTAAGCCATTGAACAGGCATTAAGCATTCGCTAAATGAATTGTTAAGACTAACTTAAGGTGCGCTCGATATCGTTCGGGTAGCATCTGTTTACTTCCCTACAAGAGAGAACATCTGTGAAACGTTTATTATTACTGGCATCTATTGGGGTGCCATGTGTTGCTATGGCGAGTGAGCCGGGCAGTATCGAATTGACCCATTCTGCCTATGGTCTGATAGCGGTTATTATTTTTGGTTTGGCTTATATGCTAGTGATTGCAGAAGAATATCTGCATTTAAGTAAATCCAAACCCGTGTTGGTGGTGGCAGGGGGAATATGGCTTATGCTTGGCTGGGTGTATTCTCAGCAAGGGCTCGCTGTCGAAGCGCAAGTCGCCTTTAATCACAATCTGCTTGAATACGCTCAATTACTGTTATTTTTGCTAGTCGCGATGACTTATATTAATGCATTAGAGGAACGTGGCTTGTTTAATGCCCTCAAAGTCTATTTGGAAAACAAAGGCTTGAGTTTGCGAGGTTTATTTTGGGTAACAGGTGTCTTGGCGTTTGCTATTTCTTCATTTGCTAATAATCTCACCACCGCGATGTTGATGTGTGCCATCGTAATGAATGTGGCGGCCCATGATCGCAAATTCATTGCGTTAGCTTGTGTCAATATTGTTGTGGCTGCAAACGCGGGTGGAACGTTCAGTCCATTTGGTGATATTACGACTTTGATGATTTGGCAGTCGGGAAAAGTGCAGTTTGCAGAGTTTTTTGTATTAATCCTACCGGCCATAGTGAATTTTGTGGTGCCAGCGGTGATTTTGAGTTTTTTTATCAATAACACTGCTATTGTTGCGAGTCATGAAGTGACATTACCCATGAAGCGTGGCGCAAAACGCATTTTTGTCATGTTCTTACTGACGATTGCTACAGCTGTTATCTGTCACAGTCTATTCGGTATGCCCCCTGTGCTTGGCATGATGTTTGGCTTATCATACCTCAAATTTACCGGATATTATTTGCGTCAAAGCTTACCAAGTTCCCTAGACAAAAAGCGCCAAAAAGCCACAGAGCAAAACGATTTACAAGCCTTAGAACGATTGGGTAATGTTGTGCCATTTGATGTGTTTTCCAATATTGCGCGCGCTGAATGGGATACGCTCATGTTTTTTTACGGTATCGTCATGGCGGTCGGTGGACTTGGCTTTATGGGGTATCTACACCTGGTTTCAGAAGCCGTGTATGTCAATTGGGAGCCGACTTACGCAAATATTGCCGTCGGTTTGATGTCGGCGATAGTTGATAACATTCCTGTGGTATTTGCGGTGTTGGCGATGAACCCGATGATGGATGTGAACCAATGGTTACTCGTGGCATTGACTGCGGGAGTGGGAGGTTCATTGCTGTCAATTGGATCTGCTGCAGGTGTGGCTTTGATGGGACAAACCAAAGGGATATATTCGTTTGGCTATCATTTAAAGTGGAGCTGGGCGATAGGACTCGGCTACGTGGCATCCATTGTCACACATCTAGTGTTAAATGGAGTCTAATTTAACTTGTGGTCTCCTCACCGGAAGCAATGTAAGTTTTCACGTCGTCCATGTTCACGTTTTTGTAAATATCGACGACGTTGATGTCAGCATCAATCGAGGCGAAAAGACAGAGCTGATCAAAGGTTGAGTTGTCTTTGATAATACCTAAGTCATATTACCTTTAGCACGCTATTTAGTTAGGCTAACCTTTTGCGTTCAAGGCACCTACAATGACACACCCTACCTATTCCCGATTTACCGATGTATCCACGTGCGACCTTGCCGATGCACTGCCACGCTCTCAGTTTATTGCCTCGCCAATCACTCCGTTGTGGCCGGATATGCCACGATTTGCAGGGCGAGCTTACACCGTAAAATGCGCTCCGGGTGATCATTTGATGGTACATGTGGCAATCTATGAAGCACAACCTGGGGATGTCTTGGTGATCCAAGCCGATCCTGAATTTGCCGTGTCAGGTGGCAATGTGTGCGCGATTGCTCAGCGCAATGGAATCACTGGATTTGTGGTGGAAGGCGTGGTGCGAGATATTGACGAGGTGAGGGAGCTAGCTTTTCCGATTCACGGGTTGGGAGTTTGTCCCAAACCAGGCGCTAAAAAAGTCTATGAGCCGAATGGTGCACCAGTCCAGTTACAAGGTGTGACAGTGAATACCGGTGATATCATTGTGGCCGATAACGATGGAGTGGCGGTTATCCCGCAAGCCCAAGCGGAGGAAGCACTGTCGGTTGCGCTGGCACGGCGTGACAAAGATGCTTCACAAACCTTAGATGAATGGCAGGCAAATCACAAAGCAAATATAGACAAGATCGTTAGCCGATTATAACTTGAAGCTTGCACCACTTAACTTCATAATATGATTCGATTTTCATTCCCTAGGTCATTGCATGTTTAAGTGGTTCGAGAGCCTCGTCCAACCCTATCCCCAAGAAACTCCAAGCCAACCGCCTTCATCTTTATTTGCATTTTGCGTGCATTATACCAAAGGGGTTTGGCCGGTCATATTGATGGTGTCGTGTTTAGCCGCTTGCGTCGCGATTTTTGAAGTCATGTTGTTTGGTTATATGGGCCAGTTGGTGGATTGGTTTGCCACACGCGATCCACAGACGTTTATTCAGGAAGAATCCGCATCGCTGTGGCGTATGGGGCTGGTCATATTACTGGTATTACCTTGCTTAGTGATTATTCAGTCGATGCTCATCCATCAATCTTTACTCGGTAATTATCCGATGCGCATTCGCTGGTTGGCACATCGTTATGTGTTGCAACAATCGCTGTCGTATTTTCAGGATGAATTTGCTGGAAGGGTAGCGACGAAGGTCATGCAAACCGCTTTAGCAGTGCGCGAAACAGTACTGAAATTACTGGATTTGATGGTGTATATCACCGTCTATTTTATCTCGATTGTGGTCTTGGTATTTGCCGTGGATTGGCGTTTGGCCGCGCCTTTTTTGGTGTGGTTGGCCATCTATATCGGAATACTGCGTTTAATATTACCGCGTCTAAAACACGTCTCCAAAAAACAAGCTGATGCGCGCTCTATTATGACCGGGCGAATTGTGGACTCTTATACCAACATTACCACTGTCAAACTGTTTTCCCACTCAACACGTGAAGCGACGTACGCCAAAGAAGGCATGGATGGCTTTTTGCAAACGGTGCATCCACAAATGCGCTTAGTCACTGTGTTATATGGGTGCGTGTGGTACTCCAATGCGCTGTTAGTGTTCGCGGTAACAGCTATTTCAATTTATTTATGGACAAAAGGGATTGTGACTGGTGGGGATGTGGCGATCGGCGTGAGTTTGGCTTTACGCCTAAATGGCATGAGTCAATGGATCATGTGGGAAGTATCGTCGATTTTTGAAAATCTCGGCACGGTACAAGACGGCATTAATTCTTTAGCGGTTCCTGTTCAAGTTGAAGACAAAGCAGATGCGCAGCCGCTTGCAATAAAAGGTGGACAAATTAGTTTTCACAATGTGAATTTTGCTTATCAGGCACAAAATGGCCATCATATACAGGTATTTAATCATCTAAATTTAGATATCAAAGCGGGTGAAAAGGTCGGTATTGTCGGCCGTTCTGGTGCGGGTAAATCGACGCTGGTGAATTTATTACTGCGCTTTTACGATATTCAAAACGGAACGATTTCGGTAGATGGGCAGTCGGTGACCCAGCTACAACAAGAATCGTTGCGCGCTAACATCAGCATGGTCACACAAGACACATCTTTAATGCATCGCAGTGTGCGTGATAATGTGATCTACGGTCGTGAAGATGCAACGGAAGAAGACATGATCAAGGCAGTCAAACAAGCCGAGGCTTTTGAATTTATTCAACAGCTTAGCGATGCAAAAGGGCGAACTGGGTTTGATGCGCATGTGGGCGAGCGAGGGGTTAAACTTTCTGGAGGTCAGCGCCAGCGAATTGCCATTGCACGGGTGATGTTAAAAGACGCACCGATTTTAATTCTGGATGAAGCAACGTCCGCCTTAGACTCCGAAGTGGAAGCGGCCATACAAGAGTGCTTAGATAAGATCATGCAGGATAAAACGGTTTTGGCAATTGCCCATCGCTTATCCACGATTGCACAAATGGATCGCTTGATTGTGTTGGATCAAGGACGCATTGTTGAGTCTGGTACACATTCTGAGCTTTTGGCATTAGGCGGTATTTATGCCAAATTATGGGAGCATCAGACCGGTGGTTTCTTAGGATTGGAATAAAATAGAGCTAAATTAAAGTTTGAAACCTCACCTCAGATGGGTATAATACGCGTCCCTTCATTGTTCTTCCCCATCTGATTTAACTGGAAAGCACAATCGAAGTGTATCTGAATTTTGTCGATTTGCGTCACTTTATAGGTCGTGCGAATCAAGAATTTAGGGGCGTAGTTCCAATTGGTAGAACAGCGGTCTCCAAAACCGATGGTTGGGGGTTCGAATCCCTCCGCCCCTGCCACTTTTATATAAATAGCGCCATATTTAAGCGTTATATAAGGGTTTAACATGAGTGAAACAGTAGAAAATCAATCATCAAGCGCGTTTGATACATTCAAATGGCTAATCGTGTTTGCGTTATTAGCAGGCTTGGTTGCGGGTAATCATTATTTTGAACAGGCGTCTGTACTATATCGTGCGTTAGCGGCAGTTGCCGTGGTTGTGGTTGCCGGTTTCATTGCAGCAACGACAATGAAAGGCACACGCTTTTTGACGTTTGCAAAAGATTCTCGTACTGAAGTGCGCAAGGTGGTTTGGCCATCGCGTCAAGAAGCCACACAAACGACATTGATTGTATTGATTGCGACGTTAGTAATGGCGCTAATTTTATGGGGACTTGACGGTATCATCGTGCGTCTAGTTGGTTTTGTTACTGGTATTGGGATCTAAATCATGGCTAAACGTTGGTATGTCGTTCAAGCGTTCTCAGGTTATGAGCAGCGCGTTCAAAAAACTTTATTAGAGCACATCAAAACCCATGAGATGGAAGAGCACTTTGGCGAAATTTTAGTGCCGACCGAAGAAGTCGTTGAGATGCGCGCGGGTCAAAAACGCAAATCCGAGCGTAAATTCTTCCCCGGTTATGTATTAGTCGAAATGGATATGAATGAAGACTCATGGCATTTGGTGAAATCAGTACCACGCGTATTGGGCTTCATCGGTGGTACTTCAGATCGTCCAATGCCAATCAGCAAAAAAGAAGCGGATGCCATCTTGAATCGCTTAGAAGAAAACGTCGATTCACCGAAACCAAAGACGATGTTCGAGCCTGGCGAGGTGGTTCGTGTTACCGAAGGGCCGTTTGCCGATTTCGAAGGCACCATCGAAGAGGTGGATTACGAGAAGAGCCGCTTAAAAGTATCTGTGCTTATTTTTGGTCGCTCAACCCCAGTCGAGTTGGAATTTGGCCAAGTCGAGAAGAACTAATACAAAAGGTGACGTTGAAGTCACCTTTTTTTTGGTTGATGTTATTTTGAATCAACCCTATGATAGTATAAAAAATTACGACAACTCTTCCATGAAAATTCTAGTTACAGGCGGAGCCGGTTTCATTGGCTCTGCGTTGGTTCGATTTCTAATCAATATTGAACATATAGAAGTCATAACTATTGATAAACTTACATATGCAGGTACATTAGAATCATTGAAGCAGATTGAGAGATCTGATTTACATAGTTTTTACCAATTGGATATTTGTAACCAGAATGGGGTTTTGGAGATATTGCACAAGCATCAACCTGATTCTGTTATGCATCTTGCTGCGGAATCACACGTTGACCGTTCAATAGATGGGCCTGCGGATTTTATTACTACCAATATTGTCGGTACTTATCATTTACTAGAAGCCGTGCGCAGTTACTATCAAGAGTTATCTAACGAGCGCAAAACGTCATTTCGTTTTCATCATATATCGACCGATGAAGTATATGGTGATTTAACACAATCGAATGATTATTTTGTAGAATCAACGCCATACGCACCAAGTTCTCCTTATTCTGCTTCCAAAGCAAGTTCCGATCATTTAGTTAGGGCATGGCATCGTACTTTTGGTTTGCCCATAGTTGTGACCAATTGCTCAAATAATTATGGTCCTTATCAATTTCCAGAAAAACTGATCCCTCAGACCATCATTCGTGCCATGCAGGGGCAAAGTATTCCTGTGTATGGTGATGGTACGCAAATTCGTGATTGGTTATTTGTAGAAGATCATGTAAGAGCATTATTTGCGGTATTAAAACACGGTAGAATTGGAGAGACATATAATATTGGGGGTTACAATGAGGTAACTAATATTGATGTTGTAACGCAAATATGCAATATCTTACAAGAGACCAATATAGCAGTTGCACAAAACCTCAAACTTTCATCGTTGATTCAATTTGTCACTGACCGGCCTGGGCATGATCGCCGTTATGCAATTGATGCAACTAAAATGTCTACAGATCTAGGATGGAAACCAGAAGAAACATTTGCTTCAGGCCTAAGAAAAACAGTTCATTGGTATCTAAATAATAAATGGTGGTGGGAATCATGAAAGGGATAATATTGGCCGGCGGAACAGGTACTCGTTTATATCCGATTACTTTGGGTACGTCGAAGCAACTGTTACCAGTCTATGATAAACCCATGATTTATTATCCATTATCGGTGCTGATGTTAGCGGGTATTCGAGAAATTTTGATTATTACCACCCCTGATGATCAACAAAATTTTAGAAATATTCTTGCTGACGGATCGCAATGGGGTATTAAGCTTAGTTATGAAATACAGCGTGAACCCAATGGCATTGCCGAGGCTTTTATCATTGCTGAGGATTTTATTGGCACAGATAACGTAGCGCTCATTTTGGGAGATAACATCTTTTACGGTTACGCGTTTTCGGAGATGCTTAATAACGTTAGAGAGCACACAGAAAATGGTAATGGTGCTACTATATTTGCCTATCACGTAAGTGATCCTGAGCGTTTTGGTATTGTTGAATTTGATAAAAACAAAACGCCAGTAGCCATTCACGAGAAACCTTCTAATCCACCATCTAATTATGCAGTTGTTGGTTTATATTTTTATGATAATAACGTGGTAAATATTGCAAGGACCTTGCATCCTTCAAGGCGAGGTGAGTTAGAAATCACTGACATTAACAATGAGTATATTGCTCGTCAAATGTTACAAGTTCAAACCTTTGGCCGTGGATTTGCTTGGTTAGATACCGGTACTCATGAAACGTTAATGGAGGCAGGGCAGTTTGTTAGCACAATTGAAGCTAGGCAAGGATTAAAAGTGGCCTGTTTAGAAGAAATTGCTTACAAGCAAAAATGGATTACAAAACAGCAATTGTCAGAACAAGCAAAACGGTTTGCTCAAAATCCCTATGGCACATATTTACAGAATTTAATTCAGGGTGATAGTTAGGGATGGATGTGACCGAAACAAAACTAGCAGGTGTCTTACT
>JALRKK010000090.1 GCA_023268935.1 Glaciecola sp.
GCGACCACCTTGTAAGACAGACATTATACCATGAGCAATTTTACGCGAATTAAAAGACTTTAAGATATAGCCTTTGGCTCCGAAGTGCATGGCTATGCTAACCGCTTTATCCGTTTCATTCGCAGAAATAACGACAACCGGAGTATCTGGTGCACATTCCATAACAGAAGTTAATCCGTAAAAGTTATCCGATCCAGGCATATTCAAATCAAGTAATACCAAATCTATTTCTGGGTGGGCTTTTATCGCTTTTAATGTAGACGGTACAGAGTCAGCATGGACTATTTTTAAATCATTAAAGAAAGGTCTGATTGAACCTTCGAGCGCCTCTCTGAATAATGGATGGTCATCAGCAATCAAAAACGTACTCATATCGAACCTGTCTTTAGAAACAATAAGATTAATGTGGGCTAGTTTACAAACAATAACTAGCGTAAAATATTTTCACTTACATTTCTATTTTAGACTAACAAAGTGAAAAGCGATAATTTATTTTCTGTTCCATTTCAACGAGTTGCAGATTTCAGCTTTGATGCAAAGGTTGCTCAAGTATTCCCAGACATGATCAATCGTTCGATTCCTGGGTATACCATTATGATCCAAAACCTCGGTGAGATTGCCAATCGCTTTGCGTCTGATGGCTCAGTTATTTATGATCTGGGCTGTGCCACTGGGATAAGTACTCTCAGTATTGCTCGCTCAATCACAGCAACGAATTGTCGAGTTCTCGGGGTCGATAACTCAGGCGCAATGCTAGAACAATGTGAGCGTTTTATCCAAGCTTACCAACACACTTCGCCGATAGAATTAATCGAGGCTGATATCCTAGATTTAGTGTTAGAGCCCTGCTCTGTTGTCGTCATGAACTTTACCTTGCAATTTTTACCACCCGCTGCGCGAGAAACGTTATTAAAACGTATTTATGATGCCTTGGCACCTGGAGGGGTGTTGTTGCTTTCCGAAAAAATAAAAGGCGAACATAGCCAACATGATGAACTGTTGATTCACCTTCACCACAACTTTAAACGAGACAATGGCTATAGTGACTTAGAAATAAGTCAGAAACGAACTGCCCTCGAAAATGTCATGTTACTCGATACCCAATCACAACATTTTGAGCGTTTTGAGGCTGCCGGGTTTGCTTCATATACCGAGTGGTATCGCTGTTTCAATTTTACGTCAATGCTTGCGTTTAAAGCTTAAGAGAATGTTTCATGCAAACACATTTCAGTCATTTTTATAGAGCCATTCTCAATACTCCGCTTGAGCGCCTAATTGAATCTTTGCCACTGACACTTGCCCAATGGGAAGCATCAAATAAACACGGGCACTGGACAAAATGGCAAAAACTTCTTCAAGAACTTCCTACATCTGACCACCCTCAATGGCATATAGAAGATGGGGTAATTGTATTGTGTAAGGATATCTTTTCAGAAGCCGAAAACAAACGAATAAATGGCTTATTAAAACAATTCAAACCATGGCGCAAAGGGCCTTATCAAATAGATACCACCTTTATCGATACCGAGTGGCGCAGTGATTACAAATGGGACAGACTGCTACCGCACATCTCTCCGCTTACGGGTAGACGCGTACTTGACGTAGGTTGTGGTAGTGGCTATCACATGTGGCGCATGTTGGAAGCAAATGCTAAACACGTTGTAGGGATAGATCCGACGGTTTTATTTTTTATGCAATTCTTAATTGTGAAACAATTTGCAGGCGAACATCCTGTCCATTTTTTACCTTTAGGGATTGAAGCAATGCCCCCCTCTCATGGTTTTGATACCGTATTTTGCATGGGGGTGTTTTATCATCGCAAGGATCCGTTTGCGTTCTTGCAACAACTTAAAGAACAGCTCATTTCGGGTGGTGAACTAGTCCTTGAAACGCTGATTGTTCCAGGGAATGAACAAACAGTATTGATGCCAACAGACCGCTATGCACAAATGAGTAACGTATGGTTTATACCCAGCGCTAAAGCAATGATTTTATGGCTTGAACGCGCTGGGTTTAAACATGTTAGGGTCGTCGACTCTGCACTGACATCGATAGCCGAACAACGTAAAACAGAATGGATTGATGGCCATTCGCTCGCCGATTTTTTACACCCTAATGATCCGGCTCTAACCATTGAAGGGTACCCAGCTCCGACTCGAGCCGTATTTATTGCAAATAGATAATTTTTCGCTTTGGCATAATCTTTGAAGTGCTCTTTATCAAATTGATGTCACTCATAATGATAAATGAGGATAAATTTGGATTACGATGCATTTTTAATGGCACACCGTCTGCCCAAGTCTTATATTGAGCTTGCACAAAGATGGTTCATTCCCGTATTAAACAGATTTGAGTCGCACAAAAAAGGTGCAAAACCGTACGTTATCGGTATCAATGGTTGTCAAGGCTCTGGCAAGAGTACTCTGGCAGACTTTTCAGCTGAATTTTTATCTTCGCGTTTAGGCTTATCCGTTGTCATACTGTCGATTGATGACTTTTATTTACCTCATGCTGAACGTCAAGAGCTGGCTCGAACACGGCACCCATTGTTTGCAACTCGAGGGGTACCTGGCACTCATGACCTAGCACTCGCCCATGATGTATTCCATAAATTAATTTCAGGTAAACCCGTTTCTATCCCCCGCTTTGACAAAGCCAACGACGACCGTTTGCCACAATCTCAGTGGTCCATACAGGAGTCACCTGTAGATGTGATCATTTTTGAAGGCTGGTGTGTTGGCTTGAAAGCTCAATCTTCTAATGAATTATTAAATCCAGTAAATACCTTAGAGGCAACAGAAGACACAAAGATGATCTGGCGAAATGCGGTTAACTCTGCTTTACTCAGCTATGCTGATTGGTTTGCTTACATTGACGAATTATGGTGGTTAAAGGCACCTAATTTTGCTTGTGTACTGAATTGGCGTACCGAACAAGAACGCAAACTCGCTCAGTTTAAAACAGGTAACGCCATAATGGATCCCCCTGCTCTCTTGCGTTTTGTTCAACATTATCAACGTCTGACTGAACACGGTTTGCAGACTTTGCATGAGCATTCGGATATTTGTTGGGAACTCGATCAAAACAGACAAATCATTACGCTGAATGACAAATTCAGTCCAAACCACTGAGGTGAACTTGTCATTATGACCAAATATCTTGTATTTACTGATTTAGATGGCACTTTACTCGACCATCATACTTATTCATACGATGCAGCCATACCTGCCCTCACTGCGTTAAAAAATAGCGGGTCTCATATCATCTTTAACACCAGCAAGACCTATGTGGAATCTCGAAATTTGCAACTGGAACTTGGACTAGAGTTTCCATTAATTGTCGAAAATGGCGCGGCGGTGTTTTTACCCAAATCCATTTGCGGTGAACCCCCAGCAGATGCTATCGAACACCCAGAATATTGGCTTAAAACCTTTACTCAAGAACGTCAGCATTGGTTAGTAATACTAGATAAGATGAAACCAGCTTGGGGGCATTTATTTACGCATTTTGAGATGCTGGGCATCCAGGAGATCATGGATTATACAGGATTGAGCCTTGAACAATGCCAATACGCAAAAACTCGCTTATTTGGTGAGCCTATTCTTTGGCGTGGCAGTGAAGAACAAAAATTAGCATTCATTTCTGAACTTAAATCTTTTGGTGCTGAACCGCTTCAAGGTGGTCGCTTTTTACATTTATGTGGTCATTGCAACAAAGGCAAAGCGATGCAATGGCTGGGTCAACATTACAGAGATTTTTTCTCGAACCAGCAATACACGACTATTGCTTTAGGTGATGGCGCGAATGACATTGCTATGCTTGACATTGCAGATATTGCCGTGCAAATCAAATCCCCAGCTTATGACTATCCTCACCTGAATCGAACAGAGGGAGTATACCAAACTCAAAATGAAGGCCCCGCAGGCTGGAATGAAGCAATTTTTTCACTTTGTGACTTAACCTAGGAGGCCAACGATGGCAGATTTTTATCAAAATGGCATCATAACCACATTACACAACTTAGATGATAGACCGATAGAAGAAGTTGAGAAGCAACTCAGCGAATTTGCTCAACAACGACCCATGGCATTAATTCTTCCGTCACTTTACAGTGAATTACAAGGCGTTGCATTGCCGAATATCATCAAGGAACTGATCCAAGTTCCTTACTTAAATCAAATCGTGATAGGACTTGATCGGGCAACACAATCAGAGTTTGCACATGCCTCTGAATTTTTTGGTCAACTTCCGCAACACCATCGCATATTATGGAATGACGGTCCCCGTTTACAAGCGCTTGATAAAGAACTCCAAGCCTTAGGTCTAGCACCAACTGAGTTAGGCAAAGGACGCAATGTTTGGTATTGCATGGGGTATGTTTTAGCAAGTAATAAAGCAGAATCAGTAGCGTTACACGATTGCGATATTTTAACGTATGATCGCTCCTTGTTGGCCAGACTCATTTTCCCAGTCGCAAATCCACAGTTTAACTATGAATTTTGCAAAGGTTTCTACGCCCGAGTCGCTGATGGCAAAATCAACGGTCGCGTCTCTCGGTTACTCGTAACCCCATTACTAAGAGCGTTGAAATGCACTTTAGGAGACAACGAATACATCGAGTTTATGGATTCATTCAGATATCCTCTTGCAGGGGAATTTTCATTTCGTCGTGATGTTTTAAATGACATTCGGATCCCATCTGATTGGGGGCTAGAAATTGGTGTCTTATCGGAAATGCATCGCAACTACGCACATAATCGCTTGTGCCAAGCCGATATTGCACGGGTTTATGACCATAAACATCAAGACTTATCCGCTGATAATGAGAATGGTGGACTATCAAAAATGTCGATTGACATCACCAAAGCTCTATTTCGTAAACTCGCCACACAAGGGCATACCTTTAGCACGGAAATGTTCCGCTCAATCAAAGCAACTTATTTTAGAATCGCGTTAGATTTTATAGAAACCTATCACAATGATGCCGTGATGAATGGCTTGACCTTAGACATTCACAGCGAAGAAAAAGCCGTTGAATTATTCGCACAAAACATTATGAAAGCAGGACAGAGCTTTTTAGATAATCCAATGGAAACTCCGTTTATCCCAAGCTGGAACCGCGTGTTAAGTGCTAAACCAGATGTTTTTAAGCGCTTGGTTGAGGCCGTTGAAGATGATCACAAAGAAATTACGAGACAAGACTAGTTATGGCATTAGAAAGCGCTTTAAAAAACCAACTCATACATTATTTATCCATTGTCTACACATCTGAGATGTTAACAAAAGGAGGTTATGCTGATCACGGAATGCTTGCAAATGCGCTCATTGAAGCGTTCCATCTTACGCCTGATCAACAAATGAACGCCCCTCAGCCATACCAAAATCATTGGGATGAGAAACGAGCAATACTGATAACGTATGCAGATTCTATTCTTGAAGAAAAGGTTATGCCATTACGAACGTTGGCCAAATTTGTCGACGAGTACTGTCACAACAGCATCAGTGATGTACATCTTTTACCTTTTTATCCATATAGTTCGGATGATGGTTTCTCGGTGATTGACTATACCAGTGTCAATCCTGCCCATGGTAATTGGGATGATATCCAAGCGCTGTCATTACACAAGAACTTGATGTTCGACCTGGTCATTAATCATTGTTCAGCGCGGAGTCAATGGTTTCTAGAGTTTTGCCAAAGTGTTGGCAAAGGCGCACAAATGTTTTACACCGCTTCGCCTGAAGATGATTTAAGTAAAGTCACTCGACCACGCACAACGCCGCTACTGAAAGAGGTTGAAACACCTACCGGTAAAAAATACGTGTGGTGTACATTTTCTCACGACCAAGTGGATTTTGATTTTACCCAACCTGGCGTTTTACTCGAATTTGCTCAGATTATTCATTTTTACTTAGAGCAAGGAGCCAGTCTGTTCCGACTGGATGCTGTGGCGTTCTTGTGGAAAGAAATTGGCACAACGTGCATCAATCACCCCAACACACACAACATAATCAAAATCTATCGTTTGTTAATTGAGCATGCCAAACCAGACGCCATCATTATCACCGAAACCAATATTCCAAATCGTGAAAATTTAGAATATTTTGGCAATGCTAACGAAGCCCATGCCATTTATAATTTTGCCCTCCCTCCATTAATCTTGCACACCTTAATGTCTGGGGATAGTCATGCGATTACACAATGGCAAAGGGCCATGCCGCCTGCACAAAATGGGACAACATATTTTAATTTTATTGCTTCGCATGACGGCATTGGACTGCGACCTGCAGAAGGATTATTGAGTGATGAGCAACTCAATGCCATGCGCGATACATGCCTTGCGTTAGATGGCAAAATTAACTGGCGAACCCTCCCCGATGGCTCTCAAGCCGTTTATGAATTGAATATAGCTCTCTTTAGTGCGTGTGCTGCGACACATGATGGTATGGACAACTTTCAGATTGAACGATTTATTTGTGCTCATGCCATCATGTTAGGGTTAGAAGGTATACCTGGAATTTATATACACAGCTTATTAGGTACCCAAAACGATTTGGATAAAGTCGCTAATACAGGACAAAATCGAGGGATAAACCGTCACCGATGGGATTTTACAACACTGCAAAAATATCTCGACGATGCGTCATCGCATCATCATCAAGTATTTACCCGTCTTTCTCAACTGATTCGATTGCGTTCTCAGCAAAGTGCGTTTCATCCAAATGCAATACAGTTTACGTTACAACTTGGCACTGCATGTTTTGGCTTTTGGCGTCAAAGCTTAGATCGACGGCAAAGTATTTTTTGTATTAGTAATGTGACATCTAAAGCGCAATCGTTGAATATCTCGGATATTAATTTGATTAACACACAACAATGGCACGATCTGATTAGTCAAAAAGTTATCGATAATGACCAAAAATCGCTGACTTTACTGCCTTATCAGACCGTTTGGATCACCAATGTCTAGTCGAGACGCTTCAGTAAACTTGAGGTATCCCAACGGCCACCACCGAGTTTTTGGACATCCGCATAAAATTGATCAACCAAGGCAGTAACAGCCAAGGTTGCGCCACATTGATTGCCTGCTGCAAGAGCATAACCAAGATCTTTACGCATCCAATCCACGGCAAAGCCAAA
>JALRKK010000020.1 GCA_023268935.1 Glaciecola sp.
CACAGGTTCGGTGATGGCATCTGATGCTTTCTTCCCATTCCGCGATGGTATTGATGCGGCTGCTGCAGCCGGCATTACTGCAGTGATCCAGCCAGGTGGTTCAATGCGTGATGAAGAAGTGATTGCCGCAGCAGATGAAGCGGGTATTGCTATGGTCTTTACCGGCATGCGTCACTTCCGTCATTAATTCAGATTAAACAGGAGCAGAATGATGCAAATTTTAATTATTGGTAGCGGTGGTCGTGAACACGCACTGGCGTGGAAAGCCTCTCAGTGTGCGGGTGTCGAAAAAGTATTTGTCGCTCCGGGGAACGCAGGCACGGCAAACGAACCAAAATTGGAAAATGTTGCCATTGGTGTAGAGGATATTCCCGCACTGGTAGCATTTGCTAGAGATAATGCAATCGATTTGACCATCGTGGGCCCAGAGGCGCCATTGGTGATTGGTGTGGTGGATGCATTCAACGAAGCGGGTTTAGCCTGTTTTGGTCCAACGGCTGGTGCGGCGCAATTAGAAGGGTCGAAAGCGTTTACCAAAGACTTTTTAGCGCGTCACAATATCCCAACGGCTGACTATCAGAACTTTACCGAAATCGAACCAGCTCTTGCTTATGTGCGTGAAAAAGGCGCGCCGATTGTCGTCAAAGCCGATGGTTTGGCCGCGGGCAAAGGGGTGATTGTCGCAATGACACTGACAGAGGCCGAAGATGCGATTCGAGATATGCTGGCGGGTAATGCATTTGGTGAAGCCGGTTCTCGTGTTGTCATTGAAGAGTTCCTTGATGGTGAAGAAGCGAGTTTCATCGTCATGGTGGATGGCGCAAACATTGCGACGTTTGCCACGTCACAAGATCACAAGCGAGTCGGCGATGGCGATACCGGTCTCAACACGGGTGGCATGGGTGCATATTCTCCAGCACCCGTTGTGACGTCTGAGATCCACGACCGCGTTATGCGTGAAGTGATTGAGCCGACGGTACAAGGCATGGCGGCCGAAGGCAACCCATATACTGGTTTCTTATATGCCGGTTTGATGATTACTGCTGACGGAACGCCCAAAGTCATTGAATACAATTGCCGTTTTGGCGATCCGGAGACCCAACCGATAATGATGCGTTTGCAGTCTGATTTGGTGGAATTGTGTTTAGCGGCGACTAAAGGGGAATTAGCCGATCGTACCATTGAATTTGATCCGCGTCCTGCGGTAGGTGTGGTATTAGCCGCAGGTGGCTACCCAGGTAGCTACGCCAAAGGCTTACCGATCAGCGGTTTAGGCCAAGGTGAATCAGCGGATGCCAAGGTATTCCATGCAGGCACAGCGCTTGCTGAGGGTGACGTAGTTACCTCTGGTGGTCGTGTATTATGTGCTACTGCGATGGGCGCGACAGTCACTGAAGCGCAAGCGAGTGCGTATGCACTGGCTGCGCACATTGACTGGCAAGATATGTTCTATCGTAAAGACATTGCCTATCGAGCGATTGCGAGAGAAGCCGAATAACTGTTTTACTGATTTGTTGAAGGAGGCTGTGGCCTCCTTTTTTATGTAGTAGCTTTTATCCCGCTTCTGCGTATACTACATGCAGGAATAATAATGTTCAGTACAAGGGCAAGCGGTTATGTCAGCCAAGCATCCCATTATCGCCATCACGGGCTCTTCCGGCGCTGGTACCACCACTACAACCAATGCCATTAGGCATATTTTTCGCACGCTTGATGTCAACGCAGCGGTCGTCAGCGGGGATAGTTTTCATCGTTTTACCCGACCAGAAATGGAAATCGAGATCCGCAAAGCACAAGAACAAGGACGCCACATCAGTTACTTTGGTCCGGTTGCCAATGACTTTGCTTTACTTGAAAACCTATTCACTCAATACGGTGATAACGGGACGGGTCAAACTCGTGAGTACTTACATACGTTTGATGAAGCCGTACCGTATAATCAGATGCCAGGCACCTTTACCCCATGGGAAGACCTGCCTAGTGATACCGATGTATTGTTCTATGAGGGCTTGCATGGCGGAGTGAAAACCGACGATATTGATGTCGCTAAACACGTTGATTTGCTCGTTGGCATGGTGCCCATCGTGAACCTAGAGTGGATCCAAAAAATCGTTCGTGACACCACAGATCGCGGTCACAGCCGAGAAGCGGTCATGAGCAGCATCGTGCGTTCACTTGATGATTATTTCCAGTATATTACGCCGCAATTTTCTCGCACGCATGTCAATTTTCAGCGCGTGCCGACCGTCGATACCTCCAACCCATTCAGTGCGCGTGAAATTCCCACGCAAGATGAAAGTTTTGTGGTAGTGAGATTCCGTCGAGAAATGAAAAACATCAATTTCCCGTATTTATTACAAATGATCGATGGCGCATTTATGTCACGTGTCAACACACTGGTTGTGCCGGGTGGTAAAATGGGCTTAGCGATGGAATTGATCCTGACACCGCTCATTGAAGAAATACTCCATCGAGGGCAAAACCACAAAACCCAACTCGATTGGTTACAAGGCAAATAACATTTTGTAACAACCTGCATTGATACTGTAACTAATTAGCGCTTTTGTCTTTGCTACGCTTAGCTTATAGTAATCAAGTCAAGGCATTGTACATGGGATTTTTTATGGGGCAGGAAACATCCAAAATTTTGGTGGTCGACGACGATATGCGCTTGCGCAGTCTGCTTGAACGCTATTTGGTTGAACAAGGATTTCAGGTACGCTCTGCGGCGAACGCCGAACAAATGGATCGTTTGCTTGAACGCGAGAACTTTCATTTAATTGTTTTGGATTTGATGTTACCCGGAGAAGACGGGCTTTCTATCTGTCAGCGTTTGCGCAGCAAAAACAACGCCATTCCTATTATCATGCTGACCGCCAAAGGCGATGAGGTCGACCGCATTATCGGTTTGGAGATGGGCGCAGACGATTATTTGCCAAAACCCTTTAACCCCCGTGAACTCCTTGCTCGAGCCAAAGCAGTGCTCAGACGCAAAACCTCTGAAGCACCTGGAGCACCAGCACAAGAAGAACAGATCATTGAATTTGGTGTCTATAAGCTTAACCTTGCCACTCGCGAGATGAGCGCAGAGGGCAAACCGATGACACTCACCAGTGGTGAGTTTGCTGTCCTAAAATCTCTAGTGACCCATCCCCGTGAACCGTTATCCCGCGATAAACTCATGAACTTAGCACGTGGGCGAGACTATGGCGCCCTTGAGCGCAGTATCGATGTACAAGTCTCCCGCTTGCGACGAATGCTCGAAAAAGACCCGCAAAATCCACGTTACATCCAAACAGTGTGGGGCTTGGGGTATGTGTTTGTGCCAGATGGCTCTTCGGTGTAATCGTCAACAATGCGTTTGACTCCTAAATCTGCCTTTGGTCAGACCGTTTTATTGATAGGCGTCTTGTTGCTGGTCAATCAAGTCGTCTCTTATGGCTCCGTTGCTTATTATTTTATCCAGCCTAGTTCACAACAAATCAACTCTCTGATCGCCAAGCAAGTTCACACCATGTTATTACAGGACTTATTGGGGCCCTCTGAACGACGTGACCAGTTTGCTAAGTCCTCTAATATTCGCTTTTACAATCAAGATGAAGCAGTTGACAACGGTCTTGCTCAAGCGACGTTTTACCATTTCATGTCCAATCAAATTTCCAATGAATTAGGTCAAACAAGTAATGTTCGAGTTTCCACTGATCCGCCCTATCGGATTTGGCTGCAAATCGATTCGTATCCCAACCTTTGGATTGTGATTCCGATGCAAGGCGTAACTGAGAATAATTTTTCTCCTCTTACTATTGTCTTGTTGGTAATAAGCCTTTTATCCGTCATTGGCAGCTATGTGTTTGTCAAACGCATGACCCAACCCATGCGCGCGCTACAACAAGCCGCAAACCAAGTTGGCCGTGGCGAGTTTCCCCCACCGATTACGCCTACCGGCACCGAAGAAATTCAAGATGTGACCAAAGCTTTCAATAATATGGCGCAAGGTATCAAACAACTTGAAGCCGACCGCAATGTAATGACAGCTGGCATATCGCATGATTTGCGTACGCCACTGACGCGAATTAGACTGGCTGCCGAAATGCTCGATGATAACAATCAATGGATTGCAGATGGGATTGAGCACGATATTGAAGATATGAACGACATTATCGACCAATTTATTGATTTTGCTCGTAATTCTCGCCAAGAAGAAGGCGGTGAGGTGTGTAATATCAATGACTTAATTGAAGAGGTGGTGCAGGCTCGTCACTTTGATGATGATCACACCATTGCGCAAAAACTGCAATCGGTTCCCAACACCAAACTGCGCAAAGTGGCCATTAAGCGCGTGATGGATAACTTGATCGAAAACGCCTTTCGCTATGGCTCTAACCATTTGGAGATCCACTCCTTATTCCGCAAAAAAAGAAACTTTGTAACCTTTCAAGTCCGAGATTTTGGCGAAGGGATCCCCGCTGAGAAAATCGCCACACTTAGTCAGCCATTCGCTCGAGGGGACACTTCACGAGGTTCAACCGGTTCGGGATTGGGGTTGGCCATTATTAAGAGGATTGTGGATATTCATCACGGGGAAATCAACTATTTCAATCATCCCGAAGGCGGTTTCGTGGCAGAGGTCAACCTGCCACTGGTTAAAGACTAGTTATTTTGGCCGTCTGCATCGGGCGAAAAACCCGCATGAATGGATGCCACATCCATCTCATCAAAGCGATATTCGCTGTGACAAAATTGGCAATTCATCACGATACTGCCTTCTTCTGCAATGATCGCGTTTAACTCCTTTACATCAATATTGCGCAGTGCAGCCATGGTTTTGTTGCGTGAGCAATGACATTCAAACACAATCGGCGCTGGGGTGAATACTTCAACTTCTTCTTGATGATACAAGCGGTATAACACATCATTGGCCGGTAACGTGAATAATTCCTCTGGCGTTAGTGTTTCGGTCAACGCTGAAAGATGCGAGAACTCGGTTGTCTCGGCCACATTAGTGGCTTCTGAAGAGGTCGGCAAGATTTGCAATAACGTTCCACCTGCCATTGCCGGTGCTTCATTCCTCGCAAACAAACGCACTTGTGTGGCAAGCTGCTCAGATTGCAAGAAATACTCCTCTATACAGGCGGAAAGGGACGGTTGATCTAAGCCAACTATCCCCTGATAGCGCTCACCTTCTTTGGGCGTGATCGTTATCACCAAATAGCCTTTGTGAAACAAATCAGAAAAATTATCCGGCAACTCTGTCACGGCCTCATCCCAACGAGCAACCCCGCGTAATTTCAAATCATGGGTACCATTGACAACCGCGTATTTGACAATGCCTTCGCTTTGAATTTGCAGGCCTATTTCCCCTTCAAACTTTAATGTCGCATTCAATAAACTAGTCGCAGCCATTAACTCTCCAAGTAAAGTTTGGATCTGGGGTGGATACGCATACGAATCCAAAATTGACTGGTAGGCACTTTGTAGTTGTACCAGTTCGCCACGAACATTGGCTTGATTAAACAAATAACGCTGTAATGTATCAAAAGACATAAATTTCTCTAATTGGTGTTTATTGGTGTTTTAATTCAATGATCTGACGACGCTGTTTTTTATCAGGCTTAGTCTCAGGTTTAGGGCTGTGAAACGCACTGAGCTTGCGCGCCTGAGCATTCCGCTCTCGTTGCTCTACACTGCTTTGTGTTTCACGATACATATCTTGTACCAAAGCAGCCCCACGCCGCTGTTCGACGATCTCGTTGATAACCAGCTCCTTCGTATCGTATCCAGCAGGCACTTTGACCGTTGCACCAAGCTCAACGACCTTACTAGGTTTGGTACGCTGACCATTGTAATGTACTTTGCCAGCTTGTACTGCGGTTCGAGCTAAACTACGAGTCTTGAACAGACGAGCAGCCCATAACCACTTATCCAGCCGAACTTCCGGTGCATTTTTGTTTGAAGGTGTATTTTTCATTCGTAAAAATGTAATATCCGTTATATAAACTATTAGGTTTGTAGGCAACGTGCCTGTTTGGCGAATTCAGACTTAATTCAGTCTGTACACACCACAATGTCAACATACGGTATAAGATAATAACAATGACACAACACACTGGGATCACTCAGAGCCTTAGCTCACGCTTTTGGACGGCTTCAACACAGAACGCTGTGCGTCTTACCGTGGCTGTCTTGGCAGTTGCCTATATCTTATACATATTGAGCCAAATCACTTGGCAGATTATACCAGAACCGCAAACGCCCAGTACAGTTCAACCCGCAATTCAAAGCTCAGTGACCATTTCAGACAATGACGATGTCAAAAATATCAATATTTTGTTGAGTCAGAATATTTTTGGCGATAGAGCGTCCACCCCAAAAGTCGTTGAACAAGATGTCACCGATGCGCCCGAAACTAAACTCAACCTCACCTTAAACGGGGTTGTCGCAAGTACGGAAAAAGACGGCGGCGCAGCAATTATTTCTCGTGGTAATAACCAAGCTACGTACGGTATTGGCGATAAAATCGACGGCACACAAGCGACCTTACATCAAGTCTTTGCCGATCGCGTGATTATTTCGAATCGCGGGGTAAAAGAAACCTTGATGCTCGATGGAGTGGATTTTGTCAAAGCCTCTGAAGCGCAAATTATTCAAGCAGAGCCCGTTATTGATGAAGCCTCAATCGAAGCGGAGCTCGACCAAGACATGGTAGCGAAACTGCGCAATGACCCAACTCAATTTGCTGATTTTATTGCAATTAATCCTGAACGGGTGGATGGTGAAATCGTTGGTTATCGCGTCAGTCCCGGTCGCCAACCAGAATTTTTTGCCCGTGCTGGGCTTAAAGCCGGTGATGTCATTATCGGCTTAAACGGATTAGATTTGACGTTGCCACGCGAGGCCATGCGGGCCATGCAAACACTGAAAGAATCCGATACGCTGGATTTAACCATTTTGCGTAACGGCAACATTCAATCGCTGACATTAACACTGCCTGGGCAGTAAACAAGGTATTCATATGTTATTTGGTTCTTCGCATTTTCTCCGACACGCCTCTATCGCGGCATTGCTCAGTGTTGCCATTGGTTTAACTGCGCTCTCACAACCGAGTTTTGCTCAGGCACAGTACTCTCCTAATTTCAAAAATACCGATATCAATGAGTTCATTGCGATCGTTGGCAAAAACCTAAAACGCACCATCATTGTTGACCCTAACGTGCGTGGCAAAATCTCCGTACGCAGTTACGATTTGCTGAGTGAAGCACAGTACTATCAATTCTTTTTAAATGTGCTCGAAGTGTATGATTTTGCAGTGGTAGAAATGCCCAACGGTGTGCTTAAAGTCATTCGCTCTAAAGATGCTAAGAACTCTAACTTGCCGGTAGTCGAAGATGACTTGCTCAACGGCGATGAGATGGTCACTCGAGTTATCCCATTGTACAACGTCCCCGTCCGGGAGCTCGCCCCACTATTAAGACAACTCAACGATACGCAAAACGCCGGTAATGTCGTGAGCCACGATGCGTCCAATGTCATCATGTTAACCGGTCGTGCTGCGACCATTAATCGCCTCGTAGAAATCATTGAACGCGTCGACCGCGCCGGTGATGAAGAAGTCGAAATCGTCAAACTCAAGTATGCCTCAGCGTCTGAGATGGTGCGCATCATTGATAGCATCAACAAGTCTCAAGGCAATAATAACAGTGCCGGTAAAGCCGCCCCCCGTGTGGTGGCCGATGATCGCACCAACTCAGTTATCGTATCTGGGGATGTTAAAGCTCGTCAGCGCTTAGTCAATTTGATTACACGCATGGACCAAGAATTAGAAACCAGCGGTAATACGCGAGTCATTTTCTTGAATTATGCGAAAGCAGAAGATTTGGTCAAAGTCCTTGAAGGCGTGTCCAAAACCATTCAAGCTGAAGAACAAGGCGGTAGCAAAGCCAAATCCAACAATCGCGAAGTCAGTATTGATGCCCACGAAGACTCAAACTCTTTGGTCATCACCGCAGAACCTGACATGATGCGCTCGCTAGAAGAGGTTATTCGTCAGCTGGATATTCGCCGCGCACAAGTCCAAGTCGAAGCGATTATTGTTGAAGTTTTCGAAGGAGACGGGACCACACTTGGCGTGCAGGTAGTTTCCGAAGATGGCGGCGGCACTCAGTTCACAAATGGGGTTGCGGGTGTCGGTGCGTTGGCCGTTGCTGCCAGACAAGCAGAGAATCGCGAAGTCAATCGAACTAATATTACCGCCAATGGCGAAGTGGTTAGTTCGAGCGATACCGTGGAAGGTAATTTCCAGCCGTTGGCTCAATTACTCGGTGGGGCCAATGGTTTAATTGCCGGCATCATTGATGATGGTTGGGGTGCGGTTGTACAGGCTGTATCGACTGACACCAACTCCAATATTTTGGCGACACCTCATCTCACCACCATGGATAACGAAGAAGCGTTCTTTATTGTTGGACAGGAAGTGCCGATTTTGGGCGCCATTTCATCTAATTCAAATTCACAGTTACAAACTCAGTCGGTTGATCGTGAAGAAGTGGGGATTAAGCTTAAAGTCACCCCGCAAATCAACGAAGGCAATGCAGTACAACTATTGATCGAACAAGAAGTCTCAAGTGTGTCTGGTGCGACTGCGGTAGATATTTCCATTAACAAGCGTGAAATCAAAACTACGGTCATTGTCGATGACGGCGGCACCATAGTGCTGGGAGGTCTAATTGATGAAGAAGTGCAAGAAAGCGTCAGCAAAGTCCCATTACTAGGCGATATTCCAATTATCGGCAACTTGTTCAAATCCACTTCTTCAAGTAAGCGCAAGCGCAACTTGATGGTATTCTTGCGTCCTTCAATCGTCCGTGATGCGGCGACAATGAATGAGATATCGCATCGCAAATACAATTATATTCGCGCTCAGCAACTCGATCGCCAAGCGGATGGTATTCCTTTGATGCCATTCAAAAAAGGTCCTGAGTTGCCAGCCTGGGACGACGCTCTCAGTTTGCCCCCTAGCTTCGAAGAATACCTTGAAGCCAAAGACAAAAAAGACGACTAGCCATGACTGATGCTTTATTTGATGCACCAGAATCGCCAGAGTCATTAGCGTCCCAAGATGCTGATCCAGTGAGTGCTGAGGCCAAAACACTGAGTTTTGGATTTGCTAAGCGCCATACCATTTTGCTCGATGCGATAGCGGCACAAAGCAGCAATGATGCGCTGGCCGATGTGTATGTCACGCATAACACGGCGCCGCAAATCGTAGCAGAAGTACGGCGTGTGTACGGCCTGCCATTTAATCTCAAGTTAATCGATGCCGAGCGCTTTGAAGAATTGCTCACCAGCATGTACCAACGCGATTCTTCTCAAGCCAAGCAGTTAATGGAAGACTTGGGTAACGAATCTGATTTGTTTGCTTTGGCAGAAGATCTAACCGAAACTGAAGACTTATTGGAAACCGAAGACGATGCACCAATTATTAAGTTGATTAATGCACTCCTTGGCGAGGCGATCAAAGAAGGCGCATCAGACATTCACATCGAAACCTTTGAAAACCAGCTTGTCGTGCGTTTTCGAGTGGATGGCGTATTACGTGAAATTCTCAAACCCAACCGTAAGATGTCAACTATGTTGGTGTCGCGGATCAAAGTCATGGCGCGTTTGGATATTGCTGAGAAGCGCGTCCCTCAAGATGGTCGTATTTCGTTAAAAATTGGCGGTCGTGCAGTCGATGTACGGGTATCCACGATGCCATCTAGCCACGGCGAACGCGTCGTATTGCGTTTATTAGACAAAAACAACGCGCGCTTGAACCTCACTGATTTGGGCATGACCTCACGCAATCGCGAGATTTTTTCTGGGCTGATCCGCAAGCCCCACGGCATCATCTTGGTAACCGGTCCAACCGGTTCAGGTAAGTCTACTACCTTGTATGCTGGATTAACTGAAATCAATGCCAAAGATCGCAATATCCTGACTGTTGAAGATCCGATTGAGTTTGATATTCAAGGTATAGGTCAAACCCAAGTCAATCCAAAAGTCGATATGACCTTTGCTCGAGGCTTGCGGGCGATTTTGCGTCAAGACCCAGATGTCGTCATGGTCGGCGAGATCCGTGATTTAGAAACGGCACAAATTGCTGTACAAGCCTCATTAACCGGGCACCTTGTGATGTCGACACTGCACACCAATACAGCGGCCGGTGCCATTACTCGTCTAGAGGACATGGGCATTGAGCCCTTTTTACTCTCATCCTCCTTGCTTGGTGTCTTGTCGCAACGCTTAGTTCGCACCTTATGTGATGAGTGCAAAACCCAGCATCCGATCAACGAACAAGAAGCCGCTTTGCTCAATGGTGCTCGAGTGGGTACGGTAATTTTTAAACCGGTTGGCTGTGTCGCATGTAATCACACCGGTTATAAAGGCCGTACCGGCATTCATGAAATGCTTTTGGTCGATGAAACCATTCGTAACTTAATCCACGATGGCAAGGGCGAACAAGCCATAGAAAAATACGTGCGCCAAACCAACCCATCAATTCGTGCAGATGGCCGCGATAAAATTCTGGCTGGCATCACTTCGCTTGAAGAAGTTTTACGCGTCACGCGAGAGGAATAAGCCATGGCGGCATTTGCGTATGAAGCTTTAGATTTAGCGGGTAAAACCAAAAAAGGCGTTCTCGAAGGTGATAACGCAAGGCAAATTCGTGCGCAGCTGCGTGAACAAAAACTCATACCTGTAGAAGTTGAACAAGTCAAAGAGACACCGGCGAACGCTTCCTCATTTGACCTCAGTCGCCTGATTACTCGTCACCGCATCAGCGCAGCCGAACTTGCACTGTTAACGAGACAACTCGCCACTTTAGTTGAATCTGGCCTGCCCATTGAAGAATCTTTATTCGCTGTGGCTGAACAAGCTGAAAAAACACGTCACAAAAAAATGCTTATGGCTGTGCGCTCGCGGGTCGTTGAGGGCTATACTCTAGCCGATGCACTGCGAGAATTTCCATCGATATTTGATGATTTGTTTGTGGCCATGGTGGCAGCCGGTGAAAAATCAGGGCATCTCGATACCGTGTTAGAGCGCTTAGCCGATTATACTGAAAGTCGCGAAAAGACCCGATCGCAAATTATCCAAGCGCTCGTTTATCCCGTGATTATGATGGTCTTTGCACTGGGTATTGTCATCATGTTACTGACCGTAGTTGTGCCCAAAATTGTCGGGCAATTTGACCACATGGGACAAGATCTCCCTACAATGACGCAGATCTTGATGGACATCAGTGCATTTGTGCAAAACCACGGTATTTTATTTGCCGTATTTCTACTTATTATTGGATTAGTCGTCAGTAAACTACTCACTATTCCACATGTTCAATTGCGTTATCATCAATGGATTTTATCACTTCCCTTGATTGGCCGAGTCAATCGCGGTTTAAATACAGCTCGCTTTGCTCGCACATTATCGATTTTGACCGCTAGTGCTGTGCCATTATTAGAAGCCATGCGCATTGCCTCGGATGTGCTTGCCAATCGCTTCATCAAACGCGAAGTTGGGGCAGCAGCGCTGCAAGTAAAAGAAGGGTCTAGTTTACGAGCGTCTTTAGAGCGAACCAAAATATTCCCACCCATGATGATGCACATGATTGCTGCGGGTGAAAAATCTGGCGAGTTACAAGGGATGCTTGCCCGAGCGGCAGATAACCAAGATCGCGAATTTGAAAGTCTAGTCAATATTAGTCTTAAAGTGTTTGAACCCTTTTTAATAGTCTTTATGGCGACGATTGTTTTGTTTATCGTCCTCGCCATTTTGCAACCTATTTTAGCTCTTAACAGTATGGTGAATTTGTAATGAACATATCCTCTTTGCGCCACGCACGTGGCTTCAGTTTGATTGAGATTATGGTAGTGCTGGTGATCATCGCGATCATGGCGTCGATCGTTGCGCCACAAATTTTGGGTAACCAAGAAACCGCACAACTCAAAAAAGCCGCGGTCGATATCCAATCTTTGGAAAGCGCAATCGAGCGTTATAAATTACAAACCAATATTTTTCCGACCACCGAACAGGGGCTGGAAGCTTTGGTATCTGAGCCTCAGATTGATCCCGTTCCACGCAACTACCCTGCGCAAGGTTTTATCAAACGTCTACCACAAGATCCTTGGGGTAATGATTATCAGCTGATCAGCCCAGGAGAAGTTGGCTTGGTCGATATTTTTTCTTATGGTCCAGATGGTGAGCCAGGCACTGATGATGATATCGGTACTTGGAATCTCAACGACTACCTAAAATAGTCCATGCACGCTCGTCGCGGATTCTCGTTAATCGAAATCATGCTAGTCCTGCTCGTCATGGGTATGGTCGCAAGCATGATTGTGGTCAATCCGCTACGTGAAGAGCCCGCGCAACAACTTGAACAAGAAGCTGAACGGTTTGCTGCCAAACTTTCTATCGCGTCTGATTTTGCGGTACTTAATCAAACTCTGATTGGAGTGCGCTTGAACAAAGAAACGCTCACCTATAGTTTCGTTGAGTTGTCTGATAATGAAGAATGGCTGCCTCTTGAAGGGGCACAATGGATGGAACCTTACGCCATGCCTGAACGGTTTACATTTAAGGTAAAACTAGACGGTTTAGCTTGGTTGGACGATGATTCATTTTTAGGCTCTGGCAGTTTATTTGACGAAGAACTCTCGGTCAGCAGTGCTGGCGTGCAGATTGGCGATCCAGAAGACGAACCACCACCACCGCCTGAATTATTTTTGTATCCCAGTGGCGAAATTGGTGATTTTGCTGTCGAATTTTCTTATTTAGGTGAGCAGTTTGGTGATGCCCGACCTTTGGCAATACAAATACAAGGACAAGGCTTTTTGCCATTGATCATAGCCTATGACGAGGAAAATATCCTGTGACTCGACGCCTCCCACAACACACGCATTTACCTAAGCAGAAACAACGAGGTCTGACGCTTATTGAAGTTATGGTTGCGCTGTTGATCTTTGGCTTAACCGGTGTTGCTGTACTCAAAGCGACTAGTGATAATTTAACGGGCGTGAGTCAAATCAAAGACGTTACGGTTGCCACTTATGTTGCCAATAACCGCCTCAATCAAATCCATATCGAACGTCGTTGGCCTTTGGAAAAAAATGCTAAGGGTGAGATGAAAATGCTCGATAGGACTTGGTACTGGCGTCAAGATGTCAGCAAAACCGAAGTGGACGATATGGTTCAAGTTCGAGTATGGGTCAGCCTTGATTCCGATATGAAAACAACCATTACCGATGTTGTGACCTTCTTTGCCCCACCTGTGGAACGTTCGTAATGATTGTGCCACGCCGACATCACGGATTTACCTTAATCGAAATTTTGGTGGCCGTCGCCATTCTTGCCATTATTGCGGTGGCCTCAAGTACCGTTTTGAGTAGCGTAATTGATTCTGCAGAAGCCTCGGATACACAAATGCAAGAGCTAGAAATGCTCCAGCGCAGTATGATGGTGATTGAACGAGATATGTCTCAAATCATTGCTTTAGCCCCTCGTCTGTCAGGTGAAGACAATGAAGTCGTGATTCAAGGGGGAAATGGTGTTGCCGACTCCCTAGCAGATGGTATTTTGTTTACCCGCAACGGCTGGGCCAATCCATTACAACGCCTGCCTCGTTCCAACCTCCAGGGCGTTGGCTACCGTCTTAACGGCAGTAATGAGCTGGAACGGATCTATACAATTTTTATCGACAATGTGACGAACACCGAACCGCAAACCCGAATCTTATTACCTAATGTGTCTAATTTGATATTTGAGTTCGCCATTGGCACCAACAATCGCAATGAAATCCAATGGGAAGAACAGTTCAGAGGTACACAACTCCCTCGTGGCATTGCGATTGTCATCACCTCTGAAACCTTTGGTGAAATTCGCCGTGAGTTTGCTATTTTGCCGCAAGGAGCAAGCTCATGATCCGACATCAGCGTGGCGCGGCTTTGTTAGTGGTATTATTCATCGTGGCTTTGGTCAGTATTATTGCCACGCAAATGGGCGTATCGTTGCAATTACAAGGTCAGCGTACCGCCAATATCAAAGCTCAGAATCAAGCCCAATGGTTTGCTCTTGGCGCGGAACATTATGCCACGATAGCCATGAAAGAGGTGCTCAATCTAAGCAATGGCGTCATTCATCTCAATCAGCCATGGGCAGAGCCGATTAGCTTTCCGATTGAAAATGGCGTAATCACCGCACAGCTTGAAGATGCTCAAGCGTGTTTTAATATTAACGCCCTAATATCAGCCCCCACTTCGAGTGCAACAATGGGAGTAACGCCCGCATCATCTGAGCAAACGCCGACACAGTCCAATGGAACTAGCACGAGTAGTGTTGGTGATTTGGCCCAAGCATTTACCGAATTAGTGCGACGAGTCAATGGCAACGATACCTACAATGCGGAGGTTGTGCGAGATAGTCTGCTGGATTTTATTGATGAGGATACACAAGCTCGGCAACTTGGCGCGGAAGATGAAACCTATCGCGGTGCAGCATTTCCCTATTTGGCGGCAAATCGCTTTTTGGCTGATATCTCCGAATTACGTCTTGTTAATGGCGTGGATATCGATTGGCTACCCGAATTACTCAAGTATGTATGCGTCATCCCCAATCAGCACACGATGACTATCAACATCAATACCCTAACGGAAGAGGACGCACTATTACTCAGTGCATTACTCAACATAACGGAAGCGGATGCGCAAAACCTCATCAGCAATCGCCCTGAAGATGGCTATGATGACATCCAAGCCTTTTTTAATGAACCGCTACTCAACACCTTGCAACTCGACCCAATGATGCAAGCATGGTTTACAATTAGCACAGAATATTTTACTTTGCGTACAGAAACACAATACGATCAGAGTCGTTTTTTTCTCAGCAGTCTATTGCGTGTGAGTAACGATAATGAACTGACGGTTGTGCGTCGCAAATTTGGGAGATTTTAATCGTGGAACAACTTATTTTGCGTCTTGGCGCTCGCGCTGAACAGCCTGTTTATTGGGGCATGTGGGACAGTGCGTCAAGTCAGATTCTCGCCTCAGGGATTTTGCCAGATGCGCAGCAGTTAAGCACTTTACACGAACGCGCCGGTGGGCGTCCGGTGCGAGCAATTGTCGATAGCTCTGCCGTACGCTTAGCTTCAGTTTCCCTGCCACCTAATGCTGGGCGCAAAGTCATGGCATCGATTGGCTTTATGTTAGAAGACGATTTGGCCTCTGATGTCGATGAGCACTTTATTGCACTGGGGCCCCGCATAGAAAACGAGCAAACCCTAGCCTTAGTCAGTCATAAACAGATGCAACAATGGCAAGCTTGGTTATCTGAAGCTGGATTTGTGTGCGACACCATGGTCCCCGATGTGCTGGCATTGCCTGCCTCACCAGATGCTTTGAGTCTTTTACAACTTGACGATCAAATCCTCTGGCGCCACGGACAATGGCAAGGAATGACGGGGGAAAACTCGTGGATGGGAATGACTTTGCAAGGCTATACCCAGCAGCATCCAGAGCTCACTGAAGCAAGGACGTTTACTGCGGAGTTGAAACAATCCTTCACATTACCTGTTCCTGTCATGGTCAACGATGCCGAACTTGAACTGCCTATTCACATCCTGGCGCAACATAGCGATTCACCTGAGTGCAATTTATTACAACAAGCCTATAAAGTGAAAGCAACGTCGAACACGACTTGGTTATATTGGCGCAATACGGCAGCAGTTGTGGTACTCGCTTTTGGGTTGGCGCTTGCCAATAAAGGCTTTCAATACACCGAGTTAATGGCACAAAATGATGCGATACAAAGGTCTATCAAAACCAATATAGCACAGAGTTTTCCTGGTCTTGGTAGTTATCGCGACCCACGACGAGCGATCACCCGTTATGTACAGCAACGCGAAAACAGTGGGGGTGCAGTGTCGGGTATTCAGATGCTTGGCAACTTGGGAACGGCCTTTGCAGCCGGCAATATTAAAGCACAAACCCTTCGTTTTGATCACAAACGAGGGGAAATTCGCATGCAAGCGGTAGCGGATAATTTTGCTCAATTAGAACGCTTCAAAAACAAAGCTTCCGAAGCCGGTTACACGGTGACACAAGGTGCCATTAACAATCAAAACAATCGCGTCATCGGTGCGCTAATCATCAAAAGTTAAAAGGTTTTTTCATGCTCTTGCAATTAAAACAGTGGTTCGAACAACAATCTGAGCGCGACCAATTCCTCCTCAAAGTGATGTGCGTTGTCATTGCTTGTGGCACGGTTTATTGGTTGATTTGGCAACCGGTAAATCAAGCCGTGACGGATCAAGCCAAGCGCTTACAGCAACAAGAGAGTCTGGCCACTTGGGTCGCACAACAGCAGCGCAAAGTACGCAGTCTACCCGCCAATGATTCTGCTTCAAGAGAATTAGAAGGCAACTTGGTTCAAGTTGTGAATCAAACCGCTAGTCAACGCCAAATTACGCTCACTCGAATTCAACCTCGGGGCGAAGAAGTTCAAATATTTATCGACGAAGTCGAGTTTAATCAACTCATGAGTTGGTTAGCACTAATTGAAGAACGCGGTGCGCAGATTCTGCAAATTGATGTCACCGAAGGGAATGCCCCGGGAATGGTTAAAGTACGACGCTTGGAGCTTGGCAAATGACTCGTAAGGTCGTCTGGGGACTAATCGGAACGCTATTTTTTGTGGTGTGTTTGCTGGCCACACTTCCTGCTAAACAGCTTGTGTATCGTTTGGATCTGCCAGCAAACTTACAACTGTTTGGCGTCAGTGGTAGTATTTGGCAAGGTAAAATCCAGCGAGTTAGCGTCGACCATACTGAGTTAACCTCTGTGCGCTGGTCTTTGTCGCCATGGCGTTTACTGACTGGAAAAGTCGGATTAGAATTATATGTGGGCAATATTCGAGAAACGAATCAGGTCTATCTTAAAGGCAATGCGGTCATGTCTTTGTTCAAGCAACATCTTGCGTTATCTGATATGACTATTCGCATGCCTGCACAAACAATCTTGAATCGTGCAAATTTACCGATGAAGGTCTTGGCCAAAGGCCCCGTTGAGGTCAAATTAGCCGACGCCTCTGTACAGATGAGCGCAACGCAAGTACTTTGCGAAGCCATTTCAGGTTCGGGTCAATGGCGCAATGCCCAAGTGTTAGCACCTTCAGGCTTGGTCGAAATGGGAACATTTGATGCAACGCTTGGTTGTACTGACCAAAACTTAACCATTGATGTGGCTGAACCAAATGCATTGAACTTGAGTTTCGTCGCCTCTGGACGTGATTTACAGTCGTTGCGAGTGAATGGTCGCTTTAACATACCTGCAGATATGCCTAATGAAATTAAAGCGGTAGGTCGCTTTCTTGGACAACCTGGAAAAGACGGCTATACCCAATTCACTTGGTAAACGGGTGACTGAGAGGACATAACTCAATATTAAAATTTGCGAAACCTAAGATCTGGGTCAATACTTCCAACATTGGAACATAAAGTGTGTGTTGATATGGATTTATATGGTAACAAACCCAGTGCATTTTCAAATAACGTGAATAACCGTCCTTACAGGGTGCTCGTAGTGGATGATAGTCCTATTGATTTGCATTTGATCATAAATGGTCTATCAGACCATTTCTCTGTGAGTTTTGCGTCCTCAGCACATGAAGCATTATGCTTAGTTACACAACTCCCACAACCAGATTTGATTCTACTTGATATCATTATGCCTGAAATGGATGGCTATCAGGTCTGTCAACGGCTCAAAGCAGAAGAATCCACATCCGGTATTCCTGTTATATTTTTGTCGAGTCGCGATGGCCCTCTTGATAAAACCAAAGGCTTCAATGCAGGTGGCGTGGATTATGTGACTAAGCCGATTCAGCTTGAAGAACTTGAGGCACGTATTCAAACTCATATCCGTCTCAAAGAACAATCTCAATATTTAGAGGCAATGGCCTTTTTTGATCCCCTTACACAGGTTGCCAATCGGCGCAAATACAATGAAGTTCTGCAACGTGAATGGGCCCGCTGCATCCGTTACCACCATCAGATGTCGATGATCTTAGTTGATATAGATTACTTTAAAGAATACAACGAAGCCTATGGCCATGCTCAAGGTGATAATTGCTTAATCAGTGTTTGCCGTTTACTTGAGGGAGTATCTTGTCGTCCAGCTGATATTTTCGCGCGAATTGGCGGCGAAGAATTTGTGTTGCTATTACCCGATTGTAATGCAATCGGAGCCGTACAAAAAGCCGAACAAATGCTCAAAATTATTCGCGATGCCAAAATCAACCACAAACTTTCTCCGAGCAATGCTTATTTGAGTATCAGTCTAGGGGTCGCGACCGTCTATCCATCGCGAGGTCACAGTGCCCTATCTCTGTTCCAAGCGGCTGATGATGCGATGTTCACTGCTAAGCGTGATGGCCGCAACCGCTACTGTATTGCCGAACTAGACACCATTCCAGGTATTGCAGGAGAAAATGCTCGACAACAACACTAGACAGAATGCTCAGTAATATCAGAAAGTAGTACTCGAAAATCACTTACTGATGGAAATGCATCAATAACGTTATGTGGTTTTTGTGAGTCAGGGTTTTCGACACCGAGCAAATGTTCAATCCCGAATGTTTGTGCCGCGTATAAGATCGGCACACTATCATCAACAAATAATGTCTTTGCTGGCATGAATCCATAATCTTGATGCACCTTCTGCCACAAAGATTGATACTCTTTCGGCACTCCGTATTGATGCGTCGAGACAATTTCATCGATGTGTTCATCGAGTTTTGTGCGCTCAAGTTTTAGCGATAAACTGCCTTGATGGGCATTGGTCAACAAGATAACTCTGCGACCAGATTGTTTGAGCGCGTCCAGAAACGGTAATGTGTCCTCACGCAGAGCAATTAGGTGATCCACTTCGTATTTCATCGTTGCGATGTCTAAATCGAGCAATTCACTCCAATAGTCCAAGCAATACCACTGAATATGTCCTTGCACCTTGGCAAGCTCTTTAGCCATTACTGCATTAGCCTGTTCAAGGGATATTGAGTGCTTGAGGGCGATTTTTTGTGGTACTAACGTTAACCAAAAAAACGTATCGAAATGCAAATCAAGCAGTGTACCATCCATATCTAGAAGTACCGTCTCTATCTCTGACCAATTCAGTTTTGCCATAAAAAGTTACTTACCATTAACATAAAAAAACGGTATGATTATACCAACATTGAAAAAAATAAAAGCATTTCTTCTCGCCTATTACGCCTATGCCAGAGATTGACCCGAATAAGCCTTTACCCATTATCACTGAGCGCAAGATTGTTGCGCGAAGTCGTTTTTTTGCGGTCGAGCAGGTCGACTTAACTTTCTCCAACGGTGCAACCCGTGAGTTTGAACGAATGGCTGGTCAAGGGCGAGGCGCAGTGATGGTAGTACCCTTTGCAGATCCAGAGCACATTTTGCTGATCCGCGAATACGGCGCTGGCACGCATCGCTATGAATTAGGTTTTCCTAAAGGCTTAATTGATGCAAGTGAAGCTCCGGAAGAAGCGGCCAACAGAGAACTCAAAGAAGAAATCGGCTTCGGCTCTAACGACATTCGCTTTTTAACGCAAGTATCTATGGCACCTACATTTTTTAACGCCAAGATGCATATTTTAATCGCCCGTGATTTGTATTCAGAGTCCTTAGAAGGCGACGAGCCAGAACCACTTGAAGTGGTCAAATGGCCAATTGCCGACATCAATGGATTACTCGCCCGCGAAGACTTTACCGAAGCCCGCAGTATCGTTGCGCTATTAATGGTCGATAAACTATTACGGGAGCACAACTGAGAGTCCTATGCAATACCTTGATTTACTTGCCATCGCCCAAGATGCCGCCAAACGAGCTGGTCATGCTATTTTAGAAATATATGACAGCGGTGACTTTGAAGAATACGCCAAAGACGATGAATCGCCAGTTACCAGCGCTGATTACAAAGCCAACGAAATCATCATGGACATTCTTCAGACCAAAACACCTGATATTCCAATCATGTCGGAAGAAACCGAACACTTAGCCCTGGCTGACCGAGTCGATTGGGAGCGTTATTGGCTGATCGATCCGATTGATGGTACCCAAGAGTTTATTGCTCGCAGCGGCGATTTTGCGGTAAATATCGCTCTAATTGAGCATAATAAACCCGTGATTGGTGTCATATATTGGCCAGCAGGTGAAAGTCTGTATTATGCGGTTAAAGGCGAAGGCGCTTACAAATCTTGCGCCATTGAACAAAAGCAAATTCAAGTCAAACAATTCATTGCGCCCGCTGAAGAGCCAGTGGTGGTGGCCATTTCTCGCCGTCAAAAGCGTGAAAACGTCTTGCGCCGTTTGGATAATTCTCGTACCTATCAAACCTTACCCACTGGGTCTTGCTCGTTAAAAGCCTGTTTTATCGCAGAAGGCAAAGCCGACTTTTTTATGCGCTTGGGTGTCACTGGCGAGTGGGATACGGGTGCGTCTGAGTGCATCATCAACGAAGCTGGTGGCCGTATTGTGAATGTCGATTTTGAACCAATTACCTACAACCAACGTGAGTCTCTAGAAAACCCAAACTTTATGGTGTTAGGCGATCAATCTGTCGATTGGGAAGCTTTAGTTAATTACTACGACTGAGTTTCTCCTTCGGGATGATATCAATACTTTCATGTAACTCTGAGTAGACAATCACCACCGTGCCTTGCTCTAACTGCATGCGCACTTGTAGAACTTTGTCTTCCATCGGGATTTCGTGCTCCCCGTAATCAGTGCCTTCACGCAACACAAACGCTTCGATAAGACGATGCAAAGTGTCTTCTGAGATCTCTTGCCACGGTATGATCATGGTTTTTTTTCACCTATTTCAGTAAAAAAGTCCAGTGCACGCAAGGCGAGGTGATCGCATTTGACCCGCCAAGGAGGCCCCGTAAAAAAACCTACATGCCCGCCATTTTGACTCATTTCATACGCCACTGATGCACTGAGTTGATGTGCTTTGGGAATGACATCTGCGTTCATAAACGGATCGTCCTGAGCATGGATCACCAGGGTCGGCTTTTCGATAGCATGCAAAAATCTAAGCCCAGAGCATTTTGCATAATAATCTTGTGCCCCAGCAAAGCCATGCAATGGCGCAGTAACGTTTTCATCGAATAATTCAAAACTGGTTAGTTGCTCGACCTCATGTGCCTCAACGCGCACTTTTTCCATATAATCCATGGTTTGCATTTTTTGTTTCAAGTTCGCTTGCATACTGCGTAATAAACGGCGCTCGTAAACTTTGGCAAAGCCTTGATTGATAGCTTGAGCGCATGCATCGAGCCGTAAAGGCGCACTCACCACAACACTGCCACTGAGGGGGTTTTGATCGGCATATTCGGCGTTGAGTTTGCACAGCATATTGCCCCCTAGGGAAAACCCCAAGGCATATATCGGTTGATCAGGATATCGGAGTTGTAGTAGCTGAATAATCACTTTGGGATCACTGGTTTCCCCGGAGTGATACGCTCTAGAGGTGCGATTAGCAACCCCACTGCACCCACGAAAATGCATCACCACACAATGATACTGCTGTGATAACACATGTACCGCATGTTTGATGTAATGGGAGTCCTTAGAGCCCTCTAATCCATGAAACAAGATAACCAGACCTTGGCATTCGGTTGGTTTGGGTGCCCAAGCCAAATCAATAAAATCGCCATCGTCTAATTCAACACGTTCAGACTCAAAAGCAATCGTTGGATGCTCACCAAAGTAACGCCCATAAATCGTTTGCACATGTCGATTTTTGGCCCACCACGGCGCTGTGAACGCAAAAGGTGTGATGTGACCAAACGTTGTCTGATGTGATGTTACTGACGCCGAATATAACTCAGGCATTAGTGAGAGCCTTTCGCAGCAGCGGTAATTATTGACGCAAGTTGTTTGACGTACTCAATGCCTTCGCTAAACCGCGATGGATGCAACTGCGTCGTGCAGTGCCAATCAATGTAGTCGATAAAATGCGAGTGACTTTGTAATGCAGGACTAGGCTCTTGCAAAGTCATGATGTATTGCAACAAATGCTGTTGCTGACGACGTTCGGCATCCAACTCATCCTGCAATAACAGCGAATAGTATGGGGAGGATTTGTCCGTGATGGCCTTGCGCTGTTCACGAATCGGATCGACTAACACATGTTGAGTTTGTGTGACCAAATGCTGCCATTTAGGGGCTTCCAATGCGCGCATTGGCACGCCACTTTGCTGTGCCCATAATAATGCAAAAACAGCATTCACATTACCTTTATATTTATCTTGCCAAGTGAGTGAGTACTCCTTTACATTGGGGTATTCATAGCGCTCCAAGCAATAAGCCCACAACGAGTCTGATGCGTGTTGTAAATCAACAATGATCACTGCAACTCCTCATGTAATTGTTTTTCAAAAATCTCTTGTTGCGTTTCTAGCTCATCTTGAGCAGTAAACCAAGCTTCCTCGGCTTCATTGACGTTTAGTTGCAACTCCCCTTGCTCTTGCAATAGGGCTGTTAATTGCGCCTTGTTTTCAGCATTATATAAACTGGTATCCAATAATGTATTTTCAATTTCACTCAGGCGTGTTTGAGCAGAGTTCATCATCTTTTCGTTGTGAGTGATGGCATCGCGCAAGGGTTTGGTACGTTGTCGAAACTCGGCTTCAAGACGCTTTTGGGTTTTCCTATCCAGAATTTTCGGGCGTTCATCCTGGGTGATTTGACTATCTGACGAGAGTGGCTTATCTGCATCTTTATCGGATTTCGCCTCTTGTAAGACCCATTGTGTATAATCGTCCAAATCGCCTTTAAACGGGGCGACAGAGCCGGCATTAACGAGATAAAAGTCCTCACACACACTTTCTAATAATGTTCGGTCGTGAGCCACCAACACCATAGCTCCGGTAAAGGTTTGCAGCGCATAATTCAGCGCATCGCGCATCGAAAGATCCAAGTGGTTGGTTGGTTCATCCAACAATAATAAGTTTGGTTTTAAATAAACAATCATGGCTAATGCCAAGCGGGCTTTCTCACCTCCCGAGAAAGGCTTCACCGGGCGTGTTGCTTGGTCACCTTGAAAGCCGAAACCACCCAAAAAATCTCGCAACGACTGCTCGTTGGCCTGCTCATCTAAGCGTTGTAAATGTAACAATGCACTGGCTTCGGGGTCAAGCGTGTCCACCTGATGTTGAGCAAAATACCCCACATCCAAGCCTTGAGCCGTCGTAAACTCACCTTGCATTGGACCGTGAACATTCGCTAATAACTTAATCAAAGTGGATTTACCCGCGCCATTGCGACCCAATAGACCAATGCGACTGCCCGGGACAAGGTTAAGCTGGACCTCTTTCAGAATGACCTTATCTCCGTAGCCGACTTGAATATCGCGCATTTGCACTAGTGGGTTGGGCAAGGCTTGAGGCTCTGCAAAAGCGAAACTAAATGGGTTTTCGGCCTGTACCGGCGCCAGTAAACTCATGCGCTCGAGCTGCTTCACACGACTTTGTGCTTGTTTAGCTTTACTGGCTTTGGCTTTGAAGCGAGTGATGAATTTCTCAAGATGCGCAATATGCGCTTGTTGTTTCTTGTATTCTAGGCTTTGTAGGCGCAAGCGCTCTGCTTTTTGCTTTTCATAAGCGCTATAGTTACCGGTATACGTCTT
>JALRKK010000032.1 GCA_023268935.1 Glaciecola sp.
CATCACCATCTTTAATCGCACCGATACGACGGATATCTAAACGTACTGATGAATAGAATTTCAGTGCATTACCACCAGTAGTTGTTTCAGGATTACCAAACATCACACCAATCTTCATACGAATTTGGTTAATAAAAATACATAATGTATTTGAGCGTTTAATGTTTGCTGTCAATTTACGCAATGCTTGTGACATAAGACGGGCTTGCAAACCAACATGTGAATCCCCCATATCACCTTCAATTTCAGCCTTAGGCGTCAATGCGGCAACCGAGTCGACGATGACGACATCTACAGCACCAGAGCGTACGAGCATGTCAGTGATTTCTAAAGCTTGTTCACCTGTATCTGGCTGTGACACTAATAATTCGTCGATGTTTACGCCTAGCTTCTCAGCATAGATGGGATCAAGTGCATGTTCCGCATCAACGAAAGCACACGTTTTGCCCACTTTCTGTGCCTCAGCAATAACTTGCAACGTCAAAGTCGTCTTACCTGATGACTCTGGGCCGTAGATTTCAACAACACGACCACAAGGCAAGCCGCCTATGCCTAATGCGATATCAATAGTGAGTGAACCCGTTGAGATGGATTCAATGTCCATCGCTTGGTTGTCACCTAGCTTCATAATGGAACCCTTGCCGAATTGCTTCTCAATCTGGCCTAGAGCGGCGGATAGGGCGCGTGCTTTGTTATCGTCTGACATAGTGACTCAACCTTAATATTCTTAATAATATTCGCTATAAAAACGTTGTTATCTATTTAGTGACTCGGATTATAATACTGTATGATTATACAGTTCAAGTTTTTTTACTGTATTTATATACATGCATTTGTTGTGTGTATCATTATGCAACACATATTAGATGGATTGACGCCCCTTGTCAGCTGTTCCTTAGAAGTGTTTACGTAATCAGTGTATTTGCGATCAGTGTAATGGCGTGTTCAATGGCTGCCGTTCGAACCTCACTGCGACCGCCGGCAAAGACCTGTGAATCAGTTATCAGCTTTCCTCGATGACATAAACCAAACCAGACCAAGCCAACTGGCTTATCAGTCGTGCTACCGCTCGGTCCTGCGATCCCGCTGATCCCAATACCCAGATCACAACCACAACGAGACACTAAGCCTTGTGCCATTGCCTCAACCGTTTGTTTAGACACTGCACCATGCTCTTCTAAGGTTGCTTCGGGTACACCAACCAAGATTTCTTTAGCGCTATTTGCATACGTCACAAAACTTTGTTCAAACCATGCTGAGGCACCGGGCTGTTCTGTCAAATAGTAGGCCAAGCCACCACCGGTACATGACTCTGCGCAGCTAATGGTCAATTTCTGAGCAGTGCAGTGGCGCGCGATGGCCTCAAGCTGAGATTTTGTATTTTCTTTTAGATTGCACCACATTTTTTTAGTATGCTTTAATTAATTAAATAGTCGTCACAACTTATAACAAAAGCCAAAAGTGAGTCAATTGAAAACCACCCATACCCCAATGATGCAACAATACCTGGCCATTAAAGCAGAGCATCCTGAAGAGCTTTTGTTTTATCGTATGGGGGATTTTTATGAGTTATTTTACGACGATGCGGTTCGCGCAGCTAAACTCATCGATCTGACGTTAACCGCCCGTGGCAAAGCTAATGGTGCCCCTATTCCAATGGCGGGGGTACCTTATCATGCGGTAGAAGGTTATCTTGCGCGATTAGTCGAGATGGGTGAAGCGGTGGCGATTTGTGAACAAATTGGCGACCCCGCCACCAGTAAAGGTCCCGTTGCGCGACAAGTACAACGCATTGTTACCCCAGGTACCGTGACCGATGAAGCACTTCTCAACGCCAAGCAACACACACTTATAGCTGCAGTGTTTGCTCACCAAACTCGAGGTAAAACGCAATTTGGCCTTGCCAGTCTAGCGTTGAGCACCGGTGAATTTACTTTATCTGAAGTATGCTCAGAACAAAGTTTAGTCGCTGAATTGGAACGCTTGAGACCCGTAGAGATTTTGTATCCTGAGCAATTCGCATTCGAATCAATACTGCAATCGTACAGCGGTTTACGGCGTCGTCCCGGGTGGGAATTTGATTTGGACTCTGCTCTGCACTTGCTTACACAACAATTTGGCACGAAAGATTTAAGCGGATTTGGGATACCAGAGGGACATTTTTCACTAACGTGCGCGGGTTGTATTTTGCAGTACATCAAAGATACCCAGCGCTGTGCTCTGCCTCACATCAACAAACTGATGTTAGACAAACCGCGAGATACCGTGCAACTCGATGCTGCTACACGGCGCAATTTAGAGCTCACTCGAAATTTGAGTGGCGGTATCGAGAATACTTTATTTTCTGTATTGGACAGTTGTCAAACCGCAATGGGTTCACGCTTATTACAACAGTGGATCCAACGGCCAATTCGCGACCATTTTCGACTCAACCAACGCTATGATGCTGTGGCAGAGTTAAGCGCAAGCGAGTTGAGTGAACTCGCGCAACACCTCAACAGCATCGGCGATATACAGCGCATTTTGGCTCGATTAGCCTTGCGTAGTGCGCGTCCTCGCGATTTTGCCAAACTGCAAGCGTGTTTTAATGAACTCCCTTTATTACATATTACTTTAGATCAATTTTCATCGCCTAAACTGACGGCATTAACTCAACAAATCAGTACTTATCCTGATTTTGCCGATTTGCTCAACCGAGCGATCTGTGACAATCCTCCTGTGGTTATTCGTGACGGCGGCGTCATTGCAGATGGCTACAATACCGAATTAGACGAGTTACGCGCGCTGTCTAAAGGCGCTACTGATTACTTGAGTGAACTTGAAGCTCGAGAAAAACACGCTACAGGTATCAGTACACTCAAAGTTGGTTATAACAAGGTACATGGATTTTTTATCGAAATCAGTAAAGGTCAAGCCCACCTTGCGCCAAGTCACTACATACGCAGGCAAACACTCAAAAACAACGAGCGTTTTATCATTGAGGAACTCAAAGCCCACGAAGAAAAAGTACTTAATAGCCAAGCCAATGCACTTGCCCTGGAAAAACAACTCTACGATGCATTGTTTGATGCCTTGCTACCGAAGTTAAACGCTCTAACCACTACCGCTCAAGCACTTGCCGAATTAGATGTATTGTTGGGTTTTGCGCATCTTGTGCAAAATAAACAATTGAGCCGCCCCATCCTATCTGACAAGCGTGGTATTGCATACCAAGATGGACGGCACATTGTCGTTGAAGAGGTTCTGGCCTCCCCGTTTATTGCCAACCCACTTGTAATCGATGAATCGCAGTCCATGCTGCTGATTACTGGACCCAACATGGGCGGTAAATCGACGTACATGAGGCAAACAGCATTAATCGTACTCATGGCGCACATTGGCTGTTTCGTGCCCGCAAAAGCGTGTGAAATAGGACCTGTAGATCAAATTTTTACGCGTATTGGTGCCGCGGATGATCTGGCCTCTGGTCGCTCGACATTTATGGTAGAAATGACCGAAACTGCAACCATTTTAAATAATGCCACTGAGAACAGTTTGGTTCTAATGGACGAAATAGGCCGTGGTACTTCTACTTATGACGGATTGTCCTTAGCTTGGGCGTGTGCGGATTTTCTCCATCATAAGATTCATGCAATGACCCTTTTTGCGACACATTATTTTGAGCTAACAGAACTCGCAAGCAATACCCAAGGGATGGAGAATGTTCATCTCACCGCCATTGAACACAATGACAGTATTAAGTTTATGCACAATGTCAAACATGGTGCTGCGAGCAAAAGCTATGGCCTTCAAGTCGCTAAGCTCGCTGGTTTACCGGACAACGTAATTAGCGCTGCGCGCTCAAAATTACATGAGCTTGAGACCACAAATAACACGCATCCTTTACCGACTGGATCACCGGCAAAAACAGTTACTGAGCCGCTTCAGTTACCGCTCGATCAGACTGATTCTGCGCTGTTCGATGCGTTAGACAACACTGAACCAGATGAACTGTCGCCGAAACAAGCACATGAGTTATTGTATTTACTCAAAACATTACGGCAAAAATAACCTTTTTTGATTGTCTTAAAATCCCCTTTTGCGTATACTATTGCTCCATTCAGCATAGACCGACTCAATGCGTTTTGACACGCTATCACTCGTCTTGCTAAAACGTATTCTTACACGATAAATTAACGCCTTGGGTTATACATGACACATTATATATTCGTCACCGGTGGGGTGATTTCGTCATTGGGCAAAGGAATTGCAGCAGCATCACTCGCCGCCATTTTGGAAGCGCGCGGCCTTAAAGTCACCATGTTAAAATTGGACCCCTACATCAATGTCGATCCTGGCACGATGTCCCCTATTCAGCACGGTGAAGTGTTCGTCACCAATGACGGCGCAGAGACTGACCTTGACCTAGGGCACTATGAGCGCTTCATTCGCACGCGCATGACCAAGCGCAATAACTTTACCACAGGTCGAATTTATTCATCTGTATTAGAGCGTGAGCGTCGCGGTGATTATCTTGGCGCAACCATTCAAGTGATCCCGCATATTACTAACGAAATCAAACGTCGCGTCATCGACGGTGCCGAAGGAAATGATGTGGCCATCGTTGAAATTGGTGGAACTGTTGGTGATATCGAGTCACAACCGTTTTTAGAAGCGATTCGTCAGTTAGGAACTGAATTAGGTCGTGAAAAAGCCATGTACATGCACCTTACCCTTGTACCTTACATGGCGGCCTCAGGAGAGGTGAAAACCAAGCCGACGCAACACTCGGTTAAAGAGCTTCGCTCAATTGGTATTCAACCTGATATTCTTGTCTGTCGCTCTGAAGCGTCTTTGCCAGCAAATGAGCGCGCCAAAATTGCCTTGTTCACTAATGTCCAAGAGAAATCGGTCATCTCAATGAAGGATGTCGACAGTATCTATAAGATCCCAGCTCATCTAAAAGCTCAAGGGATGGATGAGATTGTCGTACAACGCTTTGGCCTAAATTGCCCTGAAGCCGATTTATCTGAGTGGGAAGCCGTATTATACGCTGAATCCAACCCTACGGACGAAGTCACCATCGGTATGGTGGGTAAATATGTTGAATTACCCGATGCGTATAAGTCGGTCAATGAAGCATTGAAACACGCCGGATTAAAAAATCGCTTAACGGTGAATATTGAATACATTGATTCATCCGACATCATTGCCAAAGGCGACCATATTTTGTCGCACCTTGACGCCATTTTGGTCCCAGGTGGATTTGGAGAGCGCGGCGTAGACGGCAAAATCGAAGCGGCTCGATATGCACGTGAAAACCAAGTTCCATACCTTGGCATTTGTTTAGGCATGCAGGTTGCACTCATTGAATACGCCCGCAATGTTGCGAATATGCCAGGTGCAAACTCAACAGAGTTTGATCCAGAAACTCCCTACCCAGTCGTTGGTTTGATTGAAGAGTGGCTTGATGCATCAGGCAATAAAGAACAACGCACAGAAGATTCTGACCTTGGTGGCACCATGCGTTTAGGCTCTCAACTTTGTCATTTAATTGAGGGGAGTCTTGCCCATCAATGTTACGGCAGCACTGAGATTTATGAGCGGCATCGTCATCGCTATGAAGTCAATAACACCTTACGTACCCAGATCGAAGAAGCTGGCCTTAGAGTCAGTGGTTTATCTACCGATAAACAATTAGTTGAAATGATCGAGATCCCAGAACATCCGTTCTTCATCGCAGGTCAATTTCACCCTGAGTTCAACTCGACCCCACGCGATGGCCATCCTCTATTCGAAGGCTTTATTGCAGCAGCAGGTCGTTTTAAGAAAACTAATCACTAAATTTGAAAGGAAAATAACGCAATGGCAACAATTAGCCGTATCGTTGGCCGTGAGGTCATGGATTCTCGTGGTAATCCCACGGTCGAAGCAGATGTTTATTTAGATAATGGTGCAATGGGTCGTGCTTGTGCACCCTCTGGTGCCTCAACAGGTTCACGCGAAGCATTAGAACTACGCGACCAAGATCCAGCTCGTTACCTTGGCAAAGGTGTTTTAAAAGCAGTAGCCGCGGTGAATGACAAGATTGCTCCAGCGTTAATCGGTCAAGACGCTGCTGAACAGCGCACTCTCGACCAGATCATGATTGACTTAGATGGAACCGAAAATAAAGAAGTATTAGGTGCAAATGCAATTCTAGCGGTATCTCTTGCTGCCGCTAAAGCTTACGCTAACGGTGCTGGCATTCCTTTGTACCAACACATTGCTGATTTGAACGGCACATCAGGTGAGTACTCAATGCCCGTCCCTATGATGAATATCTTAAACGGTGGTGAGCACGCGGATAACAACGTTGATATCCAAGAGTTTATGGTACAGCCTGTAGGCGCGAAAAGCTTCTCTGAAGCATTGCGCATGGGTGCAGAAATCTTCCATAACTTGAAAAAAGTATTATCTGCAAAAGGTTTGAATACAGCGGTGGGCGATGAAGGTGGTTTTGCGCCAAACCTGACTTCTAACGCTGAAGCATTAGCAGTGATCGTAGAAGCGGTAGAAAACGCTGGTTACAAAATGGATGAAGATATCACGTTGGCACTTGATTGCGCCGCTTCTGAGTTCTACAAAGACGGTAAATATGTATTAAGTGGTGAAGATAAGTCGTTTGATTCAGAGGGATTCAGTGATTATCTTGGCGAATTAGCAAACCAATACCCTATCGTTTCAATCGAAGATGGTTTGGACGAGTCTGATTGGGATGGCTGGGCATATTTAACTAAGCAGATTGGTGATAAAGTACAACTAGTTGGTGATGACTTGTTCGTAACTAACACTAAGATCTTAAAGCGCGGTATTGATAACGGAATTGGTAACTCAATCCTGATTAAGTTTAACCAAATTGGTTCATTATCAGAAACGCTTGATGCCATCAAAATGGCGAAAGACGCTGGTTTCACTGCGGTTATCTCGCACCGTTCAGGTGAAACGGAAGACGCCACGATTGCTGATTTAGCAGTGGGTACCGCGGCAGGTCAAATCAAAACAGGGTCATTGTGTCGTTCTGATCGCGTAGCTAAGTACAACCAATTATTGCGTATCGAAGAAGCGCTAGGTGCAGACGCGCCTTATCGCGGTCGCAGCGAAATCAAAGGTCAGTAAGTAACCTTTATCAACCCAACCAGAATGCACAGCCTTGAGGCTGTGCATTTTTTTTAAGTTTTAGATATGAATCAACTTGTTGGAAAATCCCCCTGCCCTTGCACCTCAAATAAAGCCTTAAACAAATGCTGTGGTCGTTTTTTAAATAGCGATGAGGCGCAATACCCCAAAACTCCAGAACAACTAATGCGCTCACGTTTTAGTGCTTACAAACTTGGTGGTTATGGGCAATATTTGATTAACACTTGGGCGGTAGAAACCTGCCCGACACACAATCCAATTGAATTAAATACCCCTGACCTTGACTGGCAACACCTAGATATTTTGGACAAGTCTATTGATGGTAATTCAGGCATCGTCGAATTTAAAGCTTATTACCTAGAACCAGGTGGCAGCTTAGCTTATTTGCATGAACGCTCATCATTCGTGCGTGCGCAGGGTAAATGGCTCTACGTAAAGGGAGAGATCTACTAAATCCCTTTATTTTTTGTTATTTTCTGTCGATAATAGCACGATGATTAAACAGCATGATATTTTCGGCCATAACCAAGACAGTATCCACTTTGCGGAACTGTGCAATGCGCTGTATCAAAGAGAATGTCAAAACCTCGCCGAATCATCTTCCTCGCAGATTAACCTGCTGAAACGCAAACTCAAGTTTTTACCTCAGTTAGTTCAAGAGTGCGCCCACAGTCTACTCAATAATAACGCTCCGTTAGAGATTGATTATCACAATGCCTCTTATCAAAACAAACAAGCGGCTAACTGCCCTAGTGCGAAACAAACCACAGGGCAGATTGCACAGTATTATTCGAAGTTCCCAGATATCGGGCGAGTGTTACCGGTTGAAGTTAAAACCATTGATGGCTATCACTTTGAATTAGATTCAGTCGACCGGGTCGACGAAGAAAGTAACCTTTTGCATGTGAATAAACACGGATGGTTTCATCCAGACGGACAATCCCAACAAGCCAACAATTCGATTCGGTTAGTCAAACCGACCAAAGCGATAATGCAGGCAGCCTGTTGTGGCCATCAGTGGCGTTGGAAAGGTAAAGGTATTCCACGTGCGCTGAGTTTGCGAGAATTAAAGCTATCTTTTCATATTCAGTGGTAAGTAACACTATAAACCTATTATTCTTTAGTATATTCATCATCATTTCTGGCAAAAAACACTCTTTCGCGCTTGACCTATCACTTTGGACACAGTACATTTGCGGTATGAAAAAATTTAGCGCATTCTACACTCTGCTACTCTTATTACTGGTAGGTAAACTGCACGGGTGAGCTTGTCTTAAATTTCACAAAACCCGTGCCTAGCACGGGTTTTTTGTATACGTTTTAAAAACGAAAGGATGGTGTTATGTCACAACAAGTCAAAATATTCGATACCACATTGCGAGATGGTGAACAGGCGTTGCCTGCAAGCTTAACAGTGAAAGAAAAACTACAAATCGCACTGGCACTCGAACGACTCGGCGTTGACATCATCGAAGCGGGTTTTCCAGTCTCTAGCCCCGGGGATTTTACTTCAGTGCAAACCATTGCGCGTGAAATAAAAAATGCCACCGTTGCCGGCTTATCAAGGGCTCTTGCCAAAGATATTGATGCTTGTGGAGAAGCATTAAAAGTTGCAGAGCGTTTTCGTATCCACACTTTTATCGCCACTTCAGATATTCACGTTGGCACTAAGTTGAAAAAAAGCCAAGACGAAGTAGTTGAAATGGCGGTCAAAGCCATCCAACATGCCCGTCAATACACTGATGATGTTGAGTTTTCGTGCGAAGATGCGGGCCGCACTCACATTGATTATTTGTGCCGTATGGTAGAATCTGCCATCAAAGCAGGCGCGACCACAGTGAACATTCCAGATACGGTTGGTTATACCACACCAACTGAGTTTGGTGGAATAATCCAACAACTCTTTAATCGAGTTCCTAATATTGATCAAGCGACCATCTCGGTCCACTGTCACAATGACTTAGGTCTCGCCGTGGCAAACTCATTAGCTGCGGTTGAGCAAGGTGCGCGCCAAGTCGAATGTACTATTAACGGCATTGGCGAGCGTGCGGGTAATGCGTCGTTGGAAGAAATCGCGATGATTTTACAAACTCGTAAAGAACGCTACCAACTCGAAACGAATATTAAAAGTAATGAAATTTCGCGCACGTCAAAGCTCGTCAGCCAACTATGCTCTATGCCGGTACAAGCGAACAAAGCCATAGTTGGTGCAAATGCTTTTGCGCACTCATCAGGCATTCACCAAGATGGTGTATTAAAAGGTCAAAATACCTACGAAATCATGACGCCGGAAAGTGTTGGCTTAAACAAAAATCAATTAAATTTAACCTCTCGCTCAGGCCGTCATGTGATTAAGCATCGCTTGCATGAACTTGGCTACAGCGACAGCGATTACGACTTAGATGAAGTCTATGCGGCCTTTTTACGCCTTGCCGACAAAAAGGGGCAAGTGTATGATTACGACCTTGAAGCGATCCTCTTCTTTAACCAACAAAAACAAGATGATTCGTATTATTCACTTGAATATTTGCACGCCAGCTCAGGAAAAGAGATCATTCCAAGCGCAACTGTCACGCTAAACGTCGATGGAGAACCCACGACTCATAGCGCCGTCGGTAACGGCCCTGTGGATGCCGCGTACAACGCCATCATGCAAATTATCGGCGAAGATGCGATAAACATCGTGGATTTCAAATTGGACTCCAAAGGCGAAGGTGCCAACGCCCTAGCGCAAGTCAGTATTGTTGTACAATACAACGAGCGCCGTTTTCATGGCATCGGTCTAGCGACAGACATCGTAGAATCAGGCGTCAAAGCCCTGATCTTTGTACTTAATAACATGCATTTAGCCGATATGATTGACGAGCAAAAGCTACAATCGGCCACAGGAGTATAAATGTCTACTTATCAACTCGCCGTGCTAGCCGGCGACGGTATCGGCCCCGAAGTCATGGCCGAAGCAAATAAAGTCCTTGATGCCATAGAGCAAAAATTTGACTTAACGTTAAACCGAACCGCCTATCCAGTGGGTGGATATGCCATAGACCATCACGGTGAAGCCCTGCCAGCTGAGACGCTAAAAGGCTGTGAAGACGCTGATGCCATTTTATTTGGCTCGATTGGCGGACCAAAGTGGGACACCCTCCCTCTTGAGAAGCGTCCTGAACGCGCGGCATTATTAACCTTGCGCAGTCACTTTGATTTGTTCTCAAACCTTCGACCGGCCAAAATTTATCCTGGCCTAGAAGACTTATCCCCACTGCGCAAAGACATTGCAGCCAGTGGCGTCGATGTATTAGTAGTACGTGAACTGACGAGCGGCATATACTTTGGTCAACCCAAAGGCCTAGAAGGTGAAGGTGAAGAACAAGTCGCATTTGATACGATGCGCTACACCAAAGCAGAGATTCGCCGCATTGCGATTTCAGCGTTTGAAGCCGCGCGCAAACGCAGTAAAAAAGTCACCTCTGTAGACAAAGCCAACGTCCTAGTTTGCTCCCGTTTATGGCGTGAAACCACTGAAGAAGTTGCCAAAGATTATCCAGATGTTGAACTTGAGCATATCTATATCGATAACGCGACCATGCAACTGATCAAAGATCCTGCGCATTTTGATGTCATGTTATGTTCGAACTTATTTGGTGACATAATCTCTGATGAATGCGCCATGATAACAGGTTCTATGGGCTTATTAGCGTCAGCAAGTATCAACGGCGACGGTTTTGGCTTATACGAACCTGCTGGTGGCAGTGCTCCTGATATTGCTGGACAGGGGATTGCCAATCCAATTGCGCAAATCCTTTCGGCCGCTATGCTTTTACGCTACTCACTAAATTTGAATGACGCCGCCGATGCCATTGAAAATGCCGTTATTAACACTTTAAGCGACGGTATTTTAACTGGCGAATTACTTGCACCAGAACAGCGCAGTCGAGCAAAATCAACGGCGCAAGTGGGTGACTATATTACGCAACAGATTTTAGAAGGTTAAGGTCATGGCAAAGACTCTTTATGACAAAATTTGGGACGCTCATGTTGTCCCGAATACCGGTGACGATGTATTGTTGTACATCGACCGCCATCTGATCCACGAAGTCACTTCACCACAGGCATTTGCAGGTTTAGATGAAATGAATCGCAAAGTACGCTGCCCAGAAAAAGTGCTTGCGACAATGGACCACAGTATCTCCACTCGTTCCATCGCGTTGGATGCTTGTGGGCCTGAAAACCAATTACAACTGCAAACCCTTGCACAAAACTGCGAAAAGCATGGTATCGAGCTCTATCCTGTCGGTCACCAAAAACAAGGTATTATTCACGTTATGGCGCCGGAAGTCGGCGCGATTTTACCTGGTACGACCGTAGTATGTGGTGACTCTCACACAGCCACCCATGGTGCATTCGGTGCTTTAGCTTTCGGTATCGGCACCTCAGAAGTCGAACACGTTTTAGCGACACAAACGCTCAAACAAACCAAAGCCAAAAATCTAAAAGTCGAAGTCACAGGTACATTGCCTATTGGTGTCACGGCCAAGGACATCATATTAGCCATCATTGGCGAGTTAGGTCACGCCGGTGCCACAGGTCACGTCATTGAGTACTGTGGTGATACCATTGCCGCTCTATCCATGGAAGAGCGTATGACCATCTGTAATATGAGTATTGAAGCGGGTGCAAAAGCCGGCTTAGTCGCCCCTGACCAAATCACATTTGATTATCTAGAAGGTCGTGAGAAAGCACCTAAAGGTGAATTGTGGCAAGAAGCCATTGCCTATTGGCAAACCTTGTTTACCGATGCTAATGCAGATTTTGATAAAGTCGTTACCTTACTAGCCAAGGACATCAAGCCACAAGTCACATGGGGTACTAATCCTGGGCAAGTCATTGCTGTGGATACACCAGTACCTTCTCCGGATGATTTTAGTGATCCTGTCACCAAAGAATCTGCCACTAAAGCACTTGCATACATGGGGCTCAAACCAGGTGATAAGCTTAGTGAAACGCCTGTATCTCATGTGTTTATCGGCTCTTGTACTAACTCACGTATTGAAGACTTACGCGCTGCAGCTAGCATTGCAAAGAAAGGTAAAGTACAACCTAGCGTAACCGCAATGGTCGTGCCAGGCTCAGCGCAAGTTAAAGTCCAAGCAGAAAGTGAAGGTCTTGATAAAATCTTTATTGATGCTGGTTTTGAGTGGCGCTTACCCGGCTGTTCTATGTGCTTGGGTATGAACGATGATTTACTTGAAGCTGGAGACCGCTGTGCTTCAACTAGCAACCGTAATTTTGAAGGTCGTCAAGGCCGCGGTGCGCGCACACACTTAGTGAGCCCCGCCATGGCAGTGGCCGCTGCATTAACTGGCACATTTGCCGATGTTCGCGATTTTCAGGAGTAAAACATGAGTGCATTCACCGTACATACAGGTACCGCTGTGCCTTTAGATATTGCCAATATTGATACCGACCAAATCATCCCAAAACAGTTTTTAACGGGAGTAACCCGTCAAGGCTATGGTAAACACTTGTTTCACGATTGGCGTTATTTGGACTTACACGAGCAAGAGCCTAACCCTGAGTTCAATCTAAACAAGCCTGAATATCAAGGTGCTTCCATTTTGGTGACTCGCGAGAATTTTGGCTGTGGTTCCTCACGAGAGCACGCACCTTGGGCATTGAAAGACTTTGGGATCCAAGTGGTTATTGCAACGAGTTTTGCGGATATTTTTTATGGCAATGCCATTAATAATTTCATGTTGCCAATTGTATTAAATAATGAACAAATTGACGAAATAATATCATTAATCACCGATAACCCTATAAGCCAACTAACTATCGATTTGCCTAACCTGTGTGTAAAAACACAAAATGCGGAGTATTCCTTTGCTATTGCACCTCACCATAAGTACAATCTAGAAAATGGTCTTGATGCTATTGGGTTAACATTGACTCATTCAGATTCCATTACAGAATACGAGATTTCTGCTAAAAGCTGGTTATAAGGGAATTGAGACGCTCTTGTGACCAGGCGAAATCAAGTCACAAGAGGGTTTTACCATGCACCAAACTGTTACTATTTCAGAACTCGTTCCGGGCATGTTCGTAGAGAACATAAAATGCTCAGAGAGCAATTCTAATTTTTCCATCCTGCCTGGTATGGTCATGTCTAACAAAGACATTGATCAATTTAGACAGTGCGGCATCAAAGAACTCATCATTAATACCGAAAAAAGTCGTGTGGATGTGTTCAAAGGCCCCCGTGTACAAATAGCTTCAAGCACCGCCCAACAATATGATTTTGTAACTGAATTCACCTTGGGTAGTCTACTCAAATTAACCAATCAAAAACTCGCAGTAGTCGCCAAAGCGTCAAAAGACTCCTCTGAAGCAATAGAATTATTGGTCTTTTATGACATGGTCACAAAAACAAATATTCCTCTTGAACGCATTGAAGTTCGGGAGGAGGATGGCTTAATTGATTGCTTAATTAATCCCGCGGATTTTGACGACGAATTAGATCAGTTTTTGAAGCTTGTTGCACTTTAATCGATAAACTCCGCCAGAAGTGTATTAAGATAGCGTTGGCCTTGTGACGTGAGGGTAATCTGCCTCTTAGATTGAATTAAAAAGCCACTCGCTAGGGCGCGATCAAGCACACGCCGAGTCTTCTGGGGCAAGGGTTGCAGCGTATGGACCTCATAATCTTCGAGCGTAAATGGCGCAAACAGGCGCAAGCGATTCATAAAATACTCGAACGGCACATCTTCATCATTCACTTGGTTTGAACGGTAAAGGTAATCTTGTTGCAGATCCATATAACCGCGAGGATGTTTGATTTTTTCGGTACGGATAATCGTCCCATTATAAGTAACTTTACCATGAGCTCCACAGCCAATCCCTAGATAATCGCCAAACTGCCAATAGTTAAGATTATGCTGACATTGCTGACCAGGCTTGGCATAAGCAGACACCTCATACTGATCGTAGCCAGCGGCTTTCAACAGCGCATGACCTCGTTCTTGGATATCCCATAACACTTCATCTTCAGGCAATACAGGTGGTTTAGATGCGAATTGGGTATTTGGCTCAATCGTCAACTGATACCATGATAAATGTGGAGGAGCAAAGCTTAGGGCAGTTTCTAGGTCAGATAACCCTTCGACAATTGACTGTTGTGGTAGGCCATGCATCAAATCCATGTTGTAGGTACGCAAGCCAACCTCATTGGCCTGTTTTATAGCCGCAAAAGCTTGTCGGTTATCGTGAATGCGCCCTAAAGTTTTAAGATGTTTAGTCTGAAAGCTTTGCACACCAATCGAAATCCGAGTAACACCAGCTTGAACAAACCCTGCAAAACGACCTGTTTCAATCGTTCCCGGATTCGCTTCAAGTGTGATTTCGATGTTAGGAGAAAAAGCGATGCGTTTGCCTATTCCTTGCAGGAGTTGCAGTATCGCTTCCGCGGATAATAAACTCGGTGTGCCTCCCCCGATAAAAATAGACTGTAATGCCCTGCCCTGTACATATTTTAAATCTTGATCAAGATCAGCGAGGAGGTGGGCTATGTACTCTTTTTCTGGAACGGATTGCTTTAACGTATGTGAATTAAAATCACAGTAAGGACACTTTTGCACACACCAAGGCACGTGCACATACAAAGCGAGTGGAATATGTTTAGCCACCGAGCACCTTTGTTAACTCAGGGAGCAAAGAAGACAACGCCAGTGCACGATGACTGACCGAAGCTTTCTCGGACTTTTCTAATTCGGCAGCGTGGCGTCCTGTTTGGGGACAATAAAAAACCGGATCATAACCAAAGCCTTGCTCACCCTTTCGCGTCAGTGCAATCTGTCCATGCCAACGACCTTGTGCAATGATCGGTGATGGATCATCTGCGTGCAACATGAACACCAACACACAAGTAAAATAGGCCGAACGTTCATTCTGTCCTTCTAACCCACTAAGCAATTTATCAATGTTTGTCTCATCTGTAGCATCGGCTCCAGCATAGCGCGAGGAATAGATCCCAGGCGCTCCATTAAGTGCTTGAACCACCAAGCCCGAATCATCAGCTAAAGCAGGTAGGCCTGTTTTAGCGGCCGCATTACGTGCCTTGATAATGGCATTTTCAACAAAAGTCGTCCCTGTCTCTGGAGGATCGGCAACGCCAAGTTGACCTTGGGCGACAACCTCTACCTTAAAATCCGAAAGGAGATGGTTAAATTCTTTGATTTTGCCTTGATTTCCACTGGCTAGTACGATTTTGTTCAACATGTTTAATCCTTCGCTTTAGGCGACTTTGGACCACGTCCGACTTTCTTTTTCTTCTTCACGACGGTTTTGCCTTTGGCTTTTTTCTTCTTTTTGGTCGCTTTAGGTGGACGATGTTTAGGCTCTAACCCAGGGATATTCCGGGGTTTGATGACTTCTCCCATGTACCGCGACACTCGGCCTAGCATTGCAAAATCATGCGCTTCGACTAACGCGATAGCCGTGCCTTTAGCGCCAGCTCGACCTGTACGACCAATACGATGGAGAAACACATCTGCACTGCGCGGCATATCAAAGTTAATCACATGGGAGACATTATCGACATCAATGCCTCGTGCTGCGACATCCGTTGCGAGCAAAATATTGATTTCTTTATGTTTGAATCTAAGCATAGCGGCATTGCGCTTGTCTTGAGGCATTTCGCCCTGTAACCAACACACTTCGATACCGTCTTTAGCCAAGTTATCTTTGAGTTGTTGTAAGCGCTCACGAGTTTTGATAAAGACCACAGCAGATTCAATTTGCTCAGTCAAAATATGTTTCAAAATTGCGTATTTGTGCGCATAGTCATCGCATAAATGATACCACTGTACGGTTTTGTTCTTCTCTTTACGCGATGGATTGGCTTCTATAAATTCAGGGTTTTTGAGGATCTCACGAGCAAATTGGCTGATCCCTTTGCCTTCTAACGTCGCAGAGAACAACATACTTTGCTTGCGCCAACGAGCCTCTGCTGAGATTTGATTAACGATCCCGCGAAATCCCATATCCAACATACGATCAGCTTCATCGAGAATGAACATCTCGATGTCTCGACAATCAAAGGTCTCTTTTTCAATATGCTCAAACAAACGCCCTGGAGTGGCAACGAGGATATCAAGATTTTGCTCTAATACGGCTTTATCCGTTCCATAATTGATACCACCGGTGATCACCCCACACACCAAATCAGTATGTTGCGTAATGGCACATGCTTGTTCATAGATTTGTATAGCTAGCTCTCGGGTGGGGGATAAAATCAGTACCCGACACGCACCATGTTGCTGCCTTGGAAAATCGAGCAAAAATTGTGCAGCTGGAAGCAAGAACGCGGCAGTTTTGCCAGTACCTGTCGGTGCAGTAGCCAAAATATCACGACCGTCCATCGCATACGGGATCACCGCTTGTTGAATACTAGTCGGGGTAGAAAAACCCATATCGGTGACGGCTTGACATAATACGTCATCCAGTTCGAGCGCTGCAAACATGCAAAATTATCCTGTAAAATAAAACGGAGTTAGTTTATCACATCACTGCGCAATAAAGGACTGAATCTTATTAATGTGAGCGTCTCGCAAAGCGGTTTTGATTGCTGCCCCCTGATGCCCTTGAGCGATAAGATCAGACGCTTTAATCGATCTCAAAACCTGCTCCGCTTTGGTAAAAAACGTCCGCATATCTGACAGCTCTGAATTACACACACGGGCAATAGATATCAACACTTGTAAACGAGCAGGACGTCGCATCACATCGACCCGATACAGCAGGTCGACCAATTCATCAGCACCTAACTTTGCATAGTCACGCAATTGTTGATTGACCTCTTGCCCTAGGGTAATGATATCGGTGATCTCATTAGGCACCGGCAAACGCTGGCAAAAGGCATTCTGTTCAGCTGAATTTAGCGGTGCAACTAATACGGGGACTCTGACTATATTATTATGTTCTCGTTGAACAAGCATTAATTGTGCTTGCCAAGATGGCGAGAGAATGATCTCAGAGGTCAACTCGGCAAACCAAGGCGTAAGTCCTCCGAGTTCATGTAATAGCTCAAAAAATGCGGCGGGCTCGGGCTCTTGCAATACTTTCAACAATTCTTGCCAAACTCGTGGCGCAGCGAGCTCGTGCAATACACCTTGAGCTATCATCTCTTTCAGCAAGACTTGTGTATCTGGAGCCACTGAAAAGCCAAGTGAGCGAAAACGCGCGTAAAAGCGCGCCACGCGCAATATGCGTAAGGGATCCTCACTGAACGCAGGAGATACATGACGTAAGATTTTATTATATAAGTCAGCTTGTCCACCGTATGGGTCAACAATATTCCCACTGTCATCTTGTGCCATAGCATTGATGGTCAAGTCACGACGCAACAAATCTTCTTCCAAGGTCACCGAGCTGTCTGTGTTAAAGGTAAAGCCAGTGTAGCCCTCCCCGACCTTGCGCTCTTGTCTCGCTAATGCATATTCGGCTTTGGTTCTCGGATGCAAAAATACGGGAAAATCCTTTCCAACTGGCGTAAAGCCTTGTGCCAACATCTGACGCACAGAACCGCCTACCACCACATAGTCGCGGTCAGAAACCTCTAATCCAAGCAGCGCATCACGAACTGCCCCACCCACCAAATAAATTTGCATCATTCACATCCTCTTAAGAGCGCATTATGCCTTAAAAGCGCATAAAGTCGGATAATTTTTTGATTAACTTTTGACAAACGCCATCAAGATGTTTAGGTTTACGAATAAATCAATAATAAACGATCAAACCATGTATTTATCGTATTTTGGGTTACAGGATAATCCGTTTTCCATCGCGCCAAATCCTGCTTATCTCTACATGAGCCCACGCCATAAAGAAGCGCTGGCACACTTAACTTATGGCTTGCGTGAAAGCGGTGGCTTTGTGATGTTGACTGGAGAAGTAGGTACGGGCAAAACGACTGTCTCGCGTAAATTACTCGACCAGTTACCTGATAACACTCAAGTCGCGCTCATTTTGAATCCGACGTTATCGGCAATGGAATTACTCGCCACAGTATGTGATGAATTTAGTATCGCTTATCACCCTAATAACAGTAGCCTAAAATATTTTACGGATTTGATTTTGGCTCATCTGGCCAGCAACCACGCAAAACACATCAACACCGTTTTGATCATTGACGAAGCGCAACACCTGTTACCTGAAGTGCTCGAACAGTTGCGATTGTTAACCAATCTAGAAACTCATCGCGAGAAACTACTCAAAGTGGTTTTGATCGGTCAACCTGAACTTCAAGCATTATTACAACGCAACGAGTTACGCCAACTCGCCCAACGGATTACCGCTCGCTATCACTTATTGCCGCTAAACTCAGAAGAGGTAAAAGCCTACGTCGCCCATAGATTGTCGGTTGCCGGAGGGGATATCAGTGCGTTTCATCCTAGAGCCCTGGATACCATTTATCAAATCACAGGAGGGATCCCGAGAGTCATTAACTTGTTGTGTGACCGCGCGTTAACGTTGAGTTTTACACAGCAATCTCCAGCGGTGAAAAAACACATGATGCGTCTCGCTGCAACACAAATATTGGGCGAGGATGTAGTTGAACAACGTCTGCAAAAACAACAGCATCTTTACATGGGGTTGACCTTTATCGGTGCTTTAATACTCGGTGCATTCATGGCGGGGGCGATTCATGGCTGATTTACGGATTATTCCTATCGAAGAACTGACACCTGGCATGTATGTCGTACAAATTACAGCGCAAAATGGCCCTGTAAAAATTCGCAAACAAGGTCATATTAACAGCCCTGATATGGTCAAAGGGCTAACCGAAATGGGTGTCACTGAATTGCAAATCGATGTGACGCAAAGTATCGTTCTTGAGCCTGAGTTTTCTGCTGCAATCGACTCAAGCCATGCGCCAAGTCAAACCCAAGCCTTGTTGCAACAAACTCAAGCGCGCAATCTCGATAATGAAATGTCTGAGCAATTCAATCGCAGTATCTTTTTGCCCAGCATCCAACGCATGCCTTCTTTGTGGGAACGCTTACGAGGCGATATTGTCCGCCATACGCTAGTGCTTAGTGTAGGTTTAACTATCGGTTATACTGCGATGTGGGGATATATCTATCAGCCCAAAGCTATTGAGATAGCGCAGCCTTCCGTTGTGGTTCAAGCACCACAGGCTGGACAAGCTTCTGAGATTGAGCAACCGCCTGAAGCTCAAACTGAAACTTCAGCTGTTCAAAATCCAACTAATGACACGACACAAGGAGCAGATATTACTCCGTCAGAAGCCAGTACTGATTTATTTAGCACTACTTCTGAGACCGCTCCAACACCTGAAGAGTTTACTGAAGAGTCAAATATCCCCTCAGAGTCTGAAGCCGAAGGTCGTTTACTGACTGGCACAACAGAGGATAATGGAATACCCTCTCCAGAAATTCAAGCGCGCCTAGCCGAAGCACTTGCCGAACTCGATGATTTGCCCACGCCCGATCCAGTCACACAAGTAAAAGTCACTTCCAGTGATGATTTACCCCGTATTGGCCAACTTCCATCCAGTTTATTGACTAGAATGCCTTCCATGGTGTTTGCACAACACATGTATTCGAGTGAAGCTGAGGCGCGTTGGGTACGTGTAAACAATCGACGCTTACAAGAAGGCGATATGATTGAAGGACGTGTAAAAATCGAAGCCATTGAGCCACAACACGTGGTGTTATCACTCAATGGTACTCGTTTTACAATGGCTGCTTTAACTGACTGGTAACTCTTCAATCTGATTACAAGCGAATTACTGCAATACCAAACTCAAAATAATGGCTGTTAACACCCCGTTAACGCCTAGCGCCAAAGACGCAAATGCGCCAGCCCGTTCAGAGATTTGAATCGCTTTGGCCGTGCCAATGCCATGCGCAAAAATACCTAAAGTTAAGCCTTTCACTGCATCTTCTTCTATGTGAGCGAGCTTAAAAATCCATTGACTAAACACCACACCTACAATCCCAGTCATAATAACAACAATGGCTGCGACCGGCGGAATACCACCAATTAATCTTGCCGTATCCATGGCCAATGGAGTGGTTATAGATTTAGTTAAAATAGTGAGTTGCAATGCGATACTGCTGTCTAAACAATATAAGATTATCCAAGCAGAGAGTGGGGCCACCATACCGCCCACAACAATGGGTAGTAATAACCCCATGCCTAACTGTTTGACTAATTGGGTTTGCCGATAGATTGGGATGGCTAGCGCAACCGTAGTCGGGCCGAGTAACCAGTGAAGAAGCTGAATATCATCCACGACACTTTTGAGAGAGGCATCTAGCCCATAAATCAATGCCAAGATCAATAATGCACTGACCACAATAGGATGAAGTAATGCGTTGTGTTGTGCGCGTTGATAGATCCATAACGCTAGAGAATAAGCGAATAACGCAACTCCGAGCCAAACCAATTCACCCATTGCGTGACTCACTTGTGGTGACTTTTGACCGATACCAACGTTCAGTAACGGCGCCAATCACGACCATGCACAACGAGGTTGCCACAAAAATGGTCAAAAACAAAGCCCAGAAGTCAGCCATAATTTGAGCTTGATACAAAGGCACACTGACAAAAGCAGGTACGAAAAAGAGCGACATGTGTTTGAGCATAAACTGCCAAGGCAAGGCAATGCATTGTGGCACATCGCCAATCACACAAAAACTCACAAGCAATATCAGTAAACCAATCAAAGCTCCAGGCAATGGCACCCATTGGCTCAGCCAAACGCTGAAGCCAAAGATCCCAAAGACCATTGCTAAACCCAAAACAGATTGAGCCAAATCGCGTTTAGTCATGGTTTACCAAAAAATCGGGCAGTTGTGAGGAATGCGCGCATTTTAACTGAGAAAGCACCTGAGTGTATTGCTTTAACAACATATTAATTGCGTGTTCCCCGCCTTTATCTCCTAAAGCGGCAACCGCGTACACAAAAGTACGACCCAAGAAAGTAAAATCCGCCCCACTGGCCATCGCCGCAGCGATATCAGTACCGGAACGAATACCACTATCAAACAACAAAGTAATTTTGTCTTTGTATTGTTGGCGAATCGCTTGCAACCCAGCAATAGAGGATTCACCACAATCAAGTTGGCGCGCACCATGATTAGAGATCACTACGCCATCTGCGCCAAGCTCAACGGCTTTTTGTACGTCATTTGGGTTGACGACCCCTTTGATGATGAAATTTCCTGGCCACAGGTCGCGAAGCTCTTTTAACGCCTCAAAGTCAACGGCCCCCATCACGGTTTTATTCATAAACGCCGCAAGCTGGTCTGTAGGCATATTAGGTGGCATATATGGGATCAATGTTTGCATTTTGGGTTCACCTGCCAATGCTGTTTCCAACAACCAACGTGGAGATAGAGCCATCTGTGCAATATTGGATAAGGACATTTTGGGTGGCATAGAAAGCCCGTTTTTAATGTCGTTAACGCGATAACCAAAGGTAGGTACGTCCACTGTGACCATCATATTTTGATAACCACTGGCTTTGAGCCGGTTTATTAAATCGATTCGAGTTTCGGTATCCGTAGGGTTGTAGAGCTGATACCAAGCTTTGCCTTCACTAATGTCTGCGATATCTTCTAAACTGGCTGAAGATACTGTACTGAGTACATAGGGAATATTCATTTGCGCTGCGCTTTTGGCCAATATCTCTGGTGCTTTTGGCCACATTAAGCCTTGCAAGCCCACTGGTGCAATGCCAAAAGGGGCAGCGTAAGTATGGCCAAATAACTCAACCGAGGTATCCACCTTCACGCTAGGTTGGAGTAACTCACTGCGCAAACGCACTTGGATGAGTTCTTGGTTGTTACGGTCTAAACCGTGTTCATCAATACAGCCACCTTGAAGATACTGGTAGGCAAAGCGAGGCATACGAGCCTTAGCTTTGCGACATAAGCTTACTGAATCAGGGTATTGCGGGGAAAAAAAATCGTTCATGGCGGAATATCCTTACCTCTTTGCTGTAAGAATAAGAGGTCATGGATTAAATGAGAAGTCAGATTTTAGTGTTAATCTTGTGAAAAAAATGCAGTAATTCCTCTATGCCTGGCGAGTAATGCTGGCATTTCAAGGTCTTTGATGATGAGCAATTGGTGGTTCGCATCCTAAATATCACAGAGATAAACAGCAAGAGAGACCAAAGGCCACTATAGACTCCACCGCTGGAATTGGCAGAAGCTGTCTCGGCTTGAACTGGCGCAGGGTTACTCGTGGTGGGGGTTGAATTTTGATTCGAGTTATTTAATGAAACGGTTTGAGTAGCGGACACTTTACCTCTGGTGGAAGTTATCGTGAGATCGAAACGAATATTTTCATCTGCAGCGAGTTCCGGCATCGTAAAAGAAATACTGTCTTGGTTCACCATTGCCACCTCAATGTCCCGCTCGGTAGTTTGTTCCCACTCTACAATTTTGCCAAACCCTCCAATATCTGGCGCAGTCAACGTCACGGTTTGTCCCGCATCGACAAACACTTCTTTGTTTTGCTCAGAGGATGGTAAACTTGGATATACATACTCAAAAATGTCACTTTCCGTTTGCGTAAACCGATGTTCATTCACAAATATTTGCATTTCATAAGGCCCAGGATTGGGATTAATATCAAAAATGGATGCATTCGCATCAAGGCTAATTTCATTACTTCCTCGACCAAGTGTCACAGTGAACATCAGACCTGGAGT
>JALRKK010000040.1 GCA_023268935.1 Glaciecola sp.
CTGGTACTTTACGTGAGCTGGGTGAGTACGACATCGACGTACAATTACACTCTGACGTTACTGCAACTGCGAAAGTGGTTATTGTTGCTGAAGCATAAGCTTTAAACGCAAAACGTTTTGATAGAACACCATCTTGGGAAACTAAGATGGTGTTTTTTTTGATTCATGTAAACCTTTCACACTTTCAGTACGACATACTCTATAACACTAAAACGATGGGCAAAAATCGGTAAGAACCATGACACTTCAGCCAGTGACATCCGAATCGCATCAGGACGATGCAGCAATATTGCATCTTGCCCAGCAAGGTGATGTGTCTGCCTATCAGCAACTTTATGATATGTATGTTAAACGTGTATACAGTTTGGCATTGCGCTTAACTGCCGATCGAGGCATGGCAGAGGACGCCACTCAAGAAGTATTTATTCAGGTGTGGCACAAGTTAGGTAATTTTCAGTATAACAGCAAGTTTTCTACTTGGTTATACAGTGTGACAAGCAACATCACCATAAGCTATATGCGCAAACAAAAGAACTGGTTACAGCGCGTCTTTAGCAGTGAAGATGTAAGTGTACCTGAGTTATCGACGCAAGATAATCAAGTGACCTTAGATCAATGCATTATGCGCTTACCAGAACAAACTCGGGTCGTGTTTGTATTGTATGCCATTCAAGGTTTACGCCATGACGATATAGCACACCAGCTTAATATTGCAGTCGGTACGAGTAAAGCTCAGTTGCATCGCGCAAAACAGTTATTACAGGAGATGTTAGATGTCTAAGTCGATTGATGATTTGGTCAAAGAATTACCCCAGCACGGTCCGCAAAGAGATTTGTGGCAAGGGATTGAGGCTGCAATTGTTAACGACGAACAGGTACAGCCAACACACAATAGTGGCCACAGCAGTTGGTTAAAATACTCCAGTATGGCTGCGTCAGTGTGCTTGGCTGCTATCTTAGCATATACCTTACCTCAGCTAAATAATACGGTGCGTGGGAAGGTTGCTGGGGATATGTTGGCCGTGTTAGAAACTCAGCATAACAAACAAAAACAAGCATTATTAGTAAGCTATCAAAATTTCCCAGTGGCAATGGATGATTGGCAAACCCAACTGACCGAATTAGAACAAGCGGCAGATGCGATTAAAAAGGCCTTAGAAGAAGATCCAGACAATACGGCATTACTCAAAATGCTACAGAACGTGTATCAACAACAAATTGATTTAATTGAAACAGTCCATGTCAGTCGTTGGCAACGGATTTAAGGAGTCCTAATGAAACCAATTATAGTTCAGAGCTTATTGCTTATCGCATTAATTGCGCTGCCAGCTCAAGCCAAAAAGGACGTGACGGAGCGCATTGCGACCGATGCTAAGCCCGTTGTCAAAATTGAACATCAAAAGGGCGATGTCAGCATCAAAGGCTGGACACAAAACACGGTAGAAATCACCGGGACGCTTTACGATGATGACGCTGAGTTAGTGGTCAAGCAAAGTGGTAGGGTGGTCAGTATCGAGCTGCGTAATAGCCATAAAAAAGAGGGGTATTTTTGGAATAAAGGTCAGAATTACTCCCGCAGTGATTTAACGGTCATGGTGCCTGTTGGCGCGGATGTGGATTTTACGTCACTTAATGGTGATGTAAATATTGCACAAGTCAACGGTGAAGTTGATGTCGAGCTGGTAAACGGAGAAATCATTGTCAGTGATGCCATTGGTGATTTAGCTTTGGTCACTGTCAACGGCGCTATAGAAGCAAAACGCGTAAGTGGCCGGTTAAACTTAGAAACCGTTAATGGTGGCATGGTGATTGAACATACCAGTCAAGAAGATATTAAGTTAGGCTCAGTCAATGGTGATATTGTGTTAACCACGGTTAGTCCTGACGTGACCATCAGCGCAGTCAATGCAGACATGGATTTGCAATTGTCACAAATAGACGATTTGAGTATTGATATGGTCAATGGCTCGGTAGAAGCGGTATTGGCCTTATTACCTGGGGGTAAGATTGATGCGTCCTCTGTTGATGGGCGCATGACATTTCTGTTTACCGAAGCCGTATCCGCTCGCATCAATGTCGATGCGCATGCTGGAGGGCGAATCAACAATGAGTTATCGACAGACAAAGTGGAGAAGCAAAAATATGGACCTGCAAGTTCGCTCAATTTTACAGCAGGTGAAGGGGATGGCCGAATCAATATTGATACAGTGAGTGGACGAATTACGCTGAAGCACGATTAACAGCCAAAATTAGCAGTTGAAACTGACATGCAAAAGGGGATAATGATTATCCTCTTTTTTTTGGCAAATGGCTTACGGTTGTGGCAGATAATAATAAAAAACCTGACTCTCAAATCGAAAAACTCAAGATACCTCCACATTCGGTAGAAGCCGAGCAGTCGGTATTGGGGAGTATGCTGATCTCTCCTGATACTTGGGATAAGGTCACAGATATTGTCATTGCTGAAGATTTTTATTTGCTTTCTCATCGCACTATCTACAGTGCCATACTGAAATTACTTGGTGCATCGCAGCCAGTAGACGTCATCACAGTCTCTGAGCACCTGGAGCAACACGACAAGTTAGAAGAAGCTGGAGGCTTATCCTATCTTGGAGAGCTTGCCAACAATACGCCATCAGCGGCAAACGTCATAACATACGCCAGTATTATCAAAGAACGCGCCATCACTAGAGAGCTGATTGGTGTTGCTCATGATATTGCCGAAGTAGGCTATCATCCTGAAGGACGTGACAGCAGTGAAATTTTGGATCTGGCTGAAAGCAAAGTCTTTGAAATAGCCGAAAAACGCACCGGGCAGTCTGAAGGGCCGCAAAGTGTCACCAATGTTCTTGGTAAAACGGTTGAGCGATTAGATGCTTTGGTTAAGAGCAACAAAGAAGTGACCGGTGTGACGACTGGATTTACCGACTTAGACAAAAAAACCAGTGGTTTACAGCCATCGGATTTGATCATCGTTGCCGCGAGGCCGTCGATGGGAAAGACCACATTTGCGATGAACCTCGTCGAAAATGCTATGATGGTCGAAGAAAAGCCAGTACTTGTGTTCAGTTTGGAAATGCCGTCTGAGCAGTTGATGATGCGTATGCTCGCCTCATTAAGTCGAGTGGATCAAACCAAAATCCGGACCGCTCAACTCGATGAAGAGGATTGGGCGAGATTGTCAAATACCATGGCGCAGCTAAAAGATAAGGACTGTGTGTACATTGATGATTCTTCTGGCTTGACGCCGATGGATGTCCGTTCTCGGGCACGCAAACTCGCTCGAGAGAGTGGAGGGTTGTCCATGATCATGATCGATTACCTTCAGTTGATGCGCGTGCCAGCGTTGTCTGACAACCGGACATTGGAAATTGCCGAGATATCGCGCTCACTTAAAGCTTTAGCGAAAGAGTTAAATGTACCGGTAGTCGCGCTGTCGCAATTAAATCGGACACTTGAGCAAAGAGCTGATAAGCGTCCGGTAAACAGTGACTTACGTGAATCTGGCGCAATAGAACAAGATGCAGATTTGATTATGTTTATCTATCGTGATGAGGTATATCACGAAAACTCTGAAGAGAAAGGCATTGCAGAAATCATTATTGGTAAACAGCGTAATGGTCCTATTGGTACCTGCCGCTTGGTATTCCAAGGACAATTTTCACGCTTTGAAAATTACGCAGGTCCTCATATGGGCGACCAATATTAGGGCAAATCGCAAAATTCGGTCATATAAAAGCCCGCTCACACTTCAAAAGTGCAGCGGGCTTTTGTTTGAGATGATGGTTTATTCTTGTTCAGTGATGGCGATGATGACCGAAACTACTCTGCGATTTTGTGCGTGCGCTGCATCAGTCATGGCATTGTTTACTGGGCGAGATTCACCATATCCAATACTCTCGATTCGATCAGCTGGCGCACCATGAACATCGATTAATACCTTACGTACATTCTCTGCACGAGCCTCAGACAGTGCTTGATTAAATGCCTCTGAACCAACAACTGAGGTATGACCTTCAATGAGAGCCTGTGCTTGTGGGTAAGTGTTTAAAAACTCAGCGACTTTAGCAAAGTCCATGGAATTGGGATTTTTTACTAATGCGGAGTTGTTGTCAAACAGCACGGTTAAGCGTACTTGTTTTTCTTCTAACGTTTTTACTGCACATCCATTTGCGTCAACAGTCTTTCCTGAAGCAGTATTAGGGCATGAATCATTGCGGTTGAATACACCATCATTGTCGTCGTCTGAGTGGCGGTTTTCGTCAATAGATTGTGTAGCAGGCGTGTTTGACAACACATTGCTGGGCGCACGTGATGTGTTGACACTTGCGCGATTGACAGATTGGCCAAAGTGATATGATACGCCCAGTTTGACAACCAAATCATTGTAATCGTTTTCAAAATCACGATAGAAGCCAGCTTCGGTGATCAAACGAAGGTCTGTAGCGCCTCCCCATTGACTGCCAAGACCAATAGCACCGGATAAAGAAGATTCAACGCTGTCATCTATTTGGCGAATACCGGCAAAAACGTAGTGGTTGTTATGGTCAAAAAAATACATGCCGTCAAGGCCAAGATTGAGGCCATCAATATCACCATTAAGCGTGTCAATATAGGTGCGAGTAGCTTCTAAACGGACCGCCCATTGAGGAGAAAAGCGAATGCCGACTTCAGCGCCTGCCAGTTTTCCGTCGTCATAGAGATTTTGCTCGTTAGGGCGAGAAGAGTCGCCAATATATTTGCCAGCAAAGACGCCTAACCATGATTGCTTAATATCAGCAGTATTATGCTCATGTGCAATGGCTGGTAATGACAATGCTACTGTTAACGTAGAGGCTAGAATTAAGGTAGTGTTGTGTTTCACAATTCATCCTTGTAAGTTAGTGTGTAATGTATGTTTTATTGGCATTTATGACAAACGCCATGAGCTTCTATAGTTTGTTGTTTTACGATGAAACCTTGTGAGGTTGCTTGTGCTGTGAGCGCATCGTGTAATGATGTGGATTGTATTTCAGAGACACTGCCACATTTATCACAAATCAAAAATTGCACCGGATGTGCGCAACCAAAATGATGGCAAGCAACAAACATGTTGGTCGATTCGACCTTGTGGATCAGACCAAAATCCAACAAAAAATCCAACGAACGGTATACGGTGGCTGGTTTGGCTGAATCGTTTTCCAATTTGAGCTGATCCAACAAGTCATAGGCACCGATCGGAGCGTTAGCTTTGACCAATAGCGTATACACTTGTTCGCGCAAAGGAGTGAACCGAGCGCCAGCATTTTCGCAGTGTTTTTTGGCTTTTTCTATTAATATACTCATAACACTTGTAGTATATCGACAAATCGCACTGGAATTAAAGCAATATCTCATGCATGTCATTATTATCGTTAAACAACAAGTGCTTGTGCACTCTGAAGGGATGCTTTTGCCACGCTGGCAGGACATTACAGATTCAGACGTTTTTGCATCGTATGTATCTTCAGCCGTGCCGTTGGGCGATGATCTGAAAATTATCGACCTAGGTTCTCAATATATCGAACACACAGAGCTTCGGCCGGTAGGTTTGCGTGATTTATTGGCAACATATACTGCGGACGAATTTCAGCCGGTAATGCGCGCTTGGCAATATGCTCTTTTTATGCGTACGCACCAATACTGTGGCCAATGTGGTGACAAAATGCGTCAAATAGGTTGGGAAATGGCGCGACAATGCGATTGTTGTGGTCATCGTGTGTATCCGAGAATTTCTCCATGTATCATTGTTGCTATTCGGCACGAAAAACAAATTTTGTTAGCGCAAGGCCCACGACATGTTGATACTAATCTTTTTTCCACTTTGGCGGGCTTTGTCGAAAGTGGTGAGACGTTAGAACAGGCAGTGGCTAGAGAGGTATTTGAGGAGGTTGGAGTGCAAGTTAAAAATATTGAGTACTTTGGTTCACAGCCTTGGCCGTTTCCGCACTCGCTGATGGTTGGTTTCATTGCTGAATATGCAAGTGGTGAAATACGGGTCGACGGCAAAGAGATTATTCAAGCACAATGGTTTGATGTAAATGATTTGCCTAATGTCCCTCCGAAGTTATCCATCGCTGGACGCTTGATTGAACACACGCAACAGCTAATCGCAAAACAAGGCTAAGGTAGACAGTGCAATAAGTGTGTTTTTTTGCTAGGATGCGCGCGTTAAAGCAAGGATTACTCACATGTCAGAACTCAAAAACGACCGCTACTTACGCGCATTACTTAAACAAGATGTTGATATCACTCCGGTATGGATGATGCGTCAAGCGGGCCGCTATTTACCAGAATACAAAGCGACTCGTGCTGAAGCCGGTGATTTTATGTCACTGTGCAAAAATGCAGAGTTAGCCTGTGAAGTCACTTTGCAGCCATTGCGTCGTTTTGACTTGGACGCAGCGATTTTGTTTTCTGATATTTTGACTATTCCAGATGCGATGGGGTTAGGCTTGTATTTTGAAGCAGGGGAAGGCCCACGTTTTGAAAGACCAATCACCTGTGCTGCCGATGTGCACAAACTTCCTCATCCAGATCCGGAAGGTGAGTTACAGTATGTGATGAATGCAGTGCGCACTATTCGCAAAGATTTAGACGGTGCCGTACCACTGATCGGGTTCTCCGGTAGTCCTTGGACCTTGGCCACTTATATGGTAGAAGGCGGTTCGAGTAAAGCCTTTACCAAAATCAAAAAAATGGCTTTTGCAGAACCGCAGACGTTGCATCTGTTGTTGGACAAAATTGCAGATTCCGTGATTAGCTACCTCAACGCGCAAATTAAAGCCGGTGCGCAGTCTGTCATGGTCTTTGATACATGGGGTGGCGTGCTTTCCCCACGTGATTACAAATTGTTTTCACTGCAGTACATGCACAAAATCGTCGACGGACTGATCCGTGCATACGATAGTCGTCGTGTGCCTGTGACGTTATTCACCAAAAATGGCGGCATGTGGTTAGAAGCCATTGCCGATACCGGCTGTGATGCGGTTGGTTTGGATTGGACAATTGATATTGCTGACGCCAAAGCCCGAGTAGGTGATAGAGTTGCTCTCCAAGGCAATATGGATCCGTCGATGTTATATGCTCAGCCGGAACGCATTGAAAAAGAAGTGCAATCAATATTAGCTGGATTTGGTAACGGTTCTGGCCACGTCTTTAACCTAGGCCATGGCATTCATCTGGACGTCCCTCCTGAGCATGCAGGTGTGTTTGTTGAAGCAGTGCATAAATATTCAAAGCAGTACCACACTAAGTAGTACTGCTCTGCAATCTCCTTGGAAGATTGATGTAAAATAAGCCCACAATTATTCATTTCATTGGCGGCTTCATTTAGGCGTCGCGTGGTAGCCCTTTTTGGACAATCCTTACTAATCTTTCTTGTTGACGGTTGCTTGAGCATTGCTGAGGTTGCGTACTTTGTGAAATTGCCCATGTAAGGTGTTCAATGAGCATGTTTTGCTGTGCTTCTGAAGGCGCTGAGTTAAAACCATATTGTAGATACTGCCCAGCTTTCAACATGCTGAGCTTATCATCTAATATCTGGGTGCATCCATTCTCTTCTGAGATGTTGCCAAGCGCAGTTATGAGATTGCGTTGCCATTTGGCATAACCGATTCTCCGTATGGGAGAGCCCTCGGTTTTAGCTAAAAACTCCATTTCACTCCAAGCAAATAAATTAAGTAAGCTATTGCCATGCAATTCGGGGCGCGCATGAAAATCGGCTTCGGCTGTAAGCGGAGCGGTTTTATTGAATGGGCAAACGAGTTGACAATCATCACAGCCATAAATGCGATTGCCCATTGCTTTGCGATATTGTTCTGGGATTGGGCCATCGTGTTCGATGGTCAGATACGAAATACATTTTCGCGCATCCACAGTATACGGCGCGACAATGGCGTTCGTTGGGCAAATGCTCATGCATGCGGTGCAGCTACCACAATCGGCCAAGATCGGTTTATCGATTGGCAGAGGTAAATTAATGAATAACTCTCCAAGAAAAAACCAAGAGCCTTGCAGAGGGTTAATCGTAAGTGAGTGCTTACCAGTAAAGCCAATGCCGGCTTTTTCGGCCACGGCATGCTCTAAAATTGGGGCAGAATCGACAAACGGACGATACTGAGTACCAGCGCAATGTTTAGAAATTTTTTCACCGAGTTGCTTGAGTTTTTTGCGCATGACTTTGTGGTAATCCCGACCCAGCGCATATCGGCTTATGTATCCGATTTTAGTATTATCCAGATGTTCTGCAAAGCTCGCATCAGGTGGCAGGTAATCCATGCGCACACTAATAATACGGCACGTCCCAGGCACTAATTCATCTGGTCTAGCACGCATCATACCGCGCTCTGGAAAGAATGACATCGTACCGTAATAGTGCTTGTCCAGCCACGCTTGTAATGGCGCTTCGTGTTTTGCAAGATCGATATCACAAATCCCAATGTCTTGAAACCCTAGCGCTTTGCCCCACTCCTTGATAAGGTGAGCTAAATGCGACAAATCTAGAGTTTTTTCAAAGGACATATATGCACATTCAAGTCGAAAAACGAAGCGCCAGTTTAGCACAAAAATTATTTCGCGCCGATCAAGTCTCGCAACGTGAGGAGGAAGCAGCTGAGTTAAGTATGACAACGCTTTACGGGCTGATGCAACGTGCAGGGAAAGCAGTGTATGAAGCGTGTTTTGAACTTGTACCGAATTGCGAACATTTTCTGTTTGTGGTGGGTTCTGGTAACAATGCTGGGGATGGCTACGTCGCAGCAACGCTTGCGTTAGAAGATGAACACGATGTAAAAGTCGCTTCGGTGAATCCGGATAAAGCTCTGACTGGAGATGCGTTGAAAGCTCAAGAAGCGTTCCTAGCTGCCGGTGGCAAAGTCGTTGCGTTTAACAATTCATTGTTATCCCGTGCGGATATCATTGTTGATGCACTGTTTGGTATCGGTGTGCAGGGTCTGATTAGACAAGACTCTTTAGCCGTGATTAATGCCATTAATGAAGCGAAGGTTCCAGTCTTGAGTGTCGATGTGCCATCTGGACTAAACGCAACGACAGGGGTCGCTTTTTGTGGCTGTGTGCAAGCAGACATGACGATCACTTTTGTTGGCATCAAACAAGGCTTGGTCACCGCAGCGGGCAAAGAAGCCTCGGGTATTTTAAAATTCGTCGATCTCGATGTGGGTAAAGCGTTTGCTGAAGTCTGTCCATCGAACACTCATTTACTTAATTTAGAGCAGTTTGAAAAACTCGCTCCACGACGTGTTAATTCTCACAAAGGTCGTTTCGGTCGCTTGCTTTGTATCGGTGGGAACGCCGGTATGTCAGGGGCGATCCGTTTAGCGGGTGAGGCAGCCCTACGAGCTGGGACTGGACTAGTAAAAATCTATGCTCACCCAGATAGTCGTGTACAAATATCCGCAGGCAGACCTGAACTCATGGTGATCAGTGAAGCGCTAGAAGATGCGCTGGAATGGGCCAATACAATCGTAGTTGGGCCCGGATTAGGTCAAGATGAGTGGGCTCAAGAAACATTTAAACAAGTCATAGAATATTTACAAAAGAAAGATCTGCCTGTTGTGTTAGATGCTGATGCGCTAAATATGTTACCGCAGCATGCAACGCGATTTTCACCAGCGGATTGTATTTTAACACCTCATACTGGCGAAGCAGCTCGCTTACTTGAGACGACCATCGAAGATGTAGACAGCTCTCGCTACAGCAATGCTCGATTATTAGCACAACGCTATGGTGTTGTGACTATTCTAAAAGGGCCTGGTACCATTGTTGATAACGGCAAGCGTACTTGGGTCAGTGAACATGGCAACCCAGGCATGGCGACTGCAGGTATGGGCGATGTGTTAAGCGGTATTCTCGGCGCTTTGATGGCGCAGCGTATGAGTAACGTCGATGCAGCCAAATATGGCGTTTGTGTTCACGGACGCGCAGCTGATATAATTGCACAAGAATATGGCGAGCGTGGGATGTTGGCGAGTGATATTTTTCCAGAGGTCAGGCGCTTAATTAACACGTAATCACAATCAAATACTATCTTTTAGTGAGTTATGCAGCAAACAATAACAATAAATAGCGAAGCAGACACCCAACGATTAGCTCAGCAAATTGCTCAGTCCGTTTCTGCGACTCATCAAACAGTCCTTCATCTTGAAGGCGACTTAGGTGCAGGTAAGACCACATTTTCACGGTATTTACTGCAAGCGTTAGGTCATTCAGGTTCTGTTAAAAGCCCGACCTATACGCTTGTTGAACCTTATGCAATTGGTGAACTGTCGGTATATCATTTTGATTTGTATCGACTGGCTGATCCAGAAGAACTCGAGTTCATGGGGATACGTGATTATCTCAATGATGCGCATTTGTTACTAATAGAGTGGCCATCACAAGGGCAGGGGTTTTTGCCTGAGCCTTCTTTGCATATTCAATTAGTAC
>JALRKK010000052.1 GCA_023268935.1 Glaciecola sp.
GAGCCGTTTACGCTGTTTAAAATATGGTTAGATGATGCGATCAAAGCTGAAATTCCAGATCCCAATGCGATGACGGTAGCAACAGTCGACCCGTCTGGTAGACCGTCGCAACGCATTGTTCTTCTTAAAGATTTAACTGAAGAGGGCTTTGTGTTCTACACCAATCTTGGTTCGCGCAAAGCGCAAGAACTCAAACATAACCCCAATATTGCTTTGCATTTTCCGTGGCATTTTATTGAACGACAAGTGCGTGTGTGCGGGGTGGCTGAGCCATTATCTCGCGCCAAAGTAGCTCAGTATTTTTTTTCGCGACCCAAAGATTCTCAGTTAGCGGCCATTGCCTCTAAGCAAAGTCAGCCTATCTCGACCAAACAGGCTTTATTGACCCAGTTTGCCCAGCTCAAAGACAAGTTCGCCCAAGGAGAGGTTCCGTTGCCTGATTTTTGGGGCGGTTATCTTGTGCGTCCAGAACAGATTGAGTTTTGGCAAGGCGGTGAGCATCGTCTGCATGACCGCTTTGAATACACTAAGCTAGAAGATGCCAGCTGGACCATTCAACGCCTCAATCCCTAATGGTTCAACCCGGTGATCGATAGTCATTGTCATCTTGATTTAGCCTGTTTTACCGATGATCTTGATGCGGTTATTCATCGTGCTAACGAGCGCGGCGTAACGCGTTTTTTGATTCCTGGTATTGAGCCCTCCCACTGGTTACGACAGCTTCAGATCCTCAACACATTCCCGCAGGTCGATATCGCCTTTGGATACCATCCATATTTTTTACCGCATGCGCTTTGCACATCGGATATTCCAAAGATGATTGAGCATCTTGCTCATTGGCTTGAACGGCACCCACCGCTTGCTGTTGGGGAAATAGGTCTTGACCGAACGCTCTCCCATCCATTGGCGATTCAAGAATGTATTTTTGTGGAGCAGGTTAAATTAGCAAAAACCTATTCGTTACCACTCGTCGTCCATCATCGCAAAAGCCATGACCGTTTATTGGGCTTATTGCGACAACATCAATTTGACCATGGTGGGGTGGTGCATGCTTTTTCAGGGAACTCGGATATTGCCAGAGCTTACATTGATTTGGGATTCAAACTGGGAGTGGGTGGCACGATAACCTATCCAAGAGGAAAGAAAACGCTTAATAGTCTACTTGAAGTTGGAATAGAACATCTCGTATTAGAAACGGACTCTCCGGATATGCCGATGTCTGGACGACAAGGCCAGCGCAATATGCCAGAGTATTTACCAGATGTGCTAAGCGTCCTATCAGAAGCTCTGCAGATGAGTCCTAATGTTATAGAAGCACAAACTGATGCCAATTATTCGGCGACGTTCTTAGAGCCTCGTCGCACAGCAATGTAATACCAGCGCATGATTAACGCCCCAAAGACAGCTCCCAAACAAACGGTCACTAAGACTAAACTTTGTTGGCGTTGAAATGCATCAGCTTGTTGAGCCGTTAACCTTTCATTGGTCAGTACAAAACGAATATAGCCAATATCCATCTGATTGTGCCGAATGTGGCTTATATGGACTTGATGAGTATGTGGATTCAATTCAACATCAGCCAAAAAATTGTGCACACTGCCTACACTGCCAAGAGTTTCTCCATAATGATTGAATACTCTGATACCAATAATATCCCCTAGAGACATATAATCAGTCAAAATCACAGAGAGGTGCTCTTGTGCTGAGGGCGGAAGGGTATTTCGCGGGTCTAGCTGATCATGTAACCATGGAGCTAACGAGCCAGCAGCGATGTTGGCGATTTTGGTGCCTAATTCAAGAGTATAAGTTTGGTAAACATTTGCCGAGCGTTCAGATTGCAACGACCAGACTGCTAAAATTCCGTAAATAGTCACCGCGATAAAAAACACGCGCCAAATAAATCGAATTCCGGGATTTTGCATAGGTCAACTGATAAAAAATACGATACAATACAACCATAAATCAATCTGTACGCAATGCCAAGTATAAACCCATTATGAATCATCTATTTTCTGCGAGCGAGCTTGCTAAGCACCTACAAACGCCTCAACTTTTTTCTTCTGACTCACTTACTTGGTCTGCGACAGAATCAGTTCAAGGCGATTATGTATTGACCATCGTTGGACAATATCTCAATCGCTATATCGTTGAAGCCGTACTGCAATCGCTACCGGAGCAGACAGATTTTGTGGTTACTCTACACAGCCTTTCATCTAATTCCGAGCTGGATGGTGTGGTCATACAACTTGATACTCCCGCCTCTCATGATTGGCTAACCGCTCAATCAGAACGGTTTAACATTGAATTATTCTGCCAAGCGCATCAGCCAAGTCTGCAAGCTGGTGGTGTGATGGTGATGGATATGGATTCTACTGTTATCCAAATCGAATGCATTGATGAGATTGCAAAGCTTGCCGGTCGTGGAGAAGAAGTCAGTGAAGTGACTGAGTTGGCGATGCAAGGAAAGTTAGATTTTGGGCAAAGCCTTGTACAAAGGGTTGCCTGTCTTCAAGGCGTACCTGCAATTCAACTCCAACAAATACGCGATAGTATTCCGTTAATGCCAGGTATTAGCTCCTTAGTTACTACCTTACAAGCACATGGCTGGCATATTGCCATTGCTAGCGGCGGTTTTACTTATTTTGCGGATTATGTAGCGGCTCGACTCGGTTTAGTAGAGGCCGTTGCCAACCAACTTGAGATAGTCGATGGCGTTCTGACGGGCAAAGTAATCGGCGCTATTTCAGATGCGCAGACTAAAGAAGATACGTTAAAGCGCTTGGCACACCAGTATGATATGCCCTTGTCACAAACCATCGCATTGGGAGATGGAGCGAACGATCTTGTGATGATGCGTGATGCTGGCTTAGGTATGGCGTTTCATGCCAAACCACTGGTGCAAGCGCAAGCGCAATGTGCAATTCGCTATCACGGTCTCAATGCTACCTTGTTTGCACTTTCAGTTTAAGAGGCAACGACCGATTATAGCATTATCGTTGATTAGCGATCAGATAATCTATCGCATCACATTTTGCCTTGGTCAAGTTTGCATCGTTTTGTGATATTTCCTTTGCGCTTGTATGGCATTTCAATAAAATACAATCAACTTAACGACAAAATTATTTATTTTATGGCTAAGAAAAAATCGACGTATGTGTGTAATGAGTGCGGTTCCGAACATCCTCGCTGGCAAGGGCAATGCAATGGTTGCAATGCATGGAATACACTTACTGAGATGAGTGTAAATCAGTCCGCTTCGCCAGCGGTGCGCAATTTTTCCGGCTACGCAGGTGCCACGAATGCCAAAGTTGAGACTCTTTCAAGCATTGATTTGGCAGCTTTACCGCGCTTTAGTTCAGGATTTCATGAGATGGATAGAGTGCTTGGCGGTGGTATTGTGCCTGGTTCCGCCGTACTCATTGGTGGTTCACCTGGCGCGGGCAAATCGACATTGCTTCTGCAAGTAATGTGCTTATTAGCACAGCAAAAGTCAGTATTGTACGTCACCGGTGAAGAATCACTACAACAAGTGGCCATGCGAGCGCAACGGTTAGGTTTAGCAAATGATAACCTGAAACTATTAGCCGAAACGAACATTGAACAAATTTGTCAAATTGCACTACAAGAAGCCCCAGATGTCATGGTCATTGACTCCATTCAAGTCATGCATGTCCCTGATATCACCTCAGCTCCAGGAAGTGTATCACAAGTGCGAGAAGGGGCTGCGTACCTGACCCGTTTTGCCAAACAAAATCACGTCGCGTTATTAATTGTCGGTCATGTGACAAAAGATGGCTCTTTGGCGGGGCCTAAGGTCCTAGAGCATTGTATTGACTGTTCCATGTTGCTGGAAGGTGATGCAGACGGTCGGTATCGCACTTTGCGCAGTCATAAAAATCGCTTTGGCGCAGTCAATGAACTCGGCGTGTTCGCAATGACCGAAAAAGGTTTGAAAGAGGTCAATAACCCGTCTGCGATTTTTTTGTCACGAGATGAGCAACAATCTCCTGGTAGCATTGTGATGGTAGTGTGGGAAGGCACGCGTCCACTACTCGTTGAGATTCAAGCGCTCGTTGACCATTCACAAGCTCATAATCCCAAACGGGTTGCCGTGGGCTTAGAACAAAATCGCATGGCAATGCTACTGGCCATTCTTCATCGTCATGGAGGTTTATTGATGAATGATCAAGATGTGTTTGCCAATGTGGTCGGTGGGGTAAAAGTCGCAGAAACCAGTGCAGATTTGGCATTATTATTGGCGATGGTATCGAGTTTTCGTAACCGAAACTTGCCACAAGAGTTGATTGCGTTTGGTGAAGTGGGGTTGTCGGGTGAAATTCGACCGGTTCCGAATGGGCAAGAGCGCTTAAGTGAAGCCGCCAAGCATGGCTTTAAAGTGGCTATTGTACCCAAGGCAAACGCGCCTAAACGAACCATCCATGGAATGCGGGTGATTGCCGTATCGCGTTTGAGTGATGCGCTTGAGGCAATTCAAGAGATTTCTTAACGCTAAGACCGTCACAAAGCATAAATACACATAAATAAATGCATTTAACATTGACCTGATTACTTATTAGGCGTATTCTAGACGTGTTGTCTATAGACGCATTCCCTACAGTTCCAGTCGTTGTTTTATCCTCTGCTTGCACTTTCGATTGCCTTCTATGGCAATTTTTTAGCTAATTAAATTTAGCTGTGTTTATTTATTTATATCTATAGGAAAAATTATGTCGGACGTTTCAACCGGTATCGTAAAATGGTTTAACGAATCAAAAGGATTTGGCTTCATTCAACAAGAAAATGGCCCAGATGTGTTTGCACACTTCCGCGCAATCAAAGGTGACGGTTTCCGCACTTTGAATGAAGGTCAAAAAGTACAATTTACTATCGGTCAAGGCCAAAAAGGTCCACAGGCAGAGAACATCGAAGTTATTTAATTTCGACACTGTACACCAAAAAAGGGGCTCTCAAGCCCCTTTTTTATTGGAACGCTACAGCTTTACTTAGCAATCTTCTTGTATTTCAAGCGATGCGGCTCAACCACATCTTGACCAAAGTTTTCTTTGAGCCATGCCTCGTAATCAGTGTAATTGCCCTCATAGAAATTGATCTTACCTTCATCACGGTAGTCCATAATATGAGTTGCAACTCGGTCAAGGAACCATCGGTCGTGCGAAATGACCATGGCACAGCCCGGGAATTCTAATAACGCATTTTCCAATGCACGTAAGGTCTCAACGTCTAAGTCATTAGTTGGTTCATCAAGTAACAATACGTTTCCACCGGCTTTAAGAAGTTTCGCCAAATGCACCCGATTGCGCTCACCACCAGATAAATCTTTGATGAATTTTTGTTGATCGGTACCTTTAAAGTTAAAGCGAGAACAATACGCTCTGGCATTGATTTCAAAGTTGCCAATACGAATGATATCTTGCCCATCGGATATCTCTTGGAAGACGGTTTGGTTTTCATTCATGTGGTCGCGGAACTGTTCAACCGAAGCAATTTGTACTGTCTCCCCCACATCAATGATGCCGCTATCGGCTTGTTCTGCTCCAGTAAGCATTCTAAAGAGGGTGGATTTACCTGCACCGTTTGGACCAATAATGCCAACAATAGCACCTTTGGGCACAGAGAAAGACAAATCATCGATCAACACTCTGTCACCGTATGATTTACTCAAGCCGTTCACATCAATGACTTTATCACCGAGACGCTCGCCAGGTGGGATGAATAGCTCATTGGTTTCGTTTCTTTTTTGATAATCACCTGTGGAAAGTTCAGCAAATCGGGCCATACGAGCTTTGGATTTAGCTTGACGACCTTTGGGGTTTTGTCTGACCCACTCAAGTTCTTGTTTGATGGATTTTTGACGTGCACTTTCGGCTTTTTCTTCTTGTTCAAGACGCTTGTCTTTTTGCTCAAGCCATGATGAGTAATTGCCTTCCCAAGGGATACCTTCACCACGGTCAAGTTCCAAAATCCACCCTGCAACATTATCCAGAAAATATCTATCATGAGTAATCGCTACGACGGTACCATCATAATCATGTAAGAAGCGCTCGAGCCAAGCCACACTTTCAGCGTCCAAGTGGTTGGTAGGTTCGTCAAGCAAGAGCATGTCAGGCTTTTCGAGTAGTAACTTACACAAAGCTACACGACGACGCTCGCCTCCAGATAATTTGCTAATGTCTGCATCCCAAGGTGGCAGGCGCAAGGCATCTGCGGCTCGTTCTAGCGCAGCATCTAGGTTATGACCATCTTGCGATTGAATAATCGCTTCAAGCTTGCCTTGCTCGGCTGCTAGTGCGTCAAAATCTGCATCTGGTTCGGCGTACGCGGCATAAACTTCATCTAAGCGAGTGAGTGCATGCTTGACTTCACCAAGCGCAAGTTCGATATTGCCACGCACATCTAAAGACTCATCAAGTTTTGGTTCTTGTGGTAGATAACCGACTTTTATGCCAGGTAGGGGACGCGCTTCACCTTCAATATCAGTATCTACCCCGGCCATGATCCGTAACAAGGTAGATTTACCTGCACCGTTTAGACCTAAAACACCAATTTTGGCGCCAGGAAAAAAGCTCAGGGAAATATCTTTTAAGATGAAACGATTCGGCGGGACAATTTTGCCGACCCTGTGCATGGAGTACACGAATTGTGCCATGAGATCCTCTAAAATAATTGAAAATGATTAACCGGATGTAATTTTAGCATTGTGTCGATTCTCCACAACTGCTTTTTACAGCAGGACAATTTCTGCACACAAAATTTTGTTGAATCAACTTAGATGATTTATGATATGACACACATTGCTTTGTCAAAGAGATACGCATGAATATCCAAGCGCTTGCCAACCACCTAAACGCAACCTTACACAACCTTACCCAAGATGAAGCCGCACAAATTCATATTAATAAAGTGGCGCCACTCGATGAAGCTCAAACAGGAGATATTACCTTTTTGAATGACAAAAAGTACCTGTCCAAACTGCCTGAATGCAATGCCAGTGTGGTGATATTGACGGAAGCACTTGCCCGCGATTACGCAGGCGCAGCGTTAGTGATGAAAGACCCGTATGTTGGTTTTGCGCTGGCTGCGCAACAGCTCGATCCGACCCCGCGTCCCCTATATGGGATCCATCCTAGTGCAGTCATCGATGACACAGCTCAAGTAGGGGCTAATGCCAACATTGGCCCAAATGTGGTGATTGAAGCGGGGGCTATTATTGGTGAAGATGTCACGATTGGTCCGGGCTGTGTGATTGGTGTAAATGCGGTCATTGGTTCTGGTTCACATATCCATGCGAATGTAACGATTTATCACTCATGTCAGTTAGGTCAAAAGGTTGCTGTACTGAGTGGTACAGTCATTGGCCCAGATGGTTTTGGCTATGCCAATGACGCAGGTACGTGGCGTAAAATCCCGCAAACTGGACGCGTGATCATCGGCGATAATACCGAGATAGGTGCGTTGTGTACGATTGACCGCGGCTCCCTTGCCGACACGGTGATTGAACACAATGTGATCATTGATGACCAAGTACACATCGCTCATAACTGTCAGATTGGCTCTGGCTCGTGTTTATGTGGTGCAGTCGCCATGGCGGGCAGTGTAAAAATTGGCAAAAATGTGATTGTCGCCGGTACTGTTGCGATAAATGGCCACATCACCATTTGTGATAATGTGCAAATAACCGGCAATACCATGGTCACATCAGACATAACCGAACCCGGGGTGTATTCCTCTGGCATGCCACATGCGCCATACAATGAATGGCGGCGAAACTCAGTGCGCTACAAGCAATTAGACCAGCTCGCCAAACGAGTCAAAGCACTGGAAACAAAATAAATCATTTTGATAAAAAGTTTTAATGGGTGCACTGCTAGGTTTTTGATTAAAAATTGCGTAAAATACGACTTTAAACATAACCTTGCTCAATCTATAGGTATTTGACTTATGCTACAGCGCAACATGAATATTGCTGATTTCGATCCTGAATTAGCCAAAGCCATCGAACTTGAAAATCAACGTCAAGAAGATCACATTGAACTTATCGCGTCAGAGAACTATTGCTCGCCACGCGTTCTGGAAGCACAGGGTTCGCAGCTGACTAACAAATATGCGGAAGGTTATCCTGGTAAGCGTTATTATGGCGGTTGTGAGCACGTTGACGTAGTCGAAAACCTAGCGATTGAGCGTGCCAAAGCGTTGTTTGGTGCAGAATATGCCAACGTACAGCCTCACGCAGGTTCGCAAGCTAATACTGCGGTATTTGGTGCTTTGCTAAACGCAGGTGATACTGTCTTGGGTATGTCCTTAGCACACGGCGGTCATTTGACGCACGGTTCGCACGTAAATTTTTCGGGTAAAATTTACAATGCAGTGCAGTACGGTATTGATGCTGACGGTGTGATTGATTATGCCGAAATTGAAGCCTTAGCATTAGAGCATAAGCCTAAAATGATCATCGGTGGATTCTCGGCCTACTCAGGTGTGGTGGATTGGGCGAAATTCCGAGAGATCGCTGACAAAGTGGGTGCATACTTATTAGTTGATATGGCGCACGTTGCTGGCTTAGTCGCCGGTGGTGTATATCCAAACCCAGTGCCTCACGCTCATGTGGTGACAACGACTACGCATAAGACTCTTGCTGGACCTCGATCTGGTCTGATCTTGTCTGCGTGTGGCGATGAAGATATTTACAAAAAACTGAATTCATCAGTCTTCCCTGGCAATCAGGGTGGTCCTTTGTGTCACGTAATTGCGGCGAAAGCCGTTGCCTTTAAAGAAGCATTGGAGCCAGAGTTCAAAACCTACATGGCGCAGGTTGTGAAAAACGCACAAGCTATGGTTTCAGTATTCCAAGAACGCGGCTATAAGATTGTTTCGAATGGTACGCAGAACCACTTGTTCTTATTAGATTTGATTGATAAAGACATTACAGGTAAAGATGCTGATGCAGCGCTAGGTCAAGCTCATATTACCGTGAACAAAAATTCAGTTCCGAATGATCCGCGCTCACCGTTTGTTACCTCTGGTTTACGGATCGGGACACCTGCTATTACGCGTCGCGGGTTTAAAGATGCTGAAGCAATGCAAGTGGCTAACTGGATCTGTGATATTTTGGATAACATGGGTGATGAATCAGTTATCGCTCGAGTCCAATCGGAAGTCAGCGCCTTGACTAAGCAGTTCCCTGTATATGCGTAGCACACACGCTGTACAATGATTATGATTAACCGGCTATATGCCGGTTAATTTGTTTATGGAGTAGAGCATGCATTGTCCTTTTTGTCATGAGCAAGACACCAAAGTCATAGATTCACGCTTGGTTGCGGATGGTCATCAGATCCGCCGCCGGCGTGAGTGTGCGTCTTGTAGAGAACGATTTACTACCTTTGAAATCGCTGAACTAGTAATGCCTAGAGTGATCAAACGCGATGGCACCCGTGAACCGTTCAATGAAGACAAGTTGCGTGCGGGGATTTTACGCTCCTTAGAAAAACGCCCTGTCTCAGCAGAGAAAATTGAAAAGGCAATCGTCGAAATCATGTCCAGTATTCGTGGCACTGGTGAGCGTGAAGTGAATACTGAATTTGTCGGTACACAAATCATGAATCGTCTCAAAAAACTCGATCAAGTCGCTTACGTGCGCTTTGCATCGGTCTATCGCAAATTTGAAGACATTCGTGAATTTGGGGAAGAAATTGCCAAACTAGGTCAGCAGGATCTCGATCTCGAATGAGTCTCTCGAACTTTGATTATCAAATGATGGCGCGCGCTCTGCGTTTAGCTAAGTTAGGCGAGTATACTGCACGGCCAAACCCAATGGTTGGGTGTGTGATCACCCAACAGGAGAGAATCGTCGGAGAGGGACATCATCACCAAGCAGGCACTGCGCATGCCGAAATCAATGCGCTGCAACAAGCTGGAACGCGAGCCAAAGCAGCCACGGCCTATGTCACCCTTGAGCCATGCGCTCACACAGGCCGCACTGGCCCTTGTGCCAATGCACTGATTGACGCGGGTATTGGTCGTGTGGTGGTAGCAATGCGTGATCCCTTTCCCGAAGTATCGGGCAAAGGCATTGCCCGATTAAAAGCCGCAGGTATCGTTGTTGATGGTCCTTGTTTAGAGCAACAAGCAAGAGAACTTAATGCTGGCTTTTTAACTCGAGTCGAGGCTAAGAGACCTTTTGTAACGCTCAAAATGGGGATGTCTTTGGATGGCAAAATTGCGTTGAGCAATGGGCAAAGTCAATGGATCACCTCACCGCAAGCCAGAGCAGACGTGCAGTTACATCGTGCACAATCCGATGCGATCCTAACTGGTTCAGGGACAGTCCTCGCAGATAATCCAAATTTGCAAGTCCGAATGAACGAAGCGCCTCAGGCGTTAAAAGATGTCTTACTGCGCAATCCATTAGCGCAATTTGAGCAGCCTTTACGTGTGGTATTGGATTCACATAACCGTGTTGGCGAACAAGGCATGTTCCAATCCGCTAATGCTCCAGTATACGTGTTTAATGTGATACAAAATGATGCGCTACCAACTCATAATAAACAAATTCGCATACCGCTTGTCGCTGAACGTCCTAATTTAAGTGCCATGATGGAAAAGCTTGCACAGATGCAACTCAATCGTGTCTGGGTTGAAGCCGGTTCCGGATTAGCGGGTGCTTTACTTGAAGGGCACTGCGTGGATGAAATCGTCCTTTATCAAGCACCAGTGATTCTTGGGGATAAGGCTCAAGGCGCTTTTGCAATCTCTGATTTAACTCAATTGCAAGATGCGGTAAAATTCAATCTGAAAGAACAGCGTACCATCGGTCCTGATCAAAAATTCATTTTCTCGTTAAAACCTTAGGAAACCTTATGTTTACTGGTATTATTGAAGCAGTTGGCACTATCACTGGGTTAACGCAAACGGGTAAAGATATTAAACTTAAAGTGCACTGTCCTAATTTGGATATGTCAGATGTACAGCTTGGCGACTCCATTGCGACTAATGGTGTATGTTTGACCGTCGTAGAATTTGGCAATGATTATTATTGTGCGGACGTCTCGACAGAGACCATTAAGTATACCGGTTTTGCACACTATACTTCCGGCATGCAAGTTAACTTAGAAAAAGCCATGCTACCGACTTCTCGCTTTGGCGGTCACATTGTGTCAGGCCATGTGGATGGTGTGGGCTCGATCAGTCGTATCATTGACCAACATGAATACATTGAAGTCTGGGTCAAAATGCCGCAAGACATCGCTCATTATATTGCTCATAAAGGTTCTATTACCGTGGATGGAGTAAGCTTGACGGTCAACGAACTCGATGGAGATGAGTTTATGTTGTGGCTGATCCCGCACACCTTAGAAAAAACCATTATCGGACAATACAAAATCGGTACTCAAGTCAATCTTGAGGTCGATGTCATTGCTCGATATCTAGAACGCCTCATGCAAGGTCAAAAAGAACATAATAAACAAGACATTAGCATGGCATTTTTAGCTGAAAACGGCTATTTAAAATAGGAAACACAGACGCTTATGTCCACCTTTAATACCCCTACAGAACTGATTGAAGATATACGCCAAGGCAAAATGGTCATTTTAATGGATGACGAAGACCGTGAAAACGAAGGGGACCTCGTTATGGCGGCAGAGCATGTCACACCAGAAGCCATTAACTTTATGGTCACTCACGCGCGTGGTTTAGTCTGTTTGCCGATGACAGCTGAGCGTTGTCGTCGTTTAAAGTTACCATTGATGGTAGATAAGAACTCAGCTCAATTTTCCACTAATTTTACGGTGTCGATTGAAGCGGCTGAAGGGGTGACCACTGGTATTTCAGCTGCGGATAGAGCCACTACCATCTTAGCCGCCGTCAACCCGGATGCCAAAGCAACGGACATTGTACAACCTGGGCATATTTTCCCTCTCATCGCCAAAGAGGGCGGTGTACTTACACGTGCTGGGCATACTGAAGCTGGCGTGGATTTGGCGCGTTTGGCTGGCTGTGAACCAGCGTCAGTGATTGTCGAGATCCTAAATGAAGACGGCACGATGGCACGTCGTCCAGAACTTGAAAAATTCGCGCAAAAACACGGGCTTAAAATAGGCACGATTGCCGATTTAATTGAATACCGCAATCACAACGAAACGACCATTGAAGAAATTGCGCGCTGTCATTTGCCAACTGAATATGGCGAGTTTGAGCTAATTACTTACAAAGACGTGATTGACGGTGAGCTGCACTTTGCACTCATCAATGGCGAGATAGACTCAACCCAGCCGACCACGGTTCGCGTACACTTGCACAATACTTTTTCTGATTTGCTGGCTTCTACTCGAGGTATGAATCGGTCTATGAATTTGGCCAAAGCGATGTCACGTATCGCGCAAGACGGTGGTGTATTAGTGCTGTTAGGTGCGAAAGAAGACCTAGAAGGGCAAATCAAACAGTTTGCCGCAGAAGACCGCGGTGAAGTGGCTCCTGGAAAAACGTGGCAAGGCAGTTCTCGAACTGTGGGTGTTGGCTCACAGATATTGGAAGCTTTGGGGGTCAAACAAATGCGTTTGTTATCTAAACCCATCAAATATTCAGGTTTATCCGGTTTTGGTTTAGAAGTTGTTGAGTACATCAGCGATTTCTAGTGAGACTACTGGCATTTGTGATATACTCCACACCAAATTTTTATTAAGGAATTCATTCATGAACGTAATTGAAGGCAACATGCGCGCAACGGGCAAAAAATTTGCCATTGTTGTATCGCGATTTAATAGTTTTGTTGTGGAGTCTTTATTAGAAGGCGCGTTGGATGCACTCGAGCGTCACGGTGAAGTCAGCGATTCTGATGTCACAGTGGTGCGTGTGCCAGGTGCTTATGAGTTACCGCTCGCCGCCAAAAAAATCGCTAAACAAGGCCAATATGATGCCATAATCGCGCTAGGTGCAGTGATTCGCGGGGGGACGCCACATTTTGATTTTGTAGCGGGAGAGTGTAATAAAGGTCTGGCGCAAGTGTCGTTAGAGTTTGATATTCCTGTGTCATTTGGTGTGATTACTACAGACAGTATTGAGCAAGCGATTGAGCGTTCAGGAACCAAAGCAGGGAATAAGGGAGCCGAAGCGGCTCTTGGTGCGTTAGAAATGGTCAACGTGATGGTGGCCATTGATGAGGCAACTGTGTGAGTCAAAAGATGAAACCTGCAGCGCGTCGTCGGGCGCGCGAAATGGCATTACAAGGCGTCTATTCGTGGATGCTGTCGAACAACGATGTGGCCAGCATTGAGCTCAATCTTGCGACCACAAACGAGATGGGCAAAGTCGACATGCCCTATTTTCAAGAGTTATTGCAAGGTTCGATTAAGCAAGTAGCGGATTTAGACGTAGCAATTAAGCCTTACCTTGGCCGGTTACCTGAAGAACTGGATCCCATTGAAAAAGCGATTTTGCGTATCGCTACCTATGAGTTGACGCAACGTATTGATGTACCATACAAAGTCGTGATCAATGAAGCGATTGAGTTAGCTAAGGTATTTGGCGCAGAAGAAAGCCACAAGTTTGTGAATGGTGTACTCGATAAAGCCGTACGCACATTGCGCAAACACGAACAAGCCTAAATTTAGACACGTGTCCGTATGCAAGAGTTTTCACTGATTGAAACCTTTTTTGCACAATCCTCTGCGGGCACAAATCATTCTCAAGTTGTTCTTGGAATTGGCGATGACGCCGCAATTTTAGATGTTCCACCTGAACAACAACTTCTTGTCAGCACCGATACACTAGTCAGTGGTGTGCATTTTTTTCCAGATGTGGCTCCGGCGGACTTGGCCTATAAAGCGCTCGCAGTTAATTTGAGTGATATGGCAGCGATGGGGGCGACTCCAGCTTGGGTATCACTCGCACTCACGTTACCTAAACTACCACCGCGATGGCTATCAGAATTCGCGCGAAGCTTCATGCAAACGTGTGAGGATTATCAGGTCGCTTTAATCGGTGGTGATACCACTTCAGGGCCCTTATCGATTAGCGTGACGATTCATGGTCTCATTCCTCGTGGCAAAGCCGTACGACGAGATGGTGCACAAGTGGGTGATGATATCTATGTTAGTGGAACATTAGGCGATGCAGCCGCTGGGTTGAACATTCTAAATACACAAACGGATCATGCGGCACTAGACATTATCCAGCGTAATTTGATTGAACGCTTATTAAGACCCACGCCGAGAGTGTTGTTAGGCAAGCAATTGCGAAGTTTGGCAAGCAGTTGTTTGGACGTGTCTGATGGGTTGGCAGGTGACCTCAAACACATCTTAAAGGCCTCATTCGTAGGCGCTCAGATTGATGTCAGTGCACTACCTTACTCTTCTGAACTACTTGATTATGTGACAAAAAAGCAAGCACAAGAGTATGCTTTAACTGGCGGTGATGATTACGAGTTGTGTTTTACTGCGCCAAAATCTCATGCAGCCGAACTTCAACAGATTGCTCAAGAGTGTAATGTGTCTATAACCAAAATAGGGCATATTACTGAATCGGCCAACAATCTGTTACTTATATCTAATGGACAAACTTATCAACTCCCCAAAGGCGCATATGAACATCAATTTTAAGGATAAAACATGCTGACAGCCGAACAAAAACAAGCAGCCCCTTGGTTTCATCCAGTGCATTTTTTATCCTTTGGTTTTGGCAGTGGCTTGATGCCAAAAGCTCCTGGAACGTTTGGCTCATTGGCCGCTTTTCCTTTACTTTGGCTACTGACAGATATCAATTTAATAATGTTTGTTGTCGTGACGCTAGTTGCTTGCATAGTTGGGATTAGGCTTTGTCAGCACACTGCTCAGAAATTAAAAGTGCATGACCACGGAGCCATCGTCTGGGATGAAATAGCCGGCATGCTGGTGGCATTTATAGCCGTCCCTTTGGCATGGGATACGGCTTTGCTTGGCTTTGTCTTGTTTCGTTATTTTGATATCGCCAAACCCAGTTTGATTGGCGTTATCGATAAGCGCTTCGACGGTGGTTTTGGGATCATGGCCGACGACATAGTAGCGGGTCTTTGTACGCTAGGGTGTTTGCATCTTTATTTGATATTTACATATTAAGAAAGGCGTTGACCTGAGCGACGATCCCAGCGCCATCGATTTGATGTTCGGCGTACATTTCTGCCTGAGTGCCTTGCATAATGAAGGTATCCGGCAAGCCACACTGCAGCAACTTAACCTGGGTTTGTGTGTTAAACAAATATTCAGCTACTTCTGAACCCGCGCCACCTTTGATCGCACCATCTTCTAATGTCACGAGTAGTTCGTGAGTCGCAGCTAAGTCTGTAACCGCTTTTTCATCAAGAGGTTTGACAAAGCGCATATCAACGAGGGTTGCGCCTAGCGCTTCAGCAGCCTTCTGAGCCTCTGGCAACAGAGTACCAAAATTGAGTATCGCAACGTTTTTTCCTTGTAAAATACTTCGCGATTGACCCAAAGGTATCGCTGTCATTTTCGATTCAATTGGCGCATTAGGCCCTCCTCCACGAGGGTAACGCACAGCAGCTGGTCCTTGATGTTGATGGCCGGTGTACAACATTTGTCGACATTCATTTTCGTCAGCAGGCGTCATAATCACCATATTAGGAATACAGCGCATGAAACTGATATCAAAGGCACCTTGGTGGGTGGGACCATCGGCACCGACAATACCGGCGCGGTCAATCGCAAATAATACAGGTAGATTTTGTAAGGCCACATCGTGGATGAGCTGGTCATAAGCACGTTGTAAAAATGTCGAGTAGATCGCAACTACCGGATGCAATCCTTGCGTTGCCATACCCGCAGCAAGGGTCACTGCGTGTTGCTCAGCAATCGCAACATCAAAGTATTGCTCAGGGTAGGCTTGTGAAAACTTGACCATGCCAGACCCTTCTCGCATAGCTGGGGTAATCGCCATGAGTTTTGGATCGAGTTCGGCCATATCACATAACCATTGACCAAAAATCGCCGAATAAGAAGGTGAAGTCGGCTTAGCTTTCGGTAACGCTTCATCGGCAGGGTTGAATTTAGGTACTGCGTGGAATTTGATCGGGTCCTTTTCGGCTACTTCATAGCCTTTGCCTTTGCGGGTAACTACATGGAGAATTTGAGGCCCGCTGTTTTGACGCATATTACGTAAGGTATCAACCATACCTTTAACATCGTGCCCATCAATTGGACCAATATAGTTGAAACCTAATTCTTCAAAAATAGTTCCAGGCACGACCATGCTCTTAATGTGTTCCTCAGCCTTAGAAGCGAATTCCTTGAGAGGAGGTACGTTAGATAACACTTTTTTGCTACCATCGCGAATTGTATTATAAAAATTCCCAGTCAACAGACGCGCTAAGTGTGAATTTAGGGCGCCAACATTTTCGGATATCGACATTTCATTGTCGTTCAATACAACGACTAAGTCTTTGTCCAAATCCCCGCCGTGATTCAACGCTTCAAATGCCAAGCCTGCGGTCATCGCGCCATCGCCGATGACTGCAACAGTTTTGCGATTTTTGCCTTCTTTATCTGCTGCGATAGCCATACCTAGGGCAGCGCTGATTGATGTCGAAGAATGGCCGACAGCAAATGTATCGTACTCTGACTCTAATGGCCAAGGGAAAGGGTGTAATCCGTCTTTTTGGCGAATGGTCGACATGCGTTCCCGGCGCTCGGTTAAGATTTTATGCGGATAGGCTTGATGACCGACATCCCAAACGAGTTGATCAAACGGGGTGTTGTATACATAGTGCAGTGCGACCGTTAATTCGACCGTACCAAGACCCGATGCAAAGTGTCCCGACGACTGGCTGACACATGCTAAAAGATATTGTCTGAGTTCATCGGCTAACTGAGGAAGTTTACCTTTAGGTAAAGTGCGCAACTCTGCTGGATTGTTCGCCAACGCTAATAATGGGTAGTGGTCGAGTGAGAGGGTCATGGTATTCATTGTTATTTTAATAATTCCGTTTAATTATATACTGTGCAAAGTCCCTTAATGGATCCGTATGATAGGGTAATTGCTTCAAACTGGTCAACGCTTCGCTGTAGAGTTTGTCTAGGTAATTCTGTGCTGTACTGAGTCCCAACAGAGCAGGAAAGGTGGATTTGTTGGCCTCTTCGTCTGAACCGCTGGGCTTACCTAATGTAGCGCTATCACCGGTCACATCAAGAATGTCATCTTGCACTTGGAAAGCTAAGCCAATTTTTTGAGCAAACTGCAGCAAGGCTTTTTGTGCACTTTCATCCATTCCTTCAGCAAGCGCCATTGGAATCGAGACACATGCTTGCAATAATGCGCCGGTTTTTAGCTGATGTAATTCTGTCAGTGTCTTGACATCAATTTGTTGATTAGTGTGTGTTAAATCAATCGCTTGGCCGCCGCACATACCGGCGTAGCCTGATGCATTGGTTAAGAGTCTCAAACTGTTTATTTTCTCTTCGGCAATAAGCAAAGCGTCGTTGACAACAATTTCAAAAGCCATAGTTTGCAGTGCATCACCAGCTAAAATCGCCATGCCTTCGTCAAATAAAATATGACAAGTAGGTTGACCACGGCGGAAGTCGTCGTCATCCATTGCTGGCAAGTCATCATGCACGAGTGAATAAGCGTGAATGCATTCCACTGCGCAGGCTAGATTGAGCACTTTTGCGAATGATACGTTGAGCATCTCAGATACCATGGTCATCAATAACGGCCTGACACGCTTGCCGTTGCTCAACAATGCATATTTCATTGCATCCGCGAGGGGCGAGGCTTGTTTTGGTAAACTATTGATGTGTTGCTCTAATTGATAATCAATTCGGGCGCGCACATCAGCATGGTACTGTTCGAATTTCATGAGTCGCTGGAATTTTAGGAAGGATTATTCGGGCTCAAAGTCCGTCAAAGTCATATTGTCTTGAGCAAGCATTTGTACTTTTTGCTCGGCTTCTTTAAGCTGGGCTTGGCTGGCTCTCGCTAGCTTGATTCCTTGCTCAAATTTACTTAACGCCTCAGCTAAAGGCAGATCACCTTGCTCCATTTCGGTCACAATGCGTTCGAGTTGTTGCATCGCTTCTTCAAAGCTGGGCGTATTGCGTTCGTTAGCATCAGACATAAGACATCCTGTTGGGGTTCAAAAGTTATCGCATTCTAACAAGGAATCAGGAGTTTGGGTATGTTTGGTGTGTGATTTTCTAATTTAATCTCTAGTAAATTCGCACTATGCCGATAATTGAGGTAGTAACCGCCGAATTGAAATTCGAATCAATCAAGGTAAGCCTAAGTTTTTAGAAATGTTATCAGTGACGGGTAATCCATAACCGTCACCGATATTTCTTCCACACGAAAAAAGTTAGCGGAATTGCATGTTTTGGGTATGTTGAGACTTGCCAAGTAATAGTTGTACTGTGCTAATGGTTCTCTCGCGAAATCCACCTTCACAATAATTTAGATAGTATTCCCACATTCTGACAAAACGCTCGTCATAACCTTTTTGCTGTAATGAATCTAAATTTGCTAAGAATGCTTCATGCCAGTGTTTAAGCGTTTGAGCATAATCTAGACCGATATCATGCAAGTCTCGGATGCTAAAATCAGTGTACTTTTTGATGTGCTGATTAATAACATATTGTGACGGTAAAAAACCGCCAGGAAAAATGTATTTTTGGATAAAATCCACACTGTTAGCATAGCTGTCGTAGCGTCTGTCATCAATCGTGATCGCTTGGAGCAACATCAACCCATTGGGCTTGAGTAAACTCGAGCACTTTTCGAAGAAATTGCGCAAAAAGCGTTTTCCAACAGCTTCAATCATCTCGATGGAAACCACTTTGTCGTATTGACCTTCTAATAAACGATAATCGCGTTTGAGCAGAGTGATGCGATCAGCTAGACCTTCTCTAGCCACCCAATCTTCAGCCCAAGCGTACTGTTCGTCCGAAATCGTTGTTGTAGTGACTTTACAGCCATAGTGTTTGGCTGCAAATACAGCAAGGCCGCCCCAGCCGGTACCTATTTCAAGAAGGTGGTCAGTCGGACTAAGCTGCAACTTATCACAGATTTGCTTGAGTTTATGCTCTTGCGCTTCGCTCAAACTGGCATGTTCATGAGGGTAGATTGCACTGGAGTACATCATGTTGGGACACAAAAACTCGGTATAGAGGTCATTGCCTAAATCATAGTGAGCTTGGATATTTTTTCTGGCTTGGCTGACCGAGTTTCGTCGCAAAAAGTGCTGCACCTTATTCACAGGCATAATCATCCATTTAAAGCGCTTTTCCCATTTGTCCAATACAGGCAAATTGCGTGCAAAGATACGGATCACATGCGTTAAATTGGGCGTATCCCAAAGTTTATCCATATACGTCTCACCAGCAGCCACACTGCCGCCAAGTAATAACTGGCGATAAGCTTTGCTGTTGAGAATATTGACTTCTGCATGCATAGTTGAATCAGCGTTGCCAAATTGGCCGACTAAAACCCCGTTTTCAGTTAAGGTTAAATACCCATCAGGGAGGTGATTAAGCACTCCAATAAAGGCCGACTTTGCCCATTTATCTAGAATGCTAACGGATTCGTGTTGTGCGATGGATTGTTCTAATTGTGACATAATTTTACTTCTCACTTTGAATCGCTGGAGGGTTATCTGGTTTGCCCGGATGACCATAAAACGGCGTGCGTTTAATAAATAGTTTTACTGCTTGCCAATAAATGCCGATCACCGTTTTGAGTGTCATACTTGGAATTTGGCGTCGCAATTGTCGCAAATTCTTGACAGATAACTCGGACCTTTTAAGAGCAATACCTGCTACAAATTCTTTGTCTTCACGGTGACAACTTAATACGAGTTTCAGGGTCTCAGCGGGTTCACTTATTTGCCAATGGTATGTCATATCCATCGGGTTAAAAGGGGATACATGAAATGCCTTTTGCGTAGGCGCTTGTTCTTTCAGATCGACCAAATAATAATGGCGCTCGTTCCATGGTGTGTTACTTACTTCCGCCAACATATGGCTGAACTCGCCTTCTCGTCTAATATAATAAAAATTAACAGGGGAAAAATACACGTTCAAAGTCCGAGTTTGCCCCAAAAAAAAGACCTCTCCCGTAATTTCTTCACCATCAGAAAGAGTGTTGGCTTTTGCTAATATGGCGGTTTGTAAATCGCTAATATGTGGCGCACAATAGTCTTTGCGCACAAAAGATAACCAGCCTTTGCGATTGATATGCAGTCCATTGAGAGTATCCAACCCCTCAATTTCACTGAGTTTCAGCCAGAATAAAGCAATATCATACTGAAAAGCATGTTTTGTGGGTTTAACTCGTTCATGCCAGACCGTGCCACGATAAATGGCACTCTCTAGTGTCTTTGATGCGACGCTCACAAAGACTCCCCAAATTTGGCACACACTTCTAGTGCACTTCGCACCCCATCTTCGTGAAAGCCGTTATACCAATACGCACCACAAAAATAGGTGTTGTCTACCCCGCAAATGTGCTCTTTGCGCTGTTGTGCGGCCACCATTTCTGGGCTGTATTGGGGATGAGCATAATGATAGGTACCAAGAATTTTGCTGGGGTCAATCGCATCGGTATTGTTCAATGTAACACAAAATGTCGGAGCACACTTTAAGCGTTGTAAAATATTCATGTTATAAGTGACCGAAGCGGCTTTATTTTCTTCGCCTTCTTCACCTTTAATTACGTAATTCCAACTTGCCCACGCCAAGGGGCGTTTGGGCAATACTGAGGTGTCAGTGTGAAGTACTACCTCATTCATGGCATACGGAATCGCTCCAAGGATATCCTGCTGGTCTTTACTAGGGGTATCTAACATGGCCAGCGCTTGGTCGGAGTGACAGGCAAAAATCACCTCATCAAAGAGCTCGTCACCATTAGAACTTGTGACAATCATGCCAGCATCTGTTTTACGCACAGAGGTAACGGGAGAATTCAGGCGGATCGCGTCTTTGAATCCTTCCGTTAACGGCGCAATGTATTCTCTTGAGCCTCCAATAATGGTGTACCACTGAGGGCGGTCAGTAATGTTGAGGAGGCCGTGATTATTAAAAAACTGCAAAAAGAAGCGCAATGGAAAACGCTTGGTATCCGCCAGCGACATGGACCAAATGGCGGCGCACATTGGCAAGATGTAGTTGTCGGTAAAATCCGCAGAGAGATTATGATGTTGGATGTATTCAAAGAGCGTTTTATTTTGCTCCGCATGCGCTAGTGCATCGGAGCTCTTGCACAATTTGTTAAATTTGAGAATGTCGCGAATAATGCGCCAAAATCTAGGACGCAAAAAATTGCGGCGCTGAGCAAACAATGAGTTGAGATTATTACCATTATATTCGATGTTTTGCGCGTGATTTTTGACACTAAAGCTCATTTCTGTTGGCTGTGCGTTCACCCCGATTTGATTCATGAGTTGATTAAAATTCGGATAGGTCCAATCATTAAAAACGATAAAACCAGTATCGATGGCGTATTCTCTGCCATCCAAAGTGACGTCTTTGGTAGCGGTATGACCGCCAATGTAATCATTAGCTTCAAACACAGTAATATCGTGTTTGCGGTGCAGTAGATATCCGCAGGTTAACCCAGAAATACCGGTACCGATGATTGCGATGCGTCTTTTCATGCTGTCTGTCTTTTGGTTCGGCGCATATTCATAGCGATTTTGTGCTGCCATGATTGCGGTAAAAAATGCAAAAAGCGCAAGATCAGGCTCAAGCGCGTAGGAAAATAAATACTGGCGCGACGACTTTGAATGCCATCTAAAATGTCCTGTGCCGCCTCTTCAACGCCAATGACTAGTGGCATTGGAAAATCGTTTCTATCTGTCAACGGTGTTTTGACAAAACCAGGTGAAATAGTTTGAACGTCAATTCCTAAATGAGCGTAATCGACGGCCAATGATTTAGCCATGTAATTGAGAGCCGCTTTACTTGCACCATAAGCCGCGCTTCGAGGAAACGGCAGTAAGCGGGCAAGACTATCGACAAACACCAGTTTGTTGCCAGAGTTGAGTGACGGACTCAATGCTTCAATGACGTTGGCCACACCTTGTACATTAACCGCAAATACACGTTCAAACATACTTGCGTCAAAATGCGGTAAATCAACATATTCACATGTACCGGCGTTCAGTAATACGATATCAGCAGTGATGCCTGCCAATGCAGATTGAGTGGCAACTAAGTCCGTGGCATCGAATTGACAAGCGGAGATGTTATCCATCTCACTCATTTTATCAAGACGTTGTTGGTTACGACCACAGGCTATGACATTAAACCCTCGTTGTGCTGCCAGTATTGCAACAGCTTCGCCAATACCTGAAGTGGCACCAGTGATCAGTAATGTTTTCATGCGCGCATACCGTATTTAATCTTTTTGGTGATAGCACCGAGGATTGGGATATGTTCATATACCATTTGACCTAAGTCGTAATAATCTCGGTGATAAAAAATTTTGTTGTCACGTACTTTTAATAAAGTCATGCCATCCACATCAATGGTGCGACCGCCGTTTAATTTTGGTGTGGCAAACGACATCACCCAATTAACTGAGTACTGAGATAGATCAGACGGTTTAATCAGTTTGTGCTCTGCAACAGATGTAATACTAAAGTCGCAGTGCTTTGCCCCCTGTAATAGCTTGTCAAAGTAAGCGGTTAACTGTTCTTGTCCGCGATGCACGCCAATGGGGTCGATTAGTTGTATATCATTACTGTAAATCACTTTTATATCAGTGAGTTGAGATGATTTTAAATCATTATAAAACGCGCAAAATTGGTCAATAATCGGCATACAAAAATAGATAAAGTGTTTCGTATTATTTACAGTAGTAAATGCAATTTGGATCAACAAGTTTTTTCTGTTCAGAGTTAATCTTTTCCCAGGGTTGGGCTGTATAAATAATGTAGTTTTATTTGAGGATCGCAACATTGGTTACCTTACCCCTTTTTCCTTTATCCGCGCACGTTCTTCCCGGTGGCAGAATGTCATTGCGCATTTTTGAAGCGCGCTATGTGCGCATGGTTAAAGAAGCCTGCGCAGCGGAAACAGGGTTTGTGGTTTGTATGCTCAATGCAAAAGGCAACAAAGACAACAACGAACACATTTACCCGATTGGTACATATGTTGAAGTGGTTGATTTTAATATGTTGGATGATGGTTTTCTAGGAATCACTGTGGAAGGTCTGCAATGTGTCAGAATTGATAACATTGCCACTGAAAGCGATGGTCTTCGCATTGGTAATTGTGAAATGATATCTCCAATGGCTTTTAATGAAGGCAAAGCTGAGTTACATCCGATGGACAAACGATTAGAGGAAATATTCGCTCGCTATCCTGAAGTGAATACTTTATATTCAGAGACCAAGTTTGATGACCCAATTTGGGTGATCAACCGTTGGTTGGAGCTACTTCCCGTGGATGCAGAAAAGAAACAAGCTTTTCTTGCAAGTGGAGATTGTACAGAGATTGTACAATACCTCTCGGAACTAGTAGAATAAAAAGTAGTCAGACAATGGAAAGCCAGTGTGTTTAGTACCATACTTCACTGGAGCCCTACATGTTGATTGGAATGACATTGGATAATTCTAAGAATAACTGCAAGCCGGCTGAAGTGGCTGACGAGATGTCAGAAGCTTTGGTAGAGGTTGCCAATGAGCGTTGTAAGCGGTCTTATGCAAAAGTTTTTTCGTATTTTGCACCAAGACTGCGTTCCTATGCGTTAAAACAAATGGGAAATGAAGCTCTGGCAATGGAAATGGTGCAAGACACCATGGCCAATGTCTGGCAAAAAGCGCATCTATTTGATGCGAGTAAGGGATCACCGTCGACATGGATTTTTACGATAGCCCGTAATATACGCTTCGATATGTTGCGTAAATTACAAAATAGAAAGGAAGATATTTGTTCGGATGATTTGTGGCCGGTGTTGTGTGAGCAGACACCAGATGCCAATGAAACATCTCTGGACGAACAAATAACTTTAGAGCAAGTTGGCCAGTTGTTTGAGAATTTGCCTGACAAACAACGAGCCGTGATAGAAGCCATCTATTTAGATGGTAAATCGCAGCAAGAAGTAGCAGATCAACTATCGATACCATTAGGTACGGTAAAAAGTAGGACCCGTTTAGCTTTGCAGCGATTGAAGGATATGCTAGAAGATCATGATTAAGTTCCACCCAACCGATAAGCAGTTGACTCAATTTGCCGAAGGCAATATTGCTGCAACCCAAGCTTTGGTCATTTCTGCGCATTGTGATATGTGCCCCCAATGCCAAGAGTTCGTCCAAGCAAAAAGTTATGAATTTGCTAAAGATATCGAAAACATTCATGCGCATGAGCAAACCGATCCGGCATTTGAAAAAATGCTTGCGGAAATCACTGCCATGCCGATGTTAAATGTTCGACCAGACATCACGCCTCGTATTGAGCTAGATGGTAAGTTTTTTGATGTACCCAAGCCACTACAGCGCTATGTCAAGCATACTGGTAATTGGTCAAAATTACTGGGTAAAGTGTGGCAGGCGCCGGTTGAAATTGGCGGAGAGTATGTTGCGAACTTTATTTACATGGAAAAAGGCGGCCAAGTGCCTGAACATACCCACAGAGGTAATGAGTTGACGCTAGTGGTCAATGGAGAGTTCTCTGACGGACTCAACGAATATGATTCAGGTGATTTTTTGATGATGGACAGTGAGCATGTACACGCTCCAATGTCTGACGCAAAAGACGGTTGTTTGGTGTTCAGTATTGTAGATCAACCGTTGCATTTCACTTCTGGTCTAGCGCGGTTGCTGAACCCGTTTAGTCACTTGTTTTTCAAATAACATTTATCACAAAAAAGCCGTTTTTGAAAAACGGCTTTTTGTTTGTGTGTGATTTAGATAAATTCACTGTCAGGGTAGTTCAACTTCAAGATCTTAATTGCATTATTCTTTAGCTCGTCTAAACCGAGTTGGTCGTAGGCCGACACCATGATTTCTAAAGCGGGTTGAACTTGTGCGGTATCGCCAAAATATTCAAGCACGTATTGGCCACGGTTTGCAGCAGCAACATAAGCTCCTCGGCGCATGTAAAATCGCGCAATAGCAATTTCATACTTAGCTAAGCGGTCTTTGAGGTAGGTCATGCGCTTTTGTGCATCCGCGGCATATTCACTTTCCGGGAAACGTTCAATTAGACGTCTAAAGTCATTGAACGCTTCACGCGTCGCAGTTGGGTCACGGTCAGAGCGATCAATATTCAACAAGTCTTGGAACAAGTTGGTATCCGAGTCCATATTAGTTAATCCGCGCATGTAAAACGCATAATCAACGTCTTTATGATTTGGGTTTAAGCGGATAAAGCGGTCAACCATTGCCAAGGCTTGATCGGCATCACCGGCCTTGTAATAAGCATAAATCAAGTCCAATTGGATCTGCAAAGATAGAGGACCAAATGGGTAGCGTGAGTCAAGATTGCTTAAAGTTTCAGCAGCGCCGTTGAAATTACCATTTTTTAGCATTTCTTTGGCCACTTCATAACTCGCTTCTGGACCAAGCAATTTGGCTTTTTCAATTTGTTCTTCATCAGCGGTATTACTGCAACCAGCAAGTGCGATAAGTGCTGATAAAGCAATGATACGTCCCATTTTTGGCATGGATATCACCTTGTTGTTATCGTTGAATTATATATACGAACAGTATTATTACACACCTTGTGAATGAAACTGATATAATTCTATGAGATTTTTTTATAAATGCCCATCTATGTCTAATTCATCGTCTAATTCATCGTCTCATCTATCACCTGGTTCATCACATCAGGTTCAATTAACTGGCATCATCGATCAAACTCAGTTTGACCGTCGTTTAGACCAAGTTCTCGCTGAGATGTTCCCTGAATATTCTCGCAGTAAACTCAAAGAATGGATCATAGCTGGCTTTGTTAAGCTTGATGGTGAAACCATTACCACACCTAGGCTCAAAGTCTCTGGAACGGAACAAGTCGATATTGATGCTGTGATTGCCGTTCAAGTCGAAAATATTGCTCAAGATATTGAACTGGATATTGTCTATGAAGATGAATCAGTTCTCGTGATCAATAAACCAGCAGGCTTAGTGGTGCACCCTGGTGCGGGTAATCCAACTGGAACAGTATTAAATGCTCTGCTTGCTCACCATCCAGATATTGAAACGGTTCCTCGTGCTGGGATTGTACATCGACTCGACAAAGACACTACTGGATTAATGGTGGTCGCTAAAACTTTAGCTGCGCAAACTCACCTTGTTGAGCAGTTGCAAACTCGCGTGATGAGTCGTGAGTACGAAGCGTTAGTGTACGGTACTATGGTAGCTGGAGGGTATGTTGAAGCCCCCATTGGTCGTTCAGCAACCAAACGCACAGCAATGGCGGTGAGAGAAACGGGTAAAGATGCAGTGACACATTATCGAGTGATTGAAAAATTCCGAGCTTTTACACATCTCCGTCTCAAGCTAGAGACTGGTCGTACTCACCAAATCCGTGTGCACATGTCGCATATCAAGCACCCTTTGATCGGAGATGTTTTGTATGGCGGTCGTCCACGCTTGCCTAAGGCGGCGAGTCAGGATTTTGCTGAGGCATTGCGAGGATTTAAACGCCAAGCATTGCATGCAGCTCAATTGTCATTCTCACATCCAGAATCTGAAGATTGGTTGACGTTTAATGCGCCATTACCCGATGATTTTATCGCAATGCGAGACGCATTAAGAACAGATACCGCAGAGCATGGCTTGGATGTAGACTGATTATAGATGTGATCTAGGTCAAAATAATTCTAACATTTTTGCTTGAAAGTTAACCAGCGAATACCCATTCATTGAGTATGTGAATTTTAATGGGATATTCGTATGCGACTTGATAAGTTTACGACCAAATTTCAAACAGCGATTTCTGATGCCCAATCTATGGCGCTTGGGCGAGACCATCAATATATTGAACCGGCACATATCATTACGGCCTTATTAAACCAACAAGGTGGTTCGGTGCGCTCTGTGTTGCAACACGCCAACGTGAACCTGAACAGTTTGCGTTCGGCACTTGCTCACGCCATTGAAAAGCTACCTAGAGTACAAGGAGCCGGTGCTGAGGTGCAATTGAGCCGAGAATGCATCAATCTGCTCAACTTGTGCGATAAGCTCTCCCAGCAATACAATGATCAATATATTTCTTCTGAGTTGTTTTTACTGGCCGCAGTACAAAGTAGTGGAGAAACCTCTGAACTATTAAAAAGCGTTGGGGCAAGTGTTGAAAGCATCGCCAATTCTATCAATGCCGTGCGTGATGGTCAGGCCGTGACGGATCAAAATGCAGAAGACGTGCGCGAAGCTTTAACTAAATACACCACAGATTTAACTGAGCGAGCCACCCAAGGCAAGCTCGATCCTGTGATTGGCCGAGATGATGAAATTCGGCGCACGATTCAAGTATTGCAACGTCGTACCAAAAATAACCCTGTCTTAATCGGCGAGCCTGGCGTAGGTAAAACCGCTATTGCCGAAGGGCTTGCTCAACGTATCGTAAACGGCGAGGTACCAGAGGGCTTAAAGCACAAACGAGTATTGTCTTTGGATATGGGCTCACTTATCGCGGGGGCCAAATACCGCGGGGAATTTGAAGAGCGCCTCAAAGCGGTATTGAATGAATTATCCAAAGAAGAAGGAAACATCATTTTATTTATCGATGAGTTGCACACAATGGTAGGTGCGGGCAAAGGCGATGGGGCAATGGATGCTGGCAATATGCTCAAACCCGCATTAGCTCGAGGGGAATTGCATTGTGTCGGTGCGACCACTTTAGATGAATATCGGCAATACATCGAAAAAGACGCAGCACTTGAACGCCGTTTCCAAAAAGTGTTGGTCGATCAACCTTCAGTAGAAGATACCATTGCCATATTGCGGGGCCTAAAAGAGCGCTACGAGTTACATCATTCTGTGGATATTACCGATCCAGCAATTGTGGCAGCCGCGACGTTGTCGCATCGCTATATCTCAGACCGTCAATTGCCGGATAAAGCGATTGATTTGATTGATGAAGCCGCTTCGAGTATTCGTTTGCAAATCGATTCCAAACCAGAAGAAATGGACAAACTCGAACGTCGCATTATCCAATGGAAATTAGAAGAACAAGCGCTTTCAAAAGAGACCGACAAGGCTTCTATCAAGCGACTTTCCGACATTGAAATTGAGCGCGAGCAAGCTGAGCAAAGATACAAAGAACTCGAAACAATATGGTTATCTGAAAAAGATGCGATGCAAGGCACACAATCGATTAAAGCTGAGCTTGAACAAGCCAAGATCGATTTAGAAATTGCGCGTCGTGCAGGCGATCTCAATCGTATGTCAGAACTACAATATGGACGTATTCCAGAGTTAGAACAGCGCATTGAAAGTGCCAACGATAAGGGTGAAGTCGAAACGCAGCTGGTCAAAAACAAAGTGACCGATCATGAGATTGCCGATGTACTATCGCGTTGGACAGGCATTCCAGTTGCTAAGATGCTCGAAGGCGAAAAAGAAAAGCTCATTCGCATGGAAGAGGTTTTGCACAACCGTGTGATTGGTCAAAGTGAAGCAGTCAGTGCCGTATCGAACGCAATACGGCGTTCTCGCGCAGGCTTGGCTGATCCGAATCGTCCAATTGGGTCATTTTTGTTTCTTGGCCCAACGGGCGTGGGCAAAACCGAATTATGCAAAACCTTGGCGGATTTTATGTTTGACAGTCAGGATGCCATGGTGCGCATAGACATGTCTGAATTTATGGAAAAACACTCAGTAGCACGCTTAGTCGGTGCCCCTCCAGGCTATGTAGGCTATGAAGAAGGCGGTTATTTGACCGAAGCTGTGCGCCGTAAACCCTATTCAGTAATCTTGTTAGATGAGGTGGAGAAAGCGCATCCAGATGTGTTTAATATCTTATTGCAAGTGCTCGATGATGGGCGCTTAACCGATGGGCAAGGGCGCACCGTAGATTTCAAAAACACCGTTGTCATTATGACCTCTAACCTCGGTTCGGACATCATTCAAGATAAGGCAGAGCAAGCGCAATATGATGAGATGAAGCAACTTGTGATGGCTACGGTTGGTTTGCATTTTAGACCTGAATTTATCAATCGAGTCGATGATATCGTCGTATTCCATCCGCTTGGCCTAGCGCATATTCAATCAATCGCCAAATTACAATTGTTGGGTTTGCGTCAACGTCTGTTGGATAAAGGCTATAAGCTTGAGGTATCTGGTCGCGCGTTGGAGCAAATCGCTAAAGTTGGCTTTGATCCTGTGTATGGTGCAAGACCACTTAAACGCACGATTCAACATGAACTTGAGAATCCCCTTGCATCAGCATTATTAGGTTTTGAAGCGCAAGGCAATACCATCAAAATCGACAGTCAAGACGATGCCTTAACGATTGAATTTGTGAATAAGTAGTATCTTATAGCTGGATATCGGAGCGCAGTGCTTCTGCGCTCTTTTTGCAGAAACACTTTGTGTTCTGATTACGCTAAGCATTGGCTTGTAGCATAAAGTTTCAAAGCGATTATCGGCATACTACTTCCTTGTCGATGATTATGAGCAAACGTTTGAGGCAGGGTGTTGATGGTGAAAAAGTCGCCTCTATCTCCATGTTCGCTTAGCAAAATATTTAATCTATGTTATCTTATCGGCAAATAATCAGTAGGGTTAAGCATGTCTAACAAACCTAAGAAAGGAATTTACCTTTTACCAAATTTGTTGACCACAGCAGGTTTGTTTTCTGGGTTCTATGCCATCGTGGCGTCGATGAATGGTCATTTTGTCGCTGCGGCGTCTGCAATTTTTGTGGCAATGATTTTTGATGGCTTAGATGGTCGTGTTGCACGCATTACTAATACGCAAAGCGCATTTGGTGCAGAATACGATTCGATGGCGGATATGGTGTCATTTGGGGTGGCACCAGCGTTAGTTGCATATAATTGGGCGTTGACGGATTTTGGTAAGATTGGCTGGTTGGCGGCGTTTATTTTTGTTGCTGGGGCGGCTTTACGTCTAGCTCGATTTAATACTCAAGTGGGTATTGCGGATCCAAGGTTTTTCCAAGGATTAGCGAGTCCGGCCGCTGCTGGGATTGTGGCAGGGTATGTCTGGGTAGCGCAAGAATATCAGTTTGATGCTGGGATTCATGCTTATCCAATGGCGATGATTACCAGTCTTGCTGGCTTATTGATGGTTAGCAATTTCAAATATAACTCTTTTAAAGAAGTGAATTGGGCTGGCAAAGTCCCGTTTGTTGCCTTGTTATTGATTATGTTGGTCTTTGTGGTCGTGGCGACCGAGCCTGCAGTCGTGTTGTTTGTGGTATTTGCTGTCTATGGGTTGGCGGGACCGATCAACACATTCAGAACTGTAGAAAAAGTAAAACTTGAAGATGTGGTTTCAGGCGATGAGCACGATGAAGATGCGGAATTGACCATGACCGATGAGCAAAAAAACGCAAATTCGGATAAATAACCACCAAACAAAAATTAATTCATACTTTAACGGCTCAAACCATTGACTTATACCACCGTTTCAGTAGAATGCGCTTCCACGTCAAACGACACTCGATTTGACGGTGATTAGAGTACTGCGCGTGCGTAGCTCAGCTGGATAGAGTACCTGGCTACGAACCAGGCGGTCGGAGGTTCGAATCCTTCCGCACGCGCCATCTATTTCCTTAGATGTAAAATTTAGGGCCTTAAAGGACAGAATAAGAATTACCCCGGAGAGGTGGGTGAGTGGCTGACTAAATCGTCAGGAACGATTTAGCACAACGCAAAGCGTTGCCCGAAGGGTGAGTATCATGATGATACGAGTGAAACCAGTCAACAAAACCTTTTTAAAGGACAGAATAAGAATTACCCCGGAGAGGTGGGTGAGTGGCTGAAACCAGTCCCCTGCTAAGGGACCATACAGTTTGTAGCTGTATCGAGGGTTCGAATCCCTCCCTCTCCGCCATTCTCTATAAGTGAGATTGGCAT
>JALRKK010000067.1 GCA_023268935.1 Glaciecola sp.
TTAAAACGCTTGATGAGCGTTCGCAAGAAATCATCGAAACGCGTTGGTTGGCTGATGACAAGATGACGTTACAAGATCTAGCAGCTAAATATAATGTTTCTGCAGAACGTGTTCGTCAAATTGAAAAGAACGCAATGAAAAAGATTCAGGCAGCAATGGCCTAAAATAATGTAACTTACTCCAAAAAAGGTCGCGGGTTGCGGCCTTTTTCGTTTTTTAGATATGGCATCTATTCTTTTACTGGCAACACCCAATACACGCCTTTAAATTCGGCTACTGGTTGCTGTCCATCTAGAATCTGTACAGATAATTCAATCCGCGTCTTATCACCTTTCGATAAAGGGTTAAAATCACCGTGTAAGGTATCCAAATCGGCAATACCTCTTGGCTGCGAAGTCACTGGCTTGTGATAATGAATTTGTCCATCCCCTAACACAATATCGCCTTCAAGTGCATTTTGTTGAAGTTGCAAATGAATTAAGCCCCAGCCAGTGAGCGTGGCGAGTGAGTAAATACTTCCTGCAAACATACTGCCGTGTAAGTTGATATTCTTGTTGAGCGACGCTCGTACCTCAAGGGTCAACCCATCGTATTGATAGACTTGAATACCCATTTGCTCACTGATGGGGATCGTTGTCTGCCACGTGTGTTGCAGTTGCTCACACCATTTGGGATGCATCAAAATACGTTGGGTGGTGCCAAGGTGTTTTACCATTTGGATGCGTTTGAGTTTGATTAAATCCTTGGGCGCAGATTCTTGTTTTTTGTACCCACATGAGGCGAAAAACGCTTCTGAAGTTTCTAAGCTATTCGTCACGGCTCTGACCGCACCTTGGCTGATTGCGTAATTTTCTAGCGCAGCAATGATAACTCGCCCTAGACCTTTACCATGAGCGGCAAAATCGACCGCAATATGCCGGACCTGCACTTCATCTGCTGAATTAAAATGCAGTCTACCGACGGCGACGATTTCATTATTAGCATTGATGACCATGCGATGATGAGCCACAGCGTCGTACTCGTCTTTTTCTGAACCAAGAGGGAGATTAAAAGGCTCACGTAAAATTCGCCAGCGAAACTGAAAATAACGTTCGAGCAGCTCATCGCTCTTTGGGGTGAGTACCTTGTACATGTTTATTCCATGTTGAGTGTAAATGTCACAGGGCCGTCGTTGACCAATGCAACTTGCATATCCGCACCGAATTGACCGGTTTGTATTGTACACTGAGTTTGGGACTTAATGGTAGCTACGAAGTGATCGTAAAGTTGTTGGCCTAACTCAGGTGAAGCACCTCGCGAAAAGCCTGGACGATTACCTTTTAGGGTGTCGGCTACTAAAGTAAACTGTGAAACGATCAGGATATCTCCTGAAATTTGTTCAATGTTGAGATTCATTTTGCCCTGTTCATCACTGAACATACGAAATTTAAGGATTTTTTGTAGCAGTTTCTCTGCCGTTACTTCTGTATCAGTCGCCTCAACTCCGAGTAAAATCAACATACCGTGATTGATTTGCGCAATGCGTTTTGTAGCAACGGTCACAGACGCGTTTTGTACTCGTTGAATCAGTGCAATCATGTCATTCCTTGCGTAATAATCAGTTAAATAAGTTTGGCCATAAGATCCGTTGCATCTTTTAATGCTGCAGCAATGTTAGGCTCTGAAGTACTGTGACCTGCATCAGGAACGATATTCAGTGTACTGTTTGGCAAAGCTTGCTGTAACAAATATGACGCTTCGAGTTTGCAAATCATATCATAGCGCCCATGGACTATATAAACAGGTAATTCTGAAAGGATAGCAACGTTGTGCAATATATAGTTTTCAGAGATAAAACAATTGTTTTTTAAATAATGGCATTCAAGTGTGGCGAGGCTGGATACTTGCTGCAAATCATAATTGGTTAATGGATCGTCATAAGGGTGTTGGATTCGAGAGATACGCTCTTCCCAGCCATACCAAGCGCGTAACGCATCGGTTTGTAGGAATTTGTTTTTTTGGTTAAAGCGCGCTTCAAACAACTCGCACACCCCACGGGTTGAAGTGGTTTTATCAATTGACATGTCTTGAGTAAAGGCTTCATAGTGTTCTGGGTAAAGCTGCGCTGCACCACCTTTGGGAGAGATAAACCAGTCTATATCTTCTTCTCGCGCTAGAAACACACCACGAAGTACCAAACCTAATACGGTTTTTGGTGTGCGAATCGCTGCTAATAAAGCCAAAGTTGCGCCCCAACTGCCTCCAAATAAGAGCCATCTATCCACATGGCAGTGCTGCCGAATTACTTCGATATCTGCCAGTAAATCTTCGGTTGTATTATCACGTGTCTCGGCTAATGGGGTAGATTGGCCGGAACCACGCTGGTCAAACGCAATGATCCGGTAAATATCAGGATTGAACATCGATGAATAGTTTGGGCTTAATCCGCCACCAGGACCGCCATGGAGATATAAAACTGGGATGCCATCGGGATTACCCGTTTCTTCAATATGCAAAGTATGAATATCCGAAACTGATAAGGTGTAGCGTTTATAGGGTGCAGTAATCGGATATAAGTAATTCATTGCTATTGTATTTTTTATTGTTTTGGACTAATTTTAAGTCACGCATAATAATGCACAAACCATATCAAGGAAATTACTATGTCACAACAAGGTTCAGGGGGCAATGTTATCGCCGCTATTTGTAATGTTTTCATTCCTGGTTTAGGTCAACTGGTACAAGGAAGACTTGGCGCAGCGATTTTATTCTTTGTCGTATGCGCAGTCTGTTATGCACTCAGCGCGACGTTAATTTTAATTTTTATGTGGCCTGTAGGTGCACTGTTTCACCTTTGGTCAATAATCAGTGCAGCTAGATACAATCCCAATCATATATGATTGACTAACTTACAAGGACGTTACATATGAAAAACTAAGTGTTTTTCTCTTTGTTCTCATCGAGGTCAAGGAACTTGGCCTCTTTGACTGAGCAAGTGAATTCCGCACCGATCAACACCACCATCCAAGACAAATAAACCCAGACGAACAAAATAGGAATGACCGCCAGGGCACCATAAATCAACTCATAGGAAGGGAAGTTTTTGACGTATAAAGCGAATCCCTTTTTACTAAGTTCAAATAAAAAGGTAGATAAAACCGCTCCAGACAAAGCGTGTTTGAATTTCACGCGAGTGTTAGGCACCAACATAAAAATGATCAAAAATGCAAGCAACGCCAACAAACTGGGTACCCATTTAAGCACAAAAGTACTCAACCCTGGTGTATACTCCTCAGCGACTGCGGCAAAACCTAGTAAGTAAGTACTTACGACAACACTAGCTCCCATTAAAATTGGCCCAAGTGTAATCACCATCCAGTATATTGCAAAGGTAAAGACCGCTGGTCGAGTCTTGCGGGTACGCCAGATTACATTCAATGTTTTATCGATATTGCTGATCAAAAGCAGTGCGACGACAAGTAGAGAGATGATACCAATTGCGCCCATTTCACTTGCGTTACTCACAAATTCAGTGACGTATCGTTGCACAACATCGCCAGAAGTGGGCACAAAATTGTTAAAGATAAAATCTTCCAATACTTGGCGCACACTAGTAAAGGCTGGAAAGGCACTTAAAATGGTAAAGAACACCATGATGAATGGTACCAGTGACAACAAAGAGACGTAGGCAAGGTGTCCAGCTGAAACCGTAATCTTGTCTTCTTGACAGCGTTTAACAAAATAACTAAGAAGGTTTTGTAATTTAGGAAATGTCGTGCGTTGTAAAAGCATCCATGCTTTTTGCCATGTGTTCATTATTTGACTTAAAAATTCATTGATTAATGAATAGCTTAGCAGACATCTCTGCTAAGCGACAAACACATTACACAATTCTTTTAGGCGCGTAAACCAAGCATATGGCAAATGGCATAACTCAATTCACTGCGATTGAGGGTGTAGAAGTGAAAATGTTTTACGCCTTCACGAGCGAGGATTTTAACTTGATCCATCGCGATACTGGCGGCCAATAAATTGCGAGTCGTTTGGTCAGCGTCATCTAGGCCATCGTACATTTTGTGTAACCAGTTAGGTACGTGCACATTAGTAAAGTTGGCAAATCTTAGTAACGTTTGATAATTAGTCACAGGTAAAATCCCTGGGACAATATCAATATCAATACCAGCGGCGGCAGCGCGGTCGCGGAATCGCAAATAATGAGAGGAATCAAAAAAGAACTGTGTTATGGCTTCAGTTGCTCCCGCTTCTGCCTTGCGTTTTAAATTGAGCAAATCAAATTGTGCATTAGGTGCTTCAGGATGCGTTTCAGGGTAAGCGGCAACGGAAATATCAAAATCAGCTACATCTTTAAGTAAAGCAACCAAATCTGATGCATACATATCTGGCTTATCCATGCCATCTGGCAAATCACCGCGCAGTGCCACGATGCGTCTGATCCCGTTGTCCCAATATTCTTGTGCGATTTGGGTTAATTCTTCACGTGATGCATCCACACAAGTCAAATGCGGAACGGCCGCAATTCCCATGTCGTTTTGAATGCGTTTTACCACATTGTGGGTTTTGTCACGTTCACCACTGTTAGCACCATAAGTAACGGACATATATGATGGTTTCAACGGCGCCAGACGTTCGACAGACTTCCATAGCATGGTTTCCATCTTTTCGTTACTCGGTGGGAAAAATTCAAAAGACACCTGAATATCACGTAATTCTGACAAAGACTGGTTGAGAAGATCTATGCCTTGAGCATAAGAAACCATGAGGGAACTCCAAAAAAAGGGTATACAATAGACGTTTAGACGTCTAAACTACGAGATATTAGTGGTTCGGTCAAGCAAAATCATCCGTTGTTAGACTAAAACCGTATTCTGAAAATATATAATAAATATAAAAACACGATAAGGCAGTATGATGGCAACTTGGAATGGTAAATACATACACCCCTACGCAGAGCACGGTAAGAAAGCCGAGCAAGTCAAAAAAGTTACGGTCTCAATACCGATTAATGTGCTTAAAGTGTTGACCGATGAACGAACCAGACGTCAAGTAAATAATTTGCGTCATGCCACTAACTCTGAGTTGCTATGTGAGGCTTTTTTGCATGCGTTTACTGGACAGCCACTGCCCAACGATGATGACTTAGCTAAAGAAAATCCCCATCGCATTCCAGCTGAGGCGAGAACCTTGATGGAACAAATGGGGATGCTAGAGGTGGAGGAAGTCGAAAAATAGTCGGTTTATTCCATATAACCTTCTGGTAATTCTTCTAAGAAGGCCACGCCTGAGTCAATTGCAGCTTGGGCAACTGCTTTAGCGATACGTGAGCATAATCTCGGATCCATTGGTTTAGGAATAATGTAATCGCGACCAAATTCTAAAGAAGCCGAATTACTTGCTACCAAGACCTCTTCGGGAACCGGTTCTTTAGATACTGCACGCAAAGCTTCTACTGCAGCAACTTTCATTTCATCATTAATGGCATTAGAACGAACATCTAGTGCTCCACGAAAGATAAACGGAAAACACAATACGTTGTTGACCTGATTGGGATAATCAGAACGGCCTGTGGCCATAATTAAATCAGAACGCGTGGCATGAGCGAGTTCAGGTTTGATTTCCGGATCTGGGTTTGAGCATGCAAATACAACTGGATTTGGCGCCATCAAAGAAAGTGTTTCAGCTGGTAAGACATCAGGCCCTGACAAGCCGAGGAACACATCAGCTCCATCCATTACATCTTCAAGCGTTCGTTTGTCAGTATTATTCGCAAAAGCAAGTTTGTGCTCAGGTAAGTTCTCACGACGGGTGTGGATCACGCCATTGCGGTCAATCATGTAAACTTTTTCACGTTGCGCACCACACTTAATCAATAGCTCCATACACGCAATCGCAGCTGCCCCTGCCCCCATACATACAAAACGTGCGTCTTCAATGGCTTTGCCTTGGATCTCTAATGCGTTGAGCATACCTGCTGCCGTAACGATAGCGGTGCCATGCTGGTCATCATGAAAAATTGGGATCTTACAACGTTTCTGTAACTCGCGCTCAATTTCAAAACACTCCGGGGCTTTGATATCTTCGAGGTTAATGCCACCAAAGGTATCTGCGATATTGGCTACCGTGTTAATGAATTCTTCGGTAGTGCGGTGATTGACCTCAATATCTATCGAGTCCAATCCTGCAAAGCGTTTAAATAACAAGGCTTTACCTTCCATTACTGGTTTGGATGCCAGCGGCCCTAAGTTCCCTAATCCCAAAATAGCAGAACCATTTGAAATGACCGCAACCATATTACCTTTGGCCGTGTATTTGTAAGCCATATTTGGGTCGTCGGCAATTTCACGAACGGGCTCAGCAACACCCGGACTATAGGCTAATGCTAGGTCATTGACCGTTTCAGCTGGTGTAGTTAATTCAACGCTAATTTTTCCTGGGGTAGGGAGGGCGTGGTAGTCTAACGCCTGTTGACGGAAATCCGACATCTCGATGGGCATCCTTATATAGGGTATTGAGAAATAACGCCTTGAGGCAAATAACGTATTATTTTTATTGTTGTATGGGTAAATGTAACACACCCAAAACAAAATGTAAGAGGCAAAAAACAGTAAGCACAAAAAAAGCGTCATAAAGACGCTTTTTCTGTATAAGACATTGGGCTTACTTAGATTTAAGTGCACCAAAACGCTTGTTGAAGCGGTCAACACGACCACCTGTATCAACGTTACGTTGCTTACCAGTATAAAATGGGTGACAAGCTGAACAAACGTCCAAGTTTAAGTCTTTACCAACCGTAGAACGGATTTTGATGACGTTACCGCAAGAACAGTTTGCAGTAATTTCTTCGTAGTTAGGATGAATACCTGTTTTCATGGGTTACTCCAATATAGAAGCCGTATCGCTATAAGATCTAGGCATACCTAATCAAACACCATACGCTAATAAAAATATGACAAGCAATTAAACTTGCCGTTTAGGGTCGCGCATATTAAAGTAATCTGTCTTTTGGATCAAGTGTTTATTCAATGCACATCTATGCAGTAGCGATTCCGGTTCCCTTGTATAAAACGTTTCACTATACCAGTACTGAGACGCTTGTTGTGGGTGCGCGCGTGGAAGTGAACTTCGCCAATCGTCGCATGGTCGGGATTGTATGGCAAGAGACCGATGTCCATGAAATCGAGGCAAACATATTCAAAAAGCTTAAACCGATTATTCGCTTGCTTGATCAATCCCCTATTTTTGATACTACTTGGCGCACATTATTGCAATGGTTAGCCGAATATTATCAACACCCTATTGGTGAGGTATGTCAGACAGCACTTCCTGTCGCACTACGCAAGCCGAAGGGAAGTAGTCAATTTCCCGCACAGACTTATCTTAAGCTTACTGCAGAATTTCAAGCGCAATGGGACGATATTAGGGATGCGGGGCCGATTTTCAAAAATTCCGGTCATCGAGCTGCTAGCCAGCAACAAGCACTGTTTAGCGAAATAGCTCAAGGCGCAAAAGTACTGACAGACATTCGTCAGTCTTATACCAAACCAACTCTGGATGGTCTTAAGCAAAAAGACATGATTACAGAATTTGCAGCGCCAGTCGTTGCCGGCGTCTGGCAACGTTCTACTGATTATTGGGAAAACTTATCACATACCCGAGCAAATGTTGAACAAGCTCTTGTGATCACGGGGATAACCGCGCAATTGGAACAATATGGGGCGTTTTTACTTGAAGGCATTACCGGCAGTGGTAAAACGGAAGTGTATTTGCAAATTATTGCCCACGTTCTAGCGAGAGGACAGCAAGTGTTAATCCTGGTACCTGAGATAGGGTTAACGCCACAGACGGTTTCACGTTTTGAACAGCGCTTTGGTATCGAAGTAGGAGTAATTCATTCAGGCTTAACTGACGCAGCTCGTTTAACCGTCTGGCAAAAGGCAAGAGCTGAGCAAATTGGCCTGGTGATAGGGACACGCTCAGCGATTTTTACCCCTTTACCTGCTTTGGGAATGATCATCATTGATGAAGAACACGATGAATCTTTTAAACAACAGGATGGTCTAAAATATCACGCTCGAGCACTAGCAACCATGATTGCGCATAAACGCAATATTCCTTTATTGCTGGGAACGGCCACCCCAACGGCTGAGACACTGCACAATGCGCAAACGGGAAAATATCAGCATTTTACCTTGCAACAACGTGCTGGTGGAGCGATGCCTGCGACCTTGCGTCTGGTCGATACCTCGCAAGTTACTTTAACTTCAGGCTTGGCGGATGAAACGCTAAAAACCATGCAGCAGCATCTCAATGCAGGGAATCAAGTGTTGGTATTTCTCAATCGCAGAGGCTATGCGCCAGCCGTGGTTTGCCAGCAATGTGGATACGCTCAAGAATGCCGCTCCTGTGATAAACCATTTACTTATCATCGCGCCAAAAACAAGCTGATTTGTCATCATTGCACGGAACAAGTCAACCTATATCAGACCTGCATGCATTGTGGGCATCAAACTATGCAAACTGAAGGGATCGGCACAGAGCAATTGACTGCGCAAATAGATGCGTTGTTTCCCCATTACCGAACCATACGAATAGATTCCGATGCGATGCGGGGAAAAGATGTATTGAGTAACACACTTGATGCAATTAATGCTAACGATTATCAAATTTTGGTGGGCACTCAGATTTTGGCCAAAGGACATCACTTTGCCAATGTCACTTGTGTGGTGATCATGGATGTCGATACGGCGCTTTTTTCGCCTGATTTTCGTGCCACTGAAAAATTAGCGCAGTTGATCACACAAATCTCGGGACGAGCCGGGCGCGCAACCAAACCCGGAGAAACTCTGTTGCAGACTGCGCAACCAGGACACCCGCTCATCCAAGATTTATTACACAATGGGTACGGTCATTGTATACGCACGATTTTGCATGAGCGTCAGGCGAATCAATTACCACCCTTTACCCATCAAGCATTGGTTCGAGCGGAAGATACAGACATAAGCAAGTGCTTGCGTTTATTGCATTTTGCCATGCAACAATGCGAAAAATTACAATCGCTGATGCTTCTTGGGCCATTGCCGTGTTTGATAGAAAAACGTCAGTCTCGGTATCGGTATCAATTATTATTACAAGCTGAGCAACGAGGGTACTTGCAAGGTGTGTTAAAACAATTAACGCCTTCAATTCAAGCGCTTGCACAAGAATTGCGCATTCGCTGGTCAGTTGATGTGGATAATATAGATTTTAGTTAAGAGGTTGGTACAATACCTAGGTCTTTCACAATGTGAGCTGTAACCTTCATGGCGACTCGAGATTACGTCAACCGTCAACCTAAACCGCGCAAACCTAAAAAAAATCAGCAACAACAGCGAAAAGTTTCGATAATACGGATCACGATGACCTTTTTGGTATTGTTTGGGTTTATTGCTGGATTATACTGGTTGAGTCAACAACCTCTTGGGCAAGGCATCGCTGACGAGCCTAATGAAACTTCTGTTCCCAAGCAATCGCTTGCGGAGAGTTCGGTGCAGTCTATTAACGACGAACCGTTACCTGAGCTACCCCAAGAAGAGTGGGAATTTATCAAAATTTTGCCAGGCTATGAGGTTGAAGTCGATGTTGAAGCGATCACATCCGATAAGCTATTTTTGATGCAATGTGGTTCGTTCCGACAATTCGAACAAGCGGATTCGATGAAAGCGACGATGGCCTTGGCGGGTCTTGAGCCTCAAATACGCGGTTCCAACAATGGTTGGTATCGAGTAATACTAGGTCCGTATGATTCCAGACGCGATGCCGAGAAAGACCGTCACAAACTGCAAGGCGTCAATATTCATAGTTGCAAGATTTGGTTATGGAATTTGTAACTTAAACAAAACTTGAAAATCCGATAATCATCCTTACTTAATACAAATAGTTCATAAGTAAGGAATCAATGTGACCACAATAGTATCGGTAAGACGTGGCAATCAAGTTGTCGTTGCCGGTGATGGCCAAGTGTCTCTTGGCAACACGGTAATGAAAGGCAATGCGCGCAAAGTTCGTCGCATCTACAAAGACAAAGTTATCGCAGGTTTTGCCGGAGGCACAGCGGATGCCTTCACTTTGTTTGAACGTTTTGAAGCGAAACTTGAATTACACCAAGGTCATCTCATTAAAGCGGCTGTTGAATTGGCCAAAGATTGGCGAACAGATAGGATGTTGCGTCGCTTAGAAGCGATTTTAGTGGTTGCTGACCACAGTGCATCTTTGATGATCACGGGAAACGGCGACGTGATCCAAACCGACCATGACCTGATCGCTACTGGTTCAGGTGGACCATTTGCGCAAGCTGCTGCAACGGCATTATTTCACAACACAGAATTAAGTGCGCAAGAGATTGCAACCAAAGCTCTCACAATCGCAGGTGATATTTGCGTGTATACCAATCATTCTCAGACGGTTGAAATTCTCGATTATTAATTCAGCCATCTACTTTTACAGGAAACCTAATTATGTCAGAAATGACTCCGCGTGAAATTGTTCACGAACTTGATAGCCATATCATCGGCCAACAAGACGCAAAACGCGCAGTATCTATCGCTCTGCGTAATCGCTGGCGTCGAATGCAGCTTCCATCTGAACTGCGCCAAGAAGTCAGCCCAAAGAATATCCTGATGATTGGTCCAACAGGCGTCGGCAAAACTGAGATTGCTCGTCGCTTAGCTAAACTGGCCAATGCGCCTTTTGTCAAAGTTGAGGCGACCAAATTTACGGAAGTCGGTTATGTGGGTAAAGAAGTTGAGTCGATTATTCGCGATTTGACAGACATAGCTGTAAAAATGGTCAAAGAGCAAGCGATGCAAAAGGTACGTTTTCGTGCCGAAGAAGCGGCGGAAGAAAAGATTTTGGACATTCTGATCCCACCCCCAGAAAATATTTTTGGTGAAAAAGAAGATGTGGACAACAACAGTACACGTCAAACGTTTCGAAAAAAATTACGCGAAGGGAAACTAGACGACAAAGAAATCGAAATTGATGTCGCGCTACCTCAAGTTGGAGTCGAAATTATGGCTCCTCCTGGTATGGAAGAAATGACCAATCAATTACAAGGTATGTTCCAAAACCTCTCTGGCGATAAGAAGAAAAAGAAAAAACTCCCCGTCAAAGAAGCCTTGAAGTTATTAGTCGAAGAAGAAGCGGCGAAACTCGTTAATCAAGATGATTTAAAACAAGATGCAATTGATGCCGTTGAGCAAAATGGCATTGTGTTTATAGATGAAATCGACAAGATATGTAAGAGTGAAGGCAAAAGCAGTGCTGATGTGTCACGTGAAGGTGTTCAGCGAGACTTGCTACCAATTGTCGAAGGTTCCACGGTTTCAACAAAACATGGTATGGTCAAAACAGATCATATTTTGTTTATTGCATCCGGTGCGTTCCAAATGAGTAAGCCTTCTGATTTGATTCCAGAATTACAAGGTCGTTTACCCATCAGAGTTGAGCTATCGGCGTTGAGCGTAGAGGACTTTACTCGCATTTTAACTGAACCGAATGCCTCATTAACTGAGCAGTATATTGCTTTGTTAGGGACCGAAGGCGTCAAGCTCAGTTTTGATGAATCTGGCATTCAGCGTATTGCCGAAGTCGCTTGGCAAGTTAACGAAAAAACAGAAAACATTGGTGCTCGTCGTCTGCACACTGTGATGGAGCGCTTAATGGAAGAAATCTCCTTTGTCGCGAGTGAAAAGGATGGTGAATCTCTGTTAATTGATAAAGCCTATGTCGATGAGCATCTAGAAATGCTTGCGGATAATGAAGATTTGAGTCGCTACATACTATAGCAATAATGAGTATCTCCCAGATTGATGAAACCGCTGATGACGAAAGTCTGAAGCGGTTTTTTTGTTAACAAAACTTGAAATTTATTTTTCTCACGGTAAACTTAAACGATTAAGTTTTTTCGTGAATAATTATGAAATACCAAAATAAAGTACAGCTAATTACTTATGTTGATCGTTTAAGTGGCGGCACGGTTCAGCAATTGCATCAAATGTTAAAAGAATGTTTCCCTAATGTGTTTGGTGGAATTCATTTGCTGCCTTTTTACAATCCCATTGACGGGGAAGATGCTGGGTTTGATCCAATTGATCACACATCAGTGGACGCTCGATTGGGAAACTGGGATGATGTGCAAGCGTTAGGACAAGACTTTGATTTGATGGCTGACATGATTGTCAATCACATGTCGGCCCAATCTATACCGTTTCAGGACGTCTTAGCAAAAGGTAAAGATTCCACCTATTGGGATTTGTTTTTAACCAAACAAAAGGTGTTCGGTGATAAGCCAAATCCCGATGATATTGCAAATATATTTCGTCCAAGACCAACGTCACCTTTCACCAAGATGACCTTAGGCGATGGCTCAGAAGCTGACTTTTGGACAACATTTACTCCAAATCAGATCGATATTGATGTTGATTCTGAACAGGGTAAAGCATACCTAGATGCAATTTTGACGACGTTTTCGCGTAATAATATTAAACTGATACGCCTTGACGCTGCAGGTTATGCCATAAAACAGGCTGGAACAAATTGCTTTATGATGCCCCAAACGTTTGCATTTATTGAAGCATTATCTTCTCGAGCAGAAGCTTTGGGTATGACATGCTTGGTTGAAATCCATTCCTATCACAAGATCCAATGCGAAATCGCCAAGCGCTGTTCTCTAGTTTATGATTTTGCCCTACCTCCTTTGGTTCTGCATGCAATGAATACCAAAGACCTAGCGCCACTTGCAACGTGGCTTGAGATGTCCCCACGAAACTGTGTAACCGTATTGGATACCCATGACGGGATTGGCATTGTGGATGTTGGTGCCAATGGAGATGAACCTGGCTTATTAACTCCAGAACAAATCGATACATTAGTGGAAAGTATTCATGACCAATGTGCTGGAGAAAGCCGAGCCGCCACAGGGGCTGCGGCAAATAACGTCGATTTGTATCAAGTGAATTGTACATATTACAGTGCTTTAGGCTGCGATGATTATCGTTACTTGTTGTCTCGTGCGATTCAGTTTTTCTGCCCAGGGATTCCGCAAGTATATTATACGGGGTTATTAGCGCTGCCTAATGACATGGACTTATTAGCAAAATCTCAAGTTGGACGTGACATAAATCGCAGTTATTTGGACTTTGCAAAAGTACAACAACACGCACAAAAGACAGTCGTGCAAGCGTTACTTAAATTAATTCAAAAGCGCAATCAAAACGATGCTTTTACTGGCGAGTTTAGCCATGTTATGACAGATGACCGGTATTCCATGCGGTGGGCAAATGGAACCCAGGTTGCTCGGCTGGATATTGATTTGGCTACGCTGAATGCGCATGTCACTTTTGACAGCGAAGTGATTGAATTACGCAGTTGGTTGTAAGTTATCCGTTGGTCGGGCACGAATCGCCAAAATGCAAGGCAAAGGGGAGTAATTGGGACTCTTTGCTTTGCTTTAACAGCATGATGGCAGCACGTTCACCTTTGCTATCTGAATTTTGTACCACGGTAGTTAGATTAGGGTGAAAGCGTTGGCCTTCATTTGTGCCATCAAAGCCTACTACTCTAATATCATCCGGTACCGATAACCCTATTTCAATCGCTTCGCGAATAAAATAGACGGCAATTAAGTCTGACATACAATAAACAATGGTGGGACGAGGCTGATTGGATAACACTTCTTTGGCCGCACGAACGGCAAAGGATTCGATATTTTCAGGGATACTCCACAGCTGTCCATAATTAAAATCAACGCCGCATTCTGAAAATGCTTTTTCATAACCAAGTAGTCTGCGTCGGCTGATGGATGTGACTGGATCAATCATAGGAACATCATAGATCCGACAAGTCAGCTGAGTTTCAATTAAGCGCAAGCCAATGACGGCGACCACATCATCCGGTCGAATGGTTTGTTTGACTAATTGATAACACGCCTCAATATTATCGATATTGACGGATGGGTAATCGTCAATATTAAAGTCCACAGTAATGACTGGCTTTGTCGTTTTACTTAAGGCATCAATTAAATTGGGATTGGTAGGTGAGCCATAACACAAATACCCGTCGACAAAATCGTTGACGTTATTGAGATCATCACCGGCACCCGAAACCAACAGAAGCTGTTGACCGTTAGCCTCTAAACACTGGGATACACCGCTAATAAAAGTAGATGCTACTGCATCATTAACGGTATACGAGATACTGTTTGCTAAAACTAACCCTACAATACCGGTTTTTCCTCGGCGCAGTGACCGAGCTGCTTTATTGGGTCCGGTATAGCCAAGTTCTTCACAACGCTCGAGGATTTCAAGTCGTTTAGCCTTAGATAATTGATTGGGTTTGTTGAAGGCATTGGATATGGTCGCGGTAGACACACCTAATTCTTCAGCTACAGATTTTAAGGTGAGTTTTTTCACGAGACGGACCTTACAGGTTAATTGATTAAGGAAGATAAATACTATTATGTAGCAGATTTAACTTAATCTCCAGTGTTAAATTTTAGTTAATATAATTAACATTTATGTTAGCTATTAGGTAGAGCTTGCCAAGAAGAGTTGAAGTGATACTTATCATACTCTAGTATTGTATGGGTAACATCAACGACAAAACACCGCACCATGCAAATTAAAGTACGTTCTTTTACCCCTCATTCGGACTATTTTTGCGGTAAGTTTGATGCAATGACCACAAGTTGTGAAGTTCTGATTGAAACCGAACACGCAGATGTCGCACAAGAAATTGCTGAGGTAATCATTCGTGAGGCCCTTCGTGTAGAGCATAAATTCTCTCGTTATCGCACCGATAATATTATTCACGAAATCAACCACTCTGGCGGTAACCAAGTTATTCTCGATGTTGAAACACAGTCGTTATTGCATCTTGTTGATACCTGTTATGAGCTCAGCGATGGTTTATTTGATATTACCGCAGGCGTATTGAACAAAGTCTGGAGTTTTTCCCCTGATGCGATACCACCAAGTGAAGGGGCAATTAATCAAATGCTAGAGTATGTTGGATGGCATCGTGTGAATTTACGAGAGAACACGATTACACTACCAGAGCACATGGCAATTGATTTAGGTGGAATAGCCAAAGAATACGCGGTCGATAGATGCAGTGAAATATGTCAAGAACGTTGGCCAGATATTTCGGTGCTCATTAATTTCGGTGGGGATGTTGCGGTATCTAACCCAAGGCATAACGCGAGTTTTTGGCAAGTGGCAATACCCTCTATCGATGCTTGTATTGATACCCCAAGGTTAATTCAATTGTGTAAAGGTGGTATGGCAACGAGCGGAGACTACAAGCGCTATTTAATGCACAATGGGATACGTTACTCGCATATCCTAAACCCCAAAACTGGTTATGCTGTAACCAATGCACCTAGAGCCGTCACAGTGTGCGCAAATAATTGTGTTCAAGCTGGTTTGTTATCAATGATGGCGGCCCTGCACGGACCCAACGCACAGGCATTCTTACTCGAACAAGGCGTAGCGCATTGGGTCGTGGATTAACGTTATATTAGTGGCTCCAATGATAATGTTCGGCCTTAGCATGAACAGCTTGCTCGGTGGCTTCTGGCATAAATCGTTTATTCGCATCTTGGAAAAAAAACGGTTCGGCGCGAAACTCTCCATTTAATTCTTGCATATCTTCGCTGGCAAATACTCGCCCGTTAATCACCGTATGGGTAACATACTCACTGCGTTTGATATCACTTAATACATCGCCATCAATAATGGCTAAATCAGCCAATTTACCCACTTCGATGCTGCCAATGGCATGATCCATACCCAATGAAATCGCACCATCAATTGTGCCACCACGAATTGCTTCCCATGGCGTAAAACCGCCTTGAACCATGATCCACAGTTCCCAGTGCGCAGACAATCCCTCGCGTTGACCATGAGGGCCGATGTGCACACGTACGCCTTCATCACGGAGTGCTTTAGCGTATTTGGAAACTTCTATATGATTGTAGAATGCTTCTGATGTCGTAGGGCGACGCACGGCACGACGGTCAACTAGGGTATGTGGTGTATAGCGTAATAATCGCTCGTTTTCCCATACATTGGTTTTGTCATACCAGTATTCTTCACCCATCATACCACCATAAGCCACCACAAAAGTCGGTGTGTAACCCACATCAGATGCGCTCCATAACTGGGTCATATCGGAATATCCACGGGCAATTGGCAGGGCATGTTCAAGGACGGTATGACCATCAACAATCATTGACAAATTTTGTTGAAATTTACCGCCGCCCTCAGGCATGACCATCATCTCAAGCTCTTTAGCAGCTTGCAGCAACCATTGTCTTTGATCTCGACGCGGTTGGTTGTAGGATTTTACCGAAATTGCCCCTTGTTCTTTGAGGCGATTAACATGAAAATAGGCATCCTCAAAGTCATTGATAATCGCTTTATAGCCAATCCCTTCGGCACCATACAATATTGTACCGGTCGAGAATAGACGAGGACCAACTCGTAAACCAGCACGCTGTAGTTCTGCCGCGGCAAAAATCTCTGTTGTATCATTTGACGGGTCGTGCATGGTGGTCACACCAAAAGCAATGTTTGAGAATTGGATCCAGTTTTGTTCTGGAATAATCTCATTGCGCCCTTGTGAACCATGTGCATGTGCATCCACTAATCCTGGAATAACCGTCTTACCAGTGGCATCCAATATTAACGCCTCTTCGGGGATTTGAATGGCATCAGTGGGTCCCACTGCTTCGATGATATTGTCTTTGATCAACACAGTACCGTTATTAATGATTTCTTCTTTGTTATCTGCATCGCGCATCGTCACAATAGTGCCACCGACAATAGCAGTGTAGCCTTCGGCTTTTTTACTCGCCGCATTAAAACTTAAGTTGACCCCTTCTGTCACTGGCTCAGCGGCTTCATCGTTGCCACCGACAAAAGCAAACGCTTCGTCCAGACTTTGCTCATATAAAAACGGACCATGAAACCACGTTAATTTGTCATTATTGGGTGACCAATTGAGATATTCTCCAGCACGGGCACTGATTTGTGTAACCGGTAAGGACGTCATATTTGGCCCAATGGTAATTCGTTTTCCATTTTCGACAAATGGTACAACATAGGTATTGTATTGATGTACAAAAGCAAGCCATTGCTTGTCATGCGAAAGTCGATATTCACTGACTTTATCGGCGCCATACGCGTGTTGCCTCAGATCGTCACCTGCCAGATTAACACTCACCAATTCGGTTTCGGTATAAGGGGTTCCAGAAACGAATCGAGTAAAATAAATTCGCTCGTTGCCACCAGCAAAATGGGGTTGCATACCTGATTGGCTAACGCGTTGTGTTGTTTGTTTTTGGAGATCAAGTACGTATAAGCCAGGTTCAACCGAGTGTGCCGGATCAAGTAAGTAACCGCCAGTAAATTTGCGATACGTAATTAATTCACCATCAGGAGAAAATGCAGGTTCAACATAATGGCCAGGAGCAGTTGAGACCACTTTACCTTTGCCGCCACGAGATGATACAACTCGGATTGTGCCCAAGGCCTGGTCGTCCCAGGTGGTGTAAACAATTTGTTTACCATCATTAGAAAAACGCGGATAAAACTCGTCATGGTCATTTTGTTTGGTCAGACGTCGAGTTTTACCATTTTGTAAATCACGGATATAGAGTTTGCCAAGCGCTTGAAATAAAGCGGTTTTGCCGTCTGGTGATTGTTGTGACCAGCGGATCATTTTGACCGCAAATTCATCACTGGCCACATCTACTTTAAAGCGAGCTGCCTTTGCATGTTGAACCTCGGTTTTTACTTCAATATCCAATGTATTTAATTCTTGTGTTGAGACCGTTAAACGATGGATTTTGCCACCTGTCCAAAACACAATTTGCTGACTATCGGGTGTCCAATCAAAGTAACTGAAGTAGCCTTCAGTGCCAAAGCCCTCTTGCATATCACGTTCGAGGCCAACAAAGATTGGCCGTTCTGTACCATCCTCGGTGTTTTTGATAAATAATGCGGTTTGTTCGCGAATGCGTCGCACAAACGCAACGTGCTTTCCATCAGGGGAAGGCGTAGGTACTACTGCACCGCCGGTACCTGAAATATAACGTTCTGTCTCACTCGTTTCGCGGTCAAAGCGAGTGATGGCAAAAATCGATTTGAGCGGGTCGCGATTGTAGTCAAAGCGAAAACCGCCAGTGATGTCTTGAGTATAATAAATGTAGCGACCGTCTGGTGAAAATGCAGGATCAGCGGTGTTTTTTTGGTCGCGTTTACCATTCCGACGTTCCTGAATGACTAATCCTTCTCCGCCGGTGTGATGATACATCCATACTTCGCCTGCGGGAATACTTCGTCCTGACATAATCCCTTTCGTCACTAAAAGATATTGTCCGTCTGGTGACCATTTCGGGGCGTGGATCAGATTGTTTTTTTCTTTGGTCACTTGGCGCAAATTATTGCCATCAATATCCATGACCCATAGATTGGACAATCCGTCACGGTCAGAAATAAAGGCAATTTGTTTACCATCTGGACTGACCGCAGGATGGATATTCCAAGCGTAATCTTGAGTCAACGCCCGAGCCTGACCGCCTTCAAACGGCACAATAAAAATATCCCCAAGGGTATCAAAAACAATGGACTTCCCGTCTGGCGTTACATCTAAGCTGGCCCATGTGATTTCATTAGTGTCAATGGTGATCTTTTCACGCGCATAAGGAGGATCAGTGACGTCCCAGTCAGAGAATCGTTTTGTGTCTGTTGTATCAGCGAAGCTGATATTTATGCTCAAAAAAGAAAGCGCAAGTCCACTATAAAGACTTATTAGGGATTTTTTCATCGGTTTTTCCGTCGTATTGTTATTTTAATTAAGTAAGTGTGACATATTCTTCGGCGCTGGTAGGGTGAATCGCTACGCAGGCATCAAAATCGGCCTTGGTTGCTCCCATTTTAATCGCGACGCCAAAGCCTTGTAAAATTTCATCCATACCATGCCCTATACCGTGAATGCCAACCACTTTTTCGTCAGCTCCGGCGCAGATCAGCTTCATTTTGGTCAGTTGTCGATTCCGAGTAACAGCGGTATACATTGCGCCAAAACTGGAATTATAAACTTTGACGTTGGGTTCGCCATATTGGGCGATCGCTTCCGCTTCGGTCAATCCCATAGTGCCAATTGGTGGATGTGAAAAGACCACTGTTGGGATCAGACTGTAATCCATCTTAGCATGGTCTTGGCCATTGAATAATCGCTCAGACAACAATCGTCCGGCTTTTACTGCAACAGGAGTCAAATCGATTTTGCCGATATTATCGCCTAAGGCATAAACACCATTTGATGTGGTATTTTGATAATCATCGACTTGGATGTGCCCTGAATCAGTCAACTGAACTTGGGTATTTTCAAGCCCAATATTTTGGGTGGCTGGGGCGCGACCAATGGCCCAGATTAAGCTGTCTGTGACTATGCGTTCACCATTATCGAAAGCGACAGTGAGTGAACTGTCAGCGTTTTGGGTGACCTTTGTTACCTGTGCATACGTCATTAACTGAGGACCGTGCTCAGCCATCATTTCGGTAAGCGTAATGCTGATGGTTTCATCAAATTGACGTAATGGGCGATTTTTACGCACAACCAGCGTCGTTTCAGTGCCTAACGCATGTAACACTCCAGCAAGCTCCACAGCAATGTACCCTGCACCAACTACCACGGCACGTTTAGGTTGCTCATTAAGAGCAAAGAAGCCGTCGGAAGTGATCCCCAATTCTGCGCCTTCTACTTCGGGAATAATTGGATAACCACCTGTGGCAATACTAATGTGAGGTGCGGTGTAAAGTACTCCATCTACCTCGATCGTATGATCATCAATAAATCGACCGAAGCCATTGATGACGGTGATACCATGGTTATCCAATACTCGGTCGTAAGATGCATGAATACGTTGGATATAGGCTTCACGAGATTCAATGAGAGTTGCCCAAGAAAAATTATTGACGGTGATATCAAAACCATAGTCTTGGGCATACAAATTGATGGCTTCTGCGACCTGTGCGCCAAACCACATGGCTTTTTTGGGCACACAGCCCACATTTACGCAGGTACCGCCAATATGCTTTGCTTCAATCAAAGCGACTTTTTTTCCATGTTTTGCAGCGCGGTTTGCGGAGGCAATACCACCACTTCCACCACCTAAGCAGATGTAGTCATATGTGTGCATGTCGTTACCTTATGATAAATGTATGAAATTAGTAAATATTCGTTCTAGGTTCAATATGAACGGTAAGAGTAACTAATAATTACACCAGAGATCAAAAAAGTAAAAGAAAAATGATTAAGCGGCTTCTTGTACAGATGATAAAGTGTTGAGCCATTGTGCAAAATGTAAAAAAGTATATTGTGCTCCACGAACCATCTGGTCTGCTTCGGTTATATTAATCCCCTGATTATCAATTGCTGTAATTGTGCGGATAAACTGATGTTTGGCACCAGAGCCATAAATGTTAAGGTAGTTAATAATATCGTTTCGTTTAAGTTGTTTGACGATGTTGTGACAAGTATCTGGGGCGTTGATCAATAGTGCTTCTGACGCAAATACCAGACCATACCAATGAGTTTTCGTCCATGAAATGTGCTCGCTTGCAGAGAAATATTCTTGATGTTTGGTGCGGTATAAAGGGATTTTTGGGTAATCAAGATGCGCAATGTCTTTTTGAATCGATGGGGTTTTAAACTTGTAGCCAAACATATTGAGAGTGCGCACAGATAGATATTTGGTCAGTTTCAACTCCATATTTAAAAACCAGTAATAATGAGCCAATAAAATACTGTGGTATTTTGGAGCATCTAAGCTAGGGCACATAAGACCTGACACAAGCTCATGTTGCAACAACGCTTTGTGTTCGGCTTCTGTATTATCCGAGAGTAACTGATATAAGGACATAAAGCTAATACTGCCAAAGATAATTAGGAAAATATTTTTCACTTAAGTTATAGCATTTGATGCCATATTTACAATGGAATAACAGCAAAAGTAAACTTTAGTCTAAATGTGTCTACCCCCTTGTACCTTGGTAATTTAGCCCCATTTAATAATCATAAACACTTTAATTATTAAGGACTCAAACATGTCGGCTCCCTCTTTATCTCATGCGCAAAAATGGACGAACCGCCAAGGTCTTCCTGCGTTCAACGCCATCGAACCGAAGGCAATCGTTCAGGTCATTTCAGATGCTATCGCTGCGTGCAAAAGCAATGTGGAACGAGTGGTCGACAAGCAATCATCTGACTTTGATGAGATTGTTTTGGCGTTGGACGAAGTTGATACACATTTGAGTAATTTATGGTCGCCTGTTTCGCATATGAATTCTGTAGTTTCAAGCGATGCATTAAGAGAGGCTCATGATTCGTGTTTACCCCTGCTTTCAGAATACGGAACCTGGTTAGGCCAGCACAAAGGATTGTATGAGTGTTATCAAGCGATCGCGAATAGTGACAACTTCGCACAATTAAGCGACGCCCAACGAAAAGTTGTCACCAATGCGATTCAAGGCTTTGAATTATCAGGTGTTGCACTGCCACAAGCAGAGCAGACACAATTCGCTAAGATTCAATCAAGACTATCGGAATTATCCAGTACCTTTTCCAATAATGTGCTAGACGCAACCATGGCGTATAGTAAACACATCACGGATGAGACTTTGTTAGCGGGTTTACCCGATTCAGCAAAAGCGGCTGCAGCACAAGCGGCATCAGAAAAAGATTTGTCTGGTTGGCTATTTACCTTGGATATTCCTAGTTATCTGCCAGTGATGATGTATGCCGATAATGCCGAGTTGCGAGAGGAGCTATATCGCGCCTATGCGACTCGTGCTTCTGAACAAGGACCCAATGGTGGTCAATTTGATAACACGGATATTATTGTTGAAACACTCGAGCTACGTCAGAAAAAAGCCGATTTACTTGGGTTTGCAAACTATGCCGAGCTATCGCTTGCGAAGAAGATGGCGGAAAATCCGATTCAGGTTGTCGACTTTTTACAGGATTTAGCAAACAAGTCTAAACCTCAAGCAGAGGCCGATTTAGCTCAAGTACAGGCGTTTGCATTGGAGCATTATGGGAAAGAAACACTCGAGGCTTGGGATATTGCGTATTATTCTGAAAAGCTAAAGCAAGACCAATACGCAATTTCGGATGAAGCGCTGCGTCCGTATTTTCCTGAGACCAAAGTGATTACAGGATTGTTCAAAGTCGTCGAGAAGCTCTATGGTTTAGTTATTTCTCAACGCAATGATGTCGATGTATGGCATGACGACGTCAAATTTTATGATATTCATGATGCGCAAGGTGAATTACGCGGCAGTTTTTATCTAGACCTGTATGCCCGAGCTAAAAAACGCGGTGGCGCATGGATGGACGAATGTCGAGTGCGTCGCAGATGTCAAGACGGTTCACTGCAATATCCAGTGGCGTATCTGACCTGTAACTTTAGTGGTCCGGTGGATGGCAAGCCTGCGTGCTTTACACATGATGAAGTGGTGACTCTGTTCCATGAATTTGGTCATGGTATTCATCACATGTTGACCAAAATTGATGTGGCAGGTGTATCTGGAATTAATGGTGTGGCTTGGGATGCGGTGGAACTGCCTAGTCAGTTTTTAGAAAATTGGTGCTGGCAACCTGAGGCATTACAGTTTTTGTCGGGCCATGTCGAAACCGGAGACGCGCTGCCGCAAGAGCTTCTGGATAAAATGCTCGCCGCCAAAAATTTCCAATCAGCGATGCAAATGTTGCGTCAGTTGGAGTTTAGTCTGTTTGATTTTACTTTGCATATGCAAACACAAAAGGTGGATGTGCAAACGTTTATCAACCAAGTACGCGATACCGTGAGCGTCCTAAAAGTTCCGGAGTTTAATCGTTTTCAAAACAGTTTTGGGCATATTTTTGCTGGGGGCTATGCGGCGGGATATTACAGCTATAAATGGGCGGAGGTTTTATCGGCAGATGCATTTGCGTCATTTGAAGAAAATGGTATTTTCGACCGTCAAACCGGCAGTGCGTTTTTGCATAACATTCTGGAAATGGGCGGTTCTAAAGAGCCAATGGAATTGTACGTTGCCTTCAAAGGACGTGAGCCTACTGTAGATGCGCTGTTGCGCCACAGTGGAATTGCCGCCTAAACTTTGATCAAAGCTGGGATACACAGCGTAAAGGTTCTATAGTTAAGCAACGGTAGAACCTTTTTTATTTGTTATGTCATTAGAATCATACCAGGCCATTTATGCTCGAGCTCTCAAACGCAAACGCAGTGAAGCCATCCTTGAAAGTTTACTCAATGAACCCTTGCACACTCGCCAAATCGCCCAAATTGGCGATGACCGATTTTTAGCTGAATTCACCAAAAAAGTGTTTCAATCCGGTTTTGTGTGGCGCGTGGTACGCAACAAATGGCCTGATTTTGAAGAAGTTTTTTGGGGCTTTGAAATTGAGAAAATCCTGATGATGCCAGAGGATATGCTCGAGAAGAAAGCCACCGATCCGAGAATCATCCGCAACTATAGTAAGGTCAAAACGATTAAAGAAAATGCCCTGATGATCTATGACATCGCCGAACAGCATGGTAGTTTTGGTGAATTCGTCGCGCAATGGCCAAAAAACGATATTGTCGGATTGTGGGATTATTTGAAGAAACATGGCAAGCGACTAGGCGGTAATACAGGTCCCTACGCGTTGCGTTTTTTGGGCGTCGATACGTTCTTGCTATCCAAAGACGTCGAAGATTACTTCACTCAACATGGCATTATTACGGGTTCAGCTCGTTCAAAACGCAGTTTAACCGCAATCCAAGATGCGTTCTTAACTTGGCAACAACAATCAGGACGCTCCTTGACTGAGTTAAGCCAATTAGTGGCATATAGTTGTGGAGACAATTATGTGGGTGTGCAATAACGTGCTTTTTGATACAATCTCAGCCCTACACATTCATAAGGAATTGCTATGAGCCAAGACATGACCACCAACGCCGACGTTACTGATGGGAAAACCCATTTTGGCTATCAAACCGTTGCGGCAGATCAAAAAGAAGCGATGGTCGCGAAGGTCTTTGACAGTGTTGCGGCCAAGTACGATATCATGAACGATGTGATGTCGCTCGGCATACACCGCTTATGGAAGCGCTATACAATTGATATGGCCGGCGCAAGAAAGGGCATGCAGGTCCTTGATTTGGCTGGTGGCACAGGTGATTTGACGGCTAAATTCTCTCGAATTGTGGGGCCAACCGGAAAAGTCGTATTGTCTGATATCAACCCTTCGATGCTGGAGGTGGGTAAAGATAAGCTTCGCGACCAAGGATTAGTGCAAAACATCGAATACGTTGAAGCAAATGCCGAGGACTTACCGTTTGCTGATGACCAGTTTGATATCGTGACCATGGCATTTGGTTTGCGCAATGTGACCAATAAAGATAATGCACTCGCATCAATTTACCGAGTCCTCAAACCAGGTGGTAGGCTGTTAGTGTTGGAGTTTTCTAAACCAACCAATCCTGGATTGGCCAAAGTATACGATGCGTATTCGTTCCATCTGTTGCCCAAAATGGGAGAGCTCGTAGCGAATGACGCAGAGAGTTATCAATACCTTGCCGAGTCTATTCGGATGCACCCCGATCAAGATACTTTGGCTCAAATGATGCGTGATGCTGGGTTTGATAGTGTCGATTACACCAACTTGACTGGTGGTATTGTTGCCTTGCATAAAGGGTTCAAATTTTAATGCTATGGCGTCAATTTTTGGCTGAATGTTTGAGTCTTGGCACGAACCATGTTCTCAATCTTGAACCAGATCAACGCAAGGCCTTTGCCTCATTATCAGGACACTCATTACAGATTGTGTTGTTGCCTATCGAGTTCCCAATCGCCTTATATTTTAGTGATAAAGCGATTGATGTTCAGTTGCCACCGGAGCCATTAGTTGATGATGCTCTGGATTGTACTGTAAAAGTAGCTTTAAGTGCCTTAGATAAAATTCGAGATACCAGTCAGTTAACGGCATTAATAAAAGCCGATAAACTGGATATTCAAGGTGACTTAGGGATACTGCAAAAACTCAATACGGCGATGCAACAGTTGTCTTTGAATTGGGAAAGCGTGTTAATACCCGTGTTTGGTGAGACATTAACTTCGCAACTACTCAACTTTCATGAAGCCCGATTAGCTGAATTTACACAGCACGTTGAAGCGGTTCAAATCACCTTAGCAGAAGGGCTTATCGAAGAAAAAAAACTCATTGCTCCAGCAATATTTGTTGCTGATTTTTGTGATGAGGTCAGTCAGATCCGCATTGATACCGACCGCTTGCAGGCGCGTATCACCCGCTTAGAACAACAACGGAAGACCAATGGCGAGTAAACGTTTTTATCAAATCACCAAAGTCATTTTGCAATACGGTTTGGATGATTTAATTCCTGCCCATTGGATCCCTTGGTATGCGAAGATCGGCCGTCACAGCATTTTTTGGTTACGCAACCGCCACAAACAGCGCAGTCGTGGAGAACGGTTGCGGCTCGCACTTGAATCTCTAGGCCCTGTGTTCATAAAGTTCGGGCAAATGTTGTCCACAAGACGCGATTTGATTCCGTTAGACATCGCCGATGAACTGGCGATTTTGCAAGACAACGTGTTGCCGTTTGATGGCGAAATAGCCTTACAGTCTGTGCTAAAAGAATTAAAACTAAACCGTGTAGATGAACTGTTTAGCGAGTTTTCAATTACACCAATGGCTTCCGCTTCTATTGCTCAGGTTCACGGCGCCAAACTGAAAGCTTGTGGTACCGATGTGGTGGTCAAAGTCATTCGTCCTAATATCGCTCCTATTATTGAATCGGACGTGGAATTATTGCGTGCGATTGCTGCGGTGGTACAAAAGTGGTTACCAGATGGCAAGCGCATGCGACCGGTTGAGGTCGTTGAAGAATACCAAAAAACCATTTTTGATGAGCTTGACTTGGTGCGCGAGGCGACCAATGGCATGCACATCAAACACAACTTCAAAGATTCACACTCTTTGTATGTACCGCATTTTTATACTGATTATTGCACGCAAAATGTCATTGTTATGGAACGCATCTATGGCACACCGGTTGCGGATGTTGACTCGCTGTTAGAGCAGGGAGTCAATATGAAACTTCTTGCTGAGCGGGGGGTTGAGGTGTTTTTCACTCAAGTCTTTCGCGATAGTTTCTTCCATGCGGATATGCACCCCGGGAATATTTTTGTTGGCTTAGACCGTCCACATGATCCGTATTACATTGGCATTGATTATGGCATTGTGGGCACGTTAAACGCACAAGATAAACACTACTTGGCCGCTAATTTTATTGCATTTTTTAATCGAGATTATCGCAAAGTGGCCGAACTTCACGTCGATTCGGGGTGGGTGCCAAGCGATACGAATGTGGATGATTTAGAGGTTGCAATCCGTGCGGTGTGCGACCCCATTTTCCAAAAGCCACTCAACGAAATCTCATTTGGTCATGTACTGTTACAGTTATTTAACACTGCGCGACGCTTTAATATGCAGGTGCAACCGCAACTGGTGTTACTGCAAAAAACCTTGTTGTACGTGGAAGGGCTTGGGCGACTGTTGTATCCACAACTCGATTTGTGGGCGACCGCTAAACCGTTTTTAGAAAACTGGATGAATGAGCAAATTGGCTTTAAAGCATTCTTCTCCAAAGTTCAGCAAAATGCGCCTTACTGGGTTGAAAAATTCCCGACGATGCCCGATTTGTTTTTTAATACTTTACAGCAACTCAAAGGCCTTCCAGAACGTGAGGAGAAACTGTTCCTCAAACAGCGCAGGCAACAGCGTGAATACCAAAAATCGACATTGTATGGGATGTTAGGTTCAACGTCTTTTGTTTTGGCATTATTATTGTTTATTAATGATAAGTCTTGGTTTTACGATGCCAGTGCGGTCGTTGTTGGGGTGTTATTTTGGCTAAAAGCTGCAGTGAAAACCCGATTTTTGGATGATGATTAGGGTTTAGAACTGGAAATTAGCATTGTCGCCAAAGAACCCCTCAAAGCGCAATGCTAGGCCATAAGAGCGACGAAAGTCTTCTTTTTTTAACCAGAGTACAAACGGCTCAATTTCAAAAAATAACCAAGGGCGCAGCGGATTACTGCGCAGTTTCGCGCTCATATAGATATGCTCAGTATGCATGTTTGGCCTAGAGAAACCCTGGGCATAAGCATTCAGTACAAATGTCGATTGAGCCGACAAGCGATAGTATCGCTGAGCTTCAATGTTCCACTTGAACCGATTGGTCTTATCTTCAAAATACCAGCGATGACTAAATCGGTCTAACTTAGTACCAGTGCGTTCTAACAACAATGAAGCGCCGGCTTCTGCACCCCAACCATCTCGGTTATAGTAATAGACTCGACCTTCATATAAGAGGTGTATTTTTGGTGAAAAACGATGGTGGTCTTGGTATGTGCTGCGGGCAAATACTTGGTCACGTCGCCCAAAACCGACGCGATAGCTGATTTTGTCATTGCGTGGACTAAAGAATCTTAATGCGAGAGTGGTGTTATCTTTTTGAGTTTGCAGTTCTCGACTAACATTCAGTGCGTCATCTAGGTAATTATCCTCATCATCACTGAGTAACACATCCACTTTATGCGTCAATGATGGCAGTCGCAATCCTATTTTGAATCTCGGTTCGATATTGCTCCAATCTCCGCTACGTGGCTCCCAGCCTAAGCGTACCTTACCGAAGGCACTTGCCTTATCACTGGGTAAGTCAGTTTGAGAAAACCAGGCATCTAACGTCTGAGCTTGTAAATGAAAGGTGTGGGTAATATTCCGTTGCCATTCGTCAAACCATTGTTCATCGGTGTTCGATAAGTGGGTGAAAGGCGCTTCTGTGGGGGTAGACTTGGATCGACTCTCATGTGCCCATGCAGAGTTAAAAACAACACCAAATACGCAATACGCCAGCACACTGATGCAGCGTAAAAGCTTCATTGAGGTAAGACATGTTTTGCAACGATTCATATTAATACTATATCAGTCGTAACAATTGAAACATAATGTTTATTTCACATGAAATCTACCGATAACTCACATATAATCAGAGCAATTCAATTGTTTAGAGGGATCCGACATGGGCGGAATTAGCATATGGCAGTTACTGATCATCGCATTAATTGTGATTTTGTTATTTGGAAGCAAAAAGCTAAGAGGCTTAGGCGGTGACCTTGGTGACGCTGTGAAAGGTTTCAAAAAAGCGGTCAATGAAGACAATAATGATGCTGACTTCACGCCAGAACAGCTCGAAGCGCAACAAAAACAACAAGCAGAAACAACCAAGAAAACTGAGCAAAAAGACTAGTGTTTGATATTGGTTTTTGGGAACTTCTTGTCATAGGTATTATGGCGCTGTTGGTTTTAGGCCCACAGCGTTTACCTGGTGCCATCCGCAGTACGTTAGGGACGGTGCGAAAAGTCAAACAAGCAGCATCAGGATTTAAATCTGAAATGGAAGAACAATTACGGATCCATGAATTGCACGAAAACCTGCGCAAAGCTGAAGAACAAAGCTTCAAAAACCTCGATCCAGAACTACAAAAAAGTGTTGATGAACTCAAAGCCGCGGCTCAATCTGTACAACAACCTTACAAATCTTCTACGGTAAACCCTCGCGAGCCCAAACAAGATGACAGAAAGCAATAACCTCATCGCCCATCTGATTGAACTCAGATCGCGCATTTTGAAAATGCTACTGAGTGTTTTAGTGGTTTTTCTGGCTCTGGCGTATTTTGCGCAAGACATCTATCACTGGCTCGCCAGTCCTTTACTTGCGGTTATGCCAGAAGGCAGCAATATGATTGCCACCGATGTGGCATCACCTTTTTTTGCACCGTTTAAACTGACTATTGTAGTGAGTTTTTTTATTGCAATCCCATATATTCTTTACCAGTTATGGGCGTTTATTGCACCGGGACTTTACCGTAACGAAAAGCGACTCGTCGCACCTTTACTGCTTACCTCCACACTTTTATTTTATGGCGGAATGGCTTTCGCATACTATGTTGTATTTCCTTTGGCCTTTGCCTTTTTTAGTTCAGTGGCACCGGAAGGTGTCGTCATTAGCACCGATATCAGTAGTTATCTTAACTTTGTTCTCAAAATTTTGTTTGCGTTTGGTGTGTCGTTTGAAATCCCAATTGTGATTATTGTCATGCTGTGGACCGGCGCTACAACATCGGAAAATCTTCGAGCCAAACGTGCCTATGTGATTGTAGGTGCATTTGTGATCGGTATGTTGATGACGCCACCGGATGTTATTTCGCAAACTTTATTGGCCGTACCCATGTGGTTACTCTATGAATTAGGCATTATTGTTGGTAGCATCTATACTCGAAAGGCGTCAGATACAAGCGACACCCAAGACGCTTGAGATACGATAATAATAACATTTTCAGACTAGAAAAAAGTGAAAGAGCAGCTTATGTTACGCAAACCAATTATTCTAATGACCATTGCATGGTCAACTCTTGTTTTACCACAATCAGTTTATGCTGACCAATCCGTTGCGGAAGCAGTAAAACAATGCGCACAAACCCAAAATAGCTTACAACGATTAGTATGTTTTGATGGAATTGCTTCGCGTCTACAAGATTATTCAGATGACGTTCTGCCACGAGCTCGAGTAACGCCCAGTGCCCCTGCTAATTTAGCAACCCAAGCACCACCTGCGACCTCAGCAATGCCAACAAGCCCTGCAAATACAGCGGATTTACCGTTTGAACCAAATAATAGAGTGGAGGATTTTGGTCGCGTCGAAATCGTCAAAGACACTTTGTTAGCCTCAGTCGCTGCGTTGACATACGATCGTAACGATTATTTTACAGTAACACTCAATAACGGCCAAATGTGGCGCCAAACCGAAGTCAGTCGGATTAAAATCGAAGTGGGTGACCGCATTGAAATCGAAGAAGGAGTCTTTGGCAGTTTTATTTTAACTTCTGAGGCTTCGAACCGGACGGCAAGAGTCAAGCGAGTTAAATAGTTCATGGCAGTAAAATTGACCTTCCCCAGCTCGCGTCCACGTCGTTTGCGATTAAATGACAATATCAGAGCGCTAGTGCAAGAACACCGTTTGTCGGTAAGTGATTTTATCTATCCCATGTTTGTCAGAGAAGGGGAAGGTGAAATTGAGCCAATTACGTCAATGCCGGATGTGTATCGTTATTCTATAGATACATTGTTAGTTCGCCTTGCCGATGTGGTGGCACTAGGTATTCCTGCGATTGCTTTGTTTCCAGTTACGCCTTTGTCAGCTAAATCATTGGATGCCGCAGCAGCGTTTGCTGCCGATGGCCTTGCCCAACGTGCAGTTCGGGCCATTAAGGCTCAATTTCCAGATCTTTTGGTCATTACCGATGTAGCATTAGATCCGTTCACTACCCATGGGCAAGACGGAATTATTGATGATTCGGGTTATGTGTTAAATGATGAAACAACCGAGATTTTGGTTAAGCAAGCGCTATCTCATGCCCGAGCCGGGGCCGATGTCGTAGCGCCTTCCGATATGATGGATGGGCGAATTGGGGCGATCCGCGATGCCCTAGAAGCTGAACGTTTTATTCACACCAATATTATGGCTTATTCTGCCAAATATGCGTCTAGCTATTATGGACCGTTTCGTGATGCGGTCGGCTCAGCTAGCAATCTAAAGGGTGGGAACAAATTCACTTATCAAATGGATCCGGCTAATTCAGATGAAGCTTTGAAAGAAATCGCGTTGGATTTGCAAGAGGGCGCGGATATGGTCATGGTCAAACCGGGAATGCCATATTTAGACATCGTTCGTCGCGTAAAAGACGAATTCAAAGTGCCCACCTTTGCCTATCAGGTGAGTGGTGAATACGCCATGCACCAAGCTGCTTTTACTCAAGGCTGGTTGCAACGTGAAGCAGTCATTCTTGAATCACTGCTTTGTTTTAAGCGCGCTGGAGCGGATGGAATATTAACGTATTTTGCAGCCCAAGCCGCAGAGATATTACAAAATTAGGGTTATTACACCGCTGCGATTTCAATGCTTTCAATAGTCAAATGCCATTTCGCTTTGTGTTGTAACCAAGCTTCGTTAGCTAGTTCAGCTTGCACAAGTTTGTTGTTGTTTAACCACATTTGGTCAATCTGAATGGTCCAGCTATCGTCTTGTATGGCCAATCTGATGTTGGCATCGTGGAGTAAACTCGGGGCATGGTTGCGTTTTATATGTAATATGGTCGCAAGCCGTAAGATTCTGATCATTGCCAATATGTCTTTACTCAAACTCGCCGGAAAACCATCGCTACAGACAAGGTTAACATCGCCTTTGTGATTGCCAATGATTGCGGCGATGCATTCTTTTTGTAACTTGGTGAATCCGGCTAATTCATGGTGCATTAAGATATATTGAGCATGCACTTGTTGGTTTTTATAGCCGATGTGCAGGCCAATCTCATGTAACATGGCAGCGGTATACAACAAGGTTCGGCTGTCGAGGGAGCAGATATTACTTTGTTCACAAAACTGTTGATATAAGCCAAGGGCGGTATGAGTAACTTGTTGTGCTTGTAATGGTTGAATATGAAATTGTTTGACGCAACGTGTTATGGTTTGATTGCGGCGATCATCTAAAGGTTGGTCTTCGAGCATTCCGTAAATCAGCCCTTCTCGAAGAGCCCCACCTGCTAGATTCATTGAGTCAATATCCAAGCTTTCAAATAAGGCGATCAAAATGGCTAGGCCACTGGGAAAAATAGCTTGTCTTGACTCAGCTAAACCGGTAATTTCTAGCTCATCTAGATGGTTATATGCTGTACACTGACGCCTTAGTTCATCTAAATAGCTAAGGCGAATTGCATCTTTATTGCCTTGTCCTTGTAATATCTCGACGATGGCTTGTGGAGTACCAGATGCCCCTAAACACAAGTCAAAATCAAAACATTTAAAGGATGCTAGATGTGGCTGAAGGATTTTTTTTGCTGAATCGATAGCTTGTGTGAACGCCTTAGCACTGATTTCACCATGAGCAAAATAACGTTCAGTGAAAGTGACACAACCCATGTCGAAGCTGTGTAAATGAATGGGAACCGTATCTCGGCCAAGGATCACCTCAGTACTTGCTCCACCAATATCAATGACCAAAGTGTTACCCTTGGTCGCAGAGGTAAATGCTACCCCGCGATAGATTTCTTCAGCCTCTTCAAGCCCAGAGATAACGTTGATTTTGTGTTCGAGGATCTGCTCAGCTTGAACCACAAACTGTTGTGCATTATTAGCCAAACGCAAGGTGGCGGTTGCGACGATTTTTATGTTTTGCGCAGGAATGTCTTTTAAGCGGTCTGCAAAGGTATATAAACAGTTCCATCCGCGTTGCATAGACTCTTCTGACAACATATTCTGGGCATTGAGCCCTGCAGCGAGTTGGACTTTTTGTTTTACTTTGGAAACGATTTGCACATTGCCGTTTACCACGTGGACCACCACAAGATGAAAGCTATTCGAACCCATATCAACGGCTGCGAAGTATTCACCTTGAGGTTGTAATGTGGTCAAATCTTGATGTCGCATAAGCTTTTTTTTATTTTTTGAAGGGTTATTTGTTAGCCCTTGGTTTGCGATGATTTGGCTTTCCATGTCGCTTCCTTGTGGTTGGTTTGGGTGCTTTTATGTCCGTTAAAAGCATTTCAGCATCATATTCACTAACTGGTATTTGGTGCTCAATATACTCCTCTATTGCGGGTAAATTCAAGGCGTATTTTTCACAGGCAAAACTAATGGCGTGTCCAGTCTCTCCAGCACGACCTGTACGACCAATGCGATGCACGTAATCTTCCGCATCATCAGGTAAATCATAGTTAAAGACATGGGACACTTTGTCTATATGAAGTCCACGTGCCGCAACATCGGTGGCGACTAAAAAGTCCAAATGCCCTTGAGTAAATTGTTGCAGTATTTGTAAGCGTTTCTTTTGCGGCACATCACCACTAAGCAAACCTACTCTGTGCCCATCTGCTTTGAGCCAAGCGGTGACATTTTCACACTCGTGTTTGGTGTTGGCAAAGACGACAGCACGATCTGGCCATTCATCTTCGATCAACGTCAACAGCAAGCGCATTTTGTCCTGGCCTGACGGATAGAACAACTCTTCTTGAATACGTTCACCGGTTTTTTGTTCTGGTGCAATTTCAACATGAGTGGGGGTGTTCATATGCTCATATGCGAGCTCTTGAACACGAAAACTTAAGGTTGCTGAAAACAACATACTCAAGCGTTGAGAGGGGTTTGGCATACGGCGAAACAAAAAGCGAATATCTTTAATAAAGCCCAGGTCGAACATACGATCTGCTTCATCGAGAACGGCAACTTCGATATGCTCTAAACTGAAAGCCCCTTGCTTGTAAAAATCGATAATCCGACCAGTCGTCCCAATAATGATATCAACACCGTTTTGTAATTGTTGACGTTGATTTTCGTATCCTTCGCCACCATATATTAAGCCACAAGATAAGCTAGTTTCTTGGCTAAGCACTTTAGCATCATTGTGTATTTGGACGGCTAACTCACGAGTTGGAGCCATGATGATTGCTCTAGGCTTGCCATGAGTTGTCTCTTTTTCGAGCAATTTATGGTAGGTTGCGACTAAAAAAGCAATGGTTTTGCCCGTTCCTGTTTGTGCTTGACCTGCAACGTCATTGCCTGCTAACAACGGGGGCAGTGCCATCGCCTGAATCGGTGTACAGTGTTCAAAATTAGCTTTATTTAAAGCACTTTGTACCTTAGTATTGATTGGTAAATCTTGAAATCGAGTATCTGTTAAGTGAGTTTTTTGCATAATTTATTATGTTTTTGACCTTGCATTATAATCAGATTCTTATAAAACTATGGTGAACAATTATTAGTTCATCTACATTGGAGAAAAGAATGAGCGACAAAATTATCACATTGTCTGATGATAAGTTCGAAGCAGATGTTATTAATGCTGAAGGCCCAGTCCTAGTTGATTTTTGGGCTGAATGGTGTGGCCCTTGTAAAATGATTGCCCCTATTTTATCTGAAATTGCTGAAAGTTACGACGGTAAAGTCACAGTCGCAAAACTCAATGTCGATGAAAACAGTGAAACACCACCTAAATATGGCATTCGCGGTATTCCAACCCTGTTGTTATTCAAAGGCGGTAGCGTTGCAGGAACTAAGGTTGGCGCATTATCTAAAACTCAATTAGAAGAGTTTTTAGCAGAACATATTTAATGTCTTAGTTCTGTAAAGTTCAGTCAAACCCCTCGTGCATCGAGGGGTTTTGCATTTGTACTACAAAATACTTGTACACACATAAATTAAGTGTTAAGTTTATTTTATAACTCAAGCAAGAGTTACACAGTTACATCCTTCAACGCCTGTACTGTACTATTCCCTGTTCTTAACCATAAATACTTTCAAGCTTAATAGCTAACCTACTTGCAGACCTATTCAACTATGAATCTTACCGAATTAAAAAACAAACCCATCAGTACCCTTGTTGCCCTTGCCGAAGAAATGGGCATTGAAAACATGGCGCGAGCGCGCAAACAAGACATTATCTTTTCAATCCTTAAGACGCATGCAAAAAGCGGAGAAGATATTTTCGGTGATGGGGTATTAGAGATACTGCAAGATGGTTTTGGATTTTTGCGCTCGGCTGACTCTTCGTATCTAGCAGGCCCTGACGATATTTATGTTTCGCCTAGTCAAATTCGTCGTTTTAACTTGCGAACCGGTGATACCATTTCTGGCAAAATCCGCCCTCCAAAAGACAGTGAGCGTTATTTTGCATTGCTCAAAATTCGCGAAGTCAACTATGACAAGCCTGAAAACTCGCGCAATAAGATTTTGTTCGAAAATTTGACGCCGCTGCATGCTAATGAGCGTTTGACCATGGAGCGTGGTAACGGTAGTACCGAAGACATTACTGCACGAGTATTAGATTTAGCATCGCCGACAGGTAAAGGTCAACGTGGTCTGATTGTTGCGCCACCTAAAGCGGGTAAAACCCTTTTACTTCAAAATATCGCGCAATCTATCGCGGCCAATCATCCTGAGTGCACCTTAATGGTACTATTAATTGATGAACGACCGGAAGAGGTTACCGAGATGCAACGCCTGGTACAAGGTGAAGTGGTGGCATCCACGTTTGATGAGCCCGCGAACCGCCATGTGCAAGTGGCTGAAATGGTTATCGAAAAAGCCAAGCGCTTAGTCGAGCACAAAAAAGACGTAGTTATTTTATTAGACTCGATTACTCGCCTTGCTCGTGCTTACAACACAGTAATTCCTTCATCAGGTAAAGTCTTAACGGGTGGTGTGGATGCGAATGCATTACACAAACCAAAGCGTTTCTTTGGTGCTGCTCGTAACGTCGAAGAGGGTGGGAGCTTGACTATTATTGCAACGGCATTGATCGATACCGGCTCTAAGATGGATGAAGTGATTTACGAAGAATTTAAAGGTACGGGTAATATGGAATTACACCTGAACCGTAAAATCGCTGAGAAGCGAGTCTTCCCGGCAATTGATTTCAACCGTTCTGGTACTCGTCGTGAAGAACTACTAACCTCTCAAGAAGAACTGCAAAAAATGTGGATCTTGAGAAAAATCGTCCATGAAATGACGGAAATCGATGCGATGGAATTCCTTATTGGCCGCTTAGCGATGACCAAAACAAATGATGAGTTTTTTGAGGCCATGAAGCGTCAAAAAGGTTAAGTGATTTATTGCATAACCACAAAAACCAAAAAGCCCCTCATTATGAGGGGCTTTTTGGTTGTGTAAATAAGTTAAATAAAAATGTTTTGCTGTTGTCCAACAATTTGCAGGTGAGATTTAAAAGCGGTTAATACCCCATTAGATGGGCGATTCATAACTGAAACTGCATGCCAGTGACTGACAAGAGGAAAATCAATGATGTTGAGTTCCTGAACTCGATGTTTGTCAGTTTGGGCAATGGTGTGTTCTGAGAGCACCGAAATACCAATACCAGAATGCACAGCGAGTTGAATCGCTTCATTGCTTTCGATAACCAACACGTCTTTTAAAAGGACGTTGTTTTGTTCGCAATATCGATTGAACGTGGTAAAGGTATTTGAACCTTCTTCACGCAACAAAAATGTTTGTTCAGCTAATGCTGAAAGGTGGCAGTGATTAGGGCCACTGTATTCTGGCGATGCAACCACTTTCAACCGGTTTTGCATAAATGGCGTTACCTCAACTTCCAAGTTCTCAGGAACATTGGCAACGATGTACAGATCATCTTGCTGTTCACTCATTCTGGCTTCAATTTGTGATGAATTTCCGACTTTTACTTGAACATAAACGTCAGGATATTCTTTGCAGAAAGTCTTGAGTATTTGTGGCACAAGGTATTTTGCAGTAGATACCACTGCGACCTTAAAGGTGCCAGCTTTTTGGCCTTTTAATGCATGAATATGGTTCTGTAAACTGCGCTGTGATTCCATTACGGAAGTGGCACACTGATAGACCGCGCGACCTGCATCGGTGAGCGCGATTGAACCATGGTGAGTCTCGAGTAGTGTTATGCCATAAATCTCACTAAGTTTCTTCAGTTGCAGAGAAACAGTTGGTTGCGATAATGACATTGCGGTTGATGCTGCGGTAATAGAACCACTTTCAACTACACACTTAAACACTTCGAGTAATCTAAAGGTTACGTTATTCATATAATTCATTATTATTGCAACCATCATAAAAGTAAATAGTATATTTCTTAAACACTCCTCTTTTTTTAATCAAATTGGGATTTTTCGTGACAAATATTTCAATTCCCTCTTTATTCTTGATAAAATGACCTGCTTTCAAACATTACCATTGTTGTGTTCAGTGGTAACTCAATAAGAGATAAGATATGGCACAAGTTGCTATTGTTATGGGTTCTACTTCAGATTGGCCCACCATGCAGAAAGCCGCAGAAATGCTCGAGTCCTTTGGCGTATCGTATAAAGCACAAGTTGTTTCGGCTCATCGCACTCCTGAATTATTAACTGAATTTGCTAAAACCGCAGAAGCGGAAGGTTATCAAGTCATCATTGCGGGTGCGGGTGGCGCTGCACACTTACCTGGAATGATCGCGGCACACACGCATCTTCCAGTGTTCGGTTGCCCGGTACGTTCTAGCCAATTAAATGGTGTGGATTCCTTACTCTCAATTGTACAGATGCCGAAAGGCGTTGCTGTAGGTACGCTTGCGATTGGTGAAGCCGGCGCTGCTAATGCCGGATTACTCGCTGCGCAAGTCATTGCATTGAACAACACCGCAGTAAGACAAGCCATTATTGACTTTAGACAGCAACAAACCGAGACCGTACTCGCCAACGGGCAACTGGAGCTATAACAGCATGCAGGTTCTAGTATACGGCTCAGGTCAATTGGCGCGGATGATGTATCTTGCCGGTGCGCCTTTATCAATAGATGTCAAGGCCGTAGATGTCGCGACTAAAGCAGTTGTCCACCCAGTCAGTAAGGCCGTGTTGGGCACTGATTTAGAGCAATGTATTGCCGATGCGGATGTGTTGACGGTTGAATTTGAACATGTGCCAGAAGATTTGTTAGTACAAGCCAGTGCATCTGGGAAGCTTGCTCCGAATATGCCCGCTATTTTAATCGGAGCTGACCGAGTCAGAGAAAAAGCATTGCTCGACAAATTAAATATTGCGAACTGTACTTATGAAGTTATCACAGATGTAAAACAGCTTGACGGAATCGAATCTCGTTTGGGTGAGCGAATTATTTTTAAAGCCTCACGCGATGGTTATGATGGATATGGACAGTGGCGTGCCAACTCTGCAGCGGATTTGCCATTACTTACCCCAAAATTTGCTCAATTGGATCTCCAGTCTGTGCCAATTATTGCGGAACGCATGTCCGATTTTTCTCGTGAACTTTCTTTGATTGGAGCGCGAAACGCCTCAGGTGATGTGGTGGTCTATCCTTTATCTGAAAACATGCACTACCAAGGCCAGTTGCACCTATCCATCGCACCTGCTCCTGAGTACACGGATGAGCTTGCTGAACAAGCGCTGTCCATCTTTACTAAAATTGCCAACGAATTGGATTATGTCGGTGTGCTGGCAGTGGAGTTATTCCAGGAGGGGGACACACTATTGGTGAATGAACTCGCACCACGAGTTCATAATTCAGGGCATTGGTCCATGCATGGAGCGCATACCTGCCAGTTTGAAAATCATTTGCGTGCAGTGTGTAACTTACCACTAGGTTCGACTCAAGCAAGGGCGATGAGCGCCATGATAAACATCATTGGTTGCGACAATCTTGGTGCAGCTGCATTAGAGATGGAAGATGCACATCAGCATTGGTATGGCAAAGCAGTGCGAGCAAAGCGCAAAATGGGACATATTAATATTAATGCTGATTCGTATGCCGACTTGGGGCAAAAATTACTAGACTTGAACGGTCAGTTTCCTTCAGAATATTTTCCTGAACTTGGCCCACAGGCTCAATTACTGCTATTAAAGTAATCTGAGTCGTTGAGGTTCGTAAGTTAAGTCGTTCACTAATAAGGGAAATAATATGTCAAGATTGCTATGCTCTATAAGTATACTGTTGGTTGTCACATTGGCAGCCGCCTGTTCACCTCATCAAGAATCACATTCTCACGCGCAGCCTTCACCGCAACATCATGCTCAACAAGCAACAGCCGTTGTGGATATGTCGACACTGCCTGAAGGACTTACCCTCTCTGATGCACGAATTCGAGCCGCATTTTCGGGCGCAACAACTGGAGCTGCGTATGTCACTATCAACAATAACACTGAAGATGATGTGCATTTAACGTCAGTATCTGTTAGTGAAGATATCGCAATGAAGGTAGAAATCCATGACATGCGTATGGATGGAGAAATGATGCAGATGTTTGAACTAGAAGACGGGGTCATTATTCCTGCAAAATCTCAACTTCAGCTACGTCCAGGTGGAAAACACATCATGTTGATGGGATTAGCAACTGAATTGAGTGAAGGCAAATCGCTTGAAATGACCTTGAAGTTTGCACAGCATCCTGCTCAAACAATTTTGGTTCCAGTAGTGAGAATGTAAACTCAGTCGTATTGTAAAACGTATAAGAATCATAATACTAAGTTAGGACGGATAAACGATGCGATTCATTTCTTTTTTGTGTTTATTAATGAGTGGGCTCACAGTGGCTGCACCAGAAGTTACCACAAAAACCATAACTGATGGATTGGAACATCCTTGGGGCGTTGCGCCTTTACCTGATGGACGGTTTTTAGTCACAGAACGTCCTGGTTACATTACCTTAGTCGATCGAGATGGGGCGAAAATGCGTTTGACAGGTGTGCCTGAGATCACTGCAGAGCGCCAAGGTGGCGCATTAGGTATCGCCTTGGATCCCGATTTTGTAAAAAACCAAACGTTTTACGCTTGTTTAGTGATTGCGGATGCCTCGGGTGCGACATCCTCAGAAGTTTATAAAGGACAGTTGAAGGGAGCACAATGGGTAAATGTGAAACCTATTGTGATTGCTCAGCCAAAAGATAAGTCTGGTTTCCATTTTGGTTGTCGTCTTGCTTTTGCAGAAGATGACTCTTTGTATGTTGGATTAGGTGATCGCTGGGTTGGTATGGAAAAAACCCAAGCATTAGATAATCATTACGGTAAAGTATTAAGAGTCACAAAAGATGGCAAACCCCATCCGCAGAACCCTTATCTAGATACTGTTGTACCTGAAGTATTCTCAATTGGTCACCGTAATATCCAGGGTATGGCATGGCACAGTAAGTACTTACAAATGTGGGCTCATGAGCATGGACCGAAAGGCGGAGATGAGATCAATATTTTACAAGCAGGGGCTAATTATGGCTGGCCAACTATCACCTATGGCGTCAACTATAACGGTACGCCGATTACTGATAAGACCAAGCAAGAAGGTTTAGAGCAGCCCTTACATTATTATGTTCCTTCCATTGCTCCAAGTGGAATGGCTTTTTATAAAGATGATTTACTGATGGGCTCTTTAAAGTTTCGCTACCTAAATTATGTTGAACTCAAAGACGGTAAGGTGGTTGCTGAGCATCAATTACTCAAAGACCTAAACGCTCGTATCCGCGATGTAGTGGTTCAAAATGAGCAAGTTTTTGTGGTAACTGATGAAGTAAATGGACGTCTATTAGAAATTGTCTTTCAATAAGCTCTCTAACACACAATTGATTGAACGTTTGCAGGTTCATCACTAAAGCAATGTTCGGATGTGAATTCTATCCACTGATGCGTTTTAGGATGAGTGAGTCCTAACTCACCTGCATGCAGGTGCATTGTTTTAATCCCGATACGGCTGGCTTCAGATGAATACAGCCTATCGCCCAAAATCGGATGTCCCAAACTGAGCATGTGAACTCGTAACTGATGCGAACGACCTGTTTTGGGTTCAAGCCGTACTAAACTGGTTTTATCATCACGACTGATCACACGGTAGTGAGTAAGCGAGGCTTTACCAGTTTGGTAACAAATTTTTTGCTTAGGACGATTCGGCCAATCTACAATTAAAGGCGCATCACATACCCCTTCATCTTTAATGGGATGACCTAAAACCCGTGCGTAATATATTTTATGAGTTTTTCTTTCGGCGAACTGTTTACCTAGGTTGGTGCTGGCTGTTTTGTGCATAGCAAGCACCATTAGCCCAGAGGTTGCCATATCCAACCGATGAACGATATACGCTTGCGGGAAGACGGTATTGACACGTTTTTGGATGCTGTCTTGATGTGCATCACCACGCCCACGTACCGATAAAATCCATGCCGGTTTATCAACAACCAAAATATCATCGTCTTGATAGATGATCTTCAGATAGGGGACCATCGGCGGTTGGTAGTTAAAAAAAGCCATTGTATCAAACTCGTTATTGTGGGTTATTGACAAGGACACGTATCGAGTCAAGGTTGACTGGTGCGTTTTCGATTTGCCAGCATGCTTCGCGCAACTGGGCCTCTAATATACTGATTTCTTCAGGTCTTACGGCAGGGTTGATGTGTTGCAAATAGTGCAAGCGTTCCAACTCGCCCCCAAGTGTTAATTGCACGTGTTTGAGAGCGTTATCCTTGATGTGTACTGCTTGTTCTGTGGCATTGTTTTCACACGTTCTTATGGCTTGTTTAATTTGAGCTGCCAAGGCGGTGATCAGTTTTACTGCGACGATTTTTTTGACCCTGTGTATCGACTCAACAGTACCATTGAAGATTTGATTTGCATGATCACAGCTCACAACAAAACTTTGCGGTGTCAAATAGGGATTGTGCTCAGCTTGAGATGCTGCTTGAATCACGAATTGACATTGCACAATAAACGCCCCAACCGGTTTATCACTATCTGAAAATAGCCCGATGCTGGCTTTCCCTGTGTTATCACTGAGTAATGTAGCCATTAGTTCACGCACGAAGGGATGTTCAAAACTGATAAAATGATAATCTTCTCTAGCGGTGGCTACGCGTCTTGAAAATGTTACCGTCATACCTTCATCTGGCAAGGTTTGTAATGGGTATAACAAATCTTCTGTGGGTTGCATGACATAGCTCACGTGGTCATTGATGATAAATTTAAAACCAACCACATCTGCCATAGAGTTTAAAAACTGATAAACCTCTTCACCTTCAGCTTCATCATCAAGTGCGGCGATAACGTCTGCATGTTGGGCAAAACCTTTGGCATTGATTTCGAGTAGTTTATTTCTGCCTTGCTCTTGAGCCGAAACTAAGCTTTTGGTGAGTGAGGCAATATTCGGTAATTCAGCATCAAAGTCAGGATCTTGGATCAGCTTAGTCAAAGGTTGCCCGAGTTCCGTTAACACTTCATTTCCGACAGTACAGGTTTGGTTAAACGCATTCAGACCGACATCAAAAAATCGGAAAAGGCGTTCTTGCGCACTATTGCGATGAAAAGGCACTATAATATCGACCTGACTGGTTTGCCCGATGCGATCCAGGCGCCCAATGCGTTGTTCTAACAAATCGGGATTAAGTGGGAGGTCAAATAAAATAAGTTGCTGACAAAACTGGAAATTTCGACCTTCTGAGCCAATTTCTGAACACAATAGCATGGGGGCGCCATCTTCGTCATCAGCGAAGAAATGCGCCGCTCGATCCCGCTCACTAATACTCATTTGTTCATGAAATACAGGTAATGAAATACCTCTCTTGATACGGATGTGTTCTGCTAATTCAAGAACGACTCGAGCGGTACGACAGATTAAAAGCGTTTTACCTCGAGCATTTTGTAAAAATTCCAAAAGCCAATTGACCTTTGGATCCTGTTCAAGCCAATCTTTTACCCAATCGCTATCTTCATGAATGTGGGCAATTACTCTGTCTTTGGTTGTCGTGTATCCTTCAGGGCAATCTAGTGGGTGCGGAATCACCTGCCGATCATTAGCATGGCCAATGGCCTTGCGCGTGTTGCGATAAAATAGTCTGCCGGTACCGTGCCGATCGATGAGCTCTTGAATTAATTGGAAGACACTTTTGTCAGCAATATCTGAAATGCTTAATTCGGGTAAAAACTCATGACAACGGGCAATTAAATCGTGTTCCAACTGAGTGCAAGACAATAAGGCATTACTTAAATCCGCAAGGGCTTGATAGCTAGCCTGTTCAGAATGAAATTGCTCTGCACTGGTAAACCGATTTGGATCAAGTAACTGTAATTGTGCAAAATGGGCGTCGCTACCTTGCTGATCAGGAGTAGCAGTGAGTAATAACACACTTGGAATAAGTTTACATAGTTTGGCAATTGCCTCGTATTCGCTATTGTGAGAGCCTTGCTCGGTGAGGTGGTGTGCCTCGTCGACAATTAGGCAATCCCAAGGCGTTTCACACAGTTGTTGCAGAGCCTGAGGTTGGGCTTGTAAGGTACTAACATTGGTAATGACCCACTGTGCACTTAGCCATGGATTGTCATTTTCATCGCTCAATGCTTCAAGGCGTTCTTCATCGAACAAAGAGAACATCATATTGATGCGGCGATGCAATTCAACCAGCCATTGGTGTTGCAATGATTCAGGGACGATGATCAAAGCTCGTTGGCAGCGACCAAGCAAGATTTGTTTATGCAAAATCATCGCCGCTTCGATGGTTTTACCCAAGCCCACTTCATCAGCAAGTAGTACTCTTGGGGCAAAACGCTGGCCTATTTGCTGTACAATATTAACTTGATGCTCCAGTGGCGTCATCCGTGCACCCAATAGGCCTATCCCAGGATGAGTATTGTGTTTGTATTGTGCTTGGTAGGTCTGATGACGCATATCAAACCAAGCGGTATGATTGAACTGGCCATTGAATAGGCGTTTTTCAGGTTGATTGATTTGTAAGTGATGCGCGAGTTGGGTTTCAAAGATAGTGGTACGCGCACCGTTTGGGTATTCCACCTCATAGCTCATCAGCCCATTGTCTTCGTAAAAGCTTATGACCTCAAAGGTATGGTTATTGATGTCTTGAGCAAATTCACCGACTTCTAAGGTGAAACGCAACAAAGGAGCTGATTCGCTGGCATAGCGCGCGTCGCTATCGACAAGAGGAAAATACAAAGCGACTTGGCGCCCTTGTACTTCGGTTACTAAGCCTAATCCTAGCTCGGGTTGTTGGCTATTAAGCCAACGTTGTCCAGTCACATACATATTTCAAAACCAAATCTTTCTTATGCACTTATTATGACATTGAACGTGGACCTTCACAAAAAAACGTGCGTTTTGGTCAAACTTGCAGTAGTGTTGAATTTGAATCTAAGTTGAGGAGTCACGGATGTCAAAAGACGCTACCAAGATTTATGTATTAGACACTAATATATTACTGCATGAACCACTCGCATTTTTATCTTTCCAAGAACATGACGTCATGATCCCTATGACGGTTTTAGAAGAACTTGACCATATCAAAGACAGTAAAAAAGATGTTGCCAGAGATGCACGGGTAGCGATTCGTGCAATGGAGAATATTTTGGCAAATGCGGCTCCTGAGCAAATGACTGCAGGTGTCAGCTTGGCAGGACAGGGTTCTAAAGAGCATGGACCTACTGGCCATCTGTCTATTTATACTGACCTATTGATGGAAGCCAACAAACAGGTATTTACCAGTAATGAAAATGATAACCGAATCATTAATGTTGCTTTAGATATGCAAACTACTCATCCTCAGCGCGAAGTTATCTTGGTTACCAAGGACATTAATATGCGTCTGAAAGCCAAAGGGGCAGGGATGAAGTATGTCGAGGATTACCGTACTGACCAATTGATTGATGATATTAAGTATTTATCCAAAGGTTATATTAAAGTGAATGGGCGCTTTTGGGATACTGTGAGCGACGTTGAGAGTCATACTGAGGGGCGAGATACGATTCATCGGATTGCCCTGTCACAACTCCCAGAGTTGTACATCAATGCATTTATTGTCGATGAGGCGAGTGAATTTTGTGGGGTAGTTGAAGCAATCGATGAGACCCATGCAGAACTACTTGACCTAGGTGTAGAGCGTTTGATGTCCCGTCAAGCATGGGGGATCCACCCGAAAAATATGCCACAAGCTATGGCGTTACACGCATTGTTGGATCCACATATCGATTTGGTCATTTTGACCGGACCTGCTGGTTCTGGGAAAACTGTTTTGGCATTGGCAGCAGCACTCGAAATGGTTGTTGAAAAAAACATGTATGACAAAATTATTGTAACGCGTTCTACACCTGAGATTGCTGAATCGATTGGGTTTTTACCCGGCACGGAAGAAGAAAAAATGGCACCTTGGCTCTCTGCGATTACTGATTCTTTAGAAGCCTTGCATCATCAGGATGTCAATACATCGGGTTCGCTATCCTATATTATGGAAAAAGCCAACATTCAGTTTAAATCCGTTAATTTTATGCGCGGTAGAAGTATTCAAAATGCCATTGTTATTTTGGATGAATCACAAAACCTTACCGCGTCACAACTCAAAACAATCATCACTCGTTGTGGGGAAGGCACCAAATTGATTGTTGGCGGTAACTTAGCACAGATCGACAGTAATTATTTGTCTGCCGTGACATCCGGATTAACTTATTTAGTAGAAAAATTTAAACATTTTTCTGGCTCCTCTACGATAATGCTGGATGGCGTTGTAAGAAGTCGACTAGCGGAGTTTGCGGAAAATTCGTTATAAGTTGTGAGCAGTGGCATTTCAGGAACATCTAACTATACTTTTATCATAATGTGCTTACAAGTATTCGATTATGCCGATAGACAGTAATATCTTGGTAGTAGACGATGACCCTATTAATGTTCAAATCATTGCAAATGCTTTGTTTAAAACGCATCGGATTAATGTTGCTACAACCGGATTAAATGCATTGCGAATCACACAGGAGCAAATGCCAGACTTGATCTTACTCGACATTGGCTTACCAGATATTTCTGGATATGAAGTGTGTAAAATGCTTAAGCGCAATTCTGTCACTCGGCATGTTCCAGTAGTTTTTATCACTGCACGAGATACGGATTTAGATGAATTACATGGGCTTGAACTCGGTGCCATTGATTACATTCGCAAACCATTTTCTCCCGCCCTCATCCGAGCACGTGTTAACAATCAGCTTTTGCTTAAACACAAAACCGACCAACTCGAACAATTAGCGATGTTGGATAGTTTGACAGCGATCCCCAACCGTCGCAATTTTGAACAAGAGCTAAGCAAGGTATGGTCTGTAGCTCAACGAAAATCGCGTGAGATTGCGGTAGCGTTGTTGGACATTGATTACTTTAAACAATACAACGACCATTATGGTCACGCTGCAGGCGACCGATGTTTGCAACTCGTGGCTAAAACCATTAGCGCGTCATTGCACCGCCCCATGGATTTTGTTGCTCGGTATGGGGGAGAAGAATTTGTGATGATTTTGCCTGACTCAACGCTAGATGAAACCATTATGGTGGCAGAAAAAGTCAGAGAGAACATTGAGAACTTAAATATTCGGCATGAGCATCCAGATATTCAAGGTCAGTTAACCGTGAGTATAGGGGTTGCATCAACTATTCCTACGCAACACAAAATGGATCGACATATTTTGGAAGAAGCTGATAAAAATCTTTATCGAGCAAAAAAAATGGGTAGAAATCAGCTCTTTCAGGCTTAGCGTCGGGTTACCGGAACAAGGACAATTTACCTCGCAAGATTTGACCATACATAATCCAATCTCCCAAAAAACTGTACCAAGGATGTTTAAAGGTTGCCGGTTTGTTTTTTTCAAACAATAAGTGACCAAGCCATGCGCAACCATAGCCGATCAAAGGTAAGCCCCATGCCAACACCCATTGCTGGGTAAGCAAGACATAGAACAGCAATATCAGTACTCCAGTCGAACCAATAAAATGTAACATGCGACATTGTGGGTTGCGATGTTCTGCAAGGTAATAAGGGTAGAACTCTTTAAAGCTTGAAAAAGTCTTTTTGGTCATAGGCATTGAATGTTGTTTTTTTAAGCATATTACCAATAGTGAATTGCTGTGCCAAGACTTGAGTTTTGCAATTTTGCCCCAACCAATAAAAGAAAGAAAAATTAGGATTTTTATTATGCAAACCCCTCTGGCCATTACCCTTGAGAATTTTCAGCAAGTCATCTTAGAAGACAGTAAAGAAAAGTGGATCTTGTTGCAATTTTACATGCCTGAAAATCAAGCATGTGTACAAATGACTCAGCTTCTAGCAACGGCTATACAGGGCTATGAGTCGCATTTAGTCTATGCTCAAATCAACTGTCAAAGCGAACAGCAGATTGCGATGCAATTCGGTATTCAGAGCCTACCTACAGTGATGTTAGTGAAAGATGGCCAACCTGTTGATGGCTTTGCTGGGATGTCAGATGAAGCCGGTATACAAGCATTACTGGAAAAGCATCTGCCCAAGCCGGAAGATGAGTTATTACAAAAAGTGGCCGAGTTAGTGCATGAGGCAGACTATAGCCAAGCTTTGCCGTTGGCGAAACAAGCATTTGAATTAAACGCAGACAATGTACAAGCGCGTTTCGTCTATGCGGATTGTTGCATTGAAACGGGGCAAATCGAATTGGCGAAAACGCTGTTGGAGGCAGTCGGTTTGGTTGACCAAGACAACTATTATCAAGTTTTACAGGGTAAAATAGAACTCGCCGAACAAGCAGCCGAGTCACCTGAAATTAAAGCGTTGCAAGCTGCGCTCGAGGCGTCACCAGATGATCTTCAGCTCAAAATTGATTTAGCGGTGCAACTGCATTCTGCCCATCAATCAGCTGAAGCATTAGCTTTACTGTTCAGTGTCGTCCAGTGCGATATGAATTTTGGCGATGGTAAAAAAACCTTTCTAGACATGGTGAATGCCTTGCCTGACGGAGAGCCGTTAAAGTCAGAGTATCGTCGTAAAATGTACAGCCTGCTGTATTAGACCAAAAAGTCATAACAATCTATTTAACTTAGGCGTGAATTTTGTCCCGAATGTGGTAAAATCCACGCCTATTTTTTTACACACAGTAAACAGTATTGAGTTATGGCAAAGAACGTCGTCGTGCTCGGAACCCAATGGGGTGATGAGGGTAAAGGTAAAATCGTTGATTTATTAACAGAGCGTGCAACCTATGTTGTCCGTTATCAAGGTGGCCACAATGCGGGGCATACCTTAGTGATCGACGGTGAGAAAACCGTTTTGCATTTGATCCCATCGGGTATTTTGCGCGATAACGTCACTTGTGTGATTGGTAATGGTGTAGTCCTCAGCCCTGAAGCGTTATTGACTGAAATGCAAATGCTGAACGAACGTGGCGTGCCAGTTGCAGAACGTTTAAAGATTTCTGAAGCGTGTCCGCTAATCTTGCCTTATCACATCGCTTTAGACCAAGCACGCGAGATTGCCCGCGGTGCAAAAGCCATTGGGACGACAGGTCGTGGCATTGGTCCAGCGTATGAAGACAAAGTATCACGTCGTGGTTTACGTGTGGGTGATTTATTCAATGCCGAAGATTTTGCGGTCAAACTGCAAGAGATCCTGACCTATCACAACTTCATGTTGACTGAATATTACAAAGTTGACCCAGTTGACTTTGATACTGTTTATGCGCAAGCGATGGAGTTTGCCAAGATCCTCAAGCCTATGATTGTCGACGTAACTGAGCTATTAGATAACGCTAACAAGCAAGGTTTAGAGATTATGTTTGAAGGCGCCCAAGGTACTTTACTTGATATCGACCACGGCACGTATCCATACGTAACTTCTTCTAATACTACTGTTGGTGGTGTGGCAACCGGCGCTGGTTTTGGTCCTCTTAATCTTGATTATGTGTTAGGGATTGTCAAAGCCTATACTACACGTGTTGGTTCAGGCCCGTTCCCAACTGAACTGGATTGCGATGTAGGTCAACACTTAGGTGTTAAAGGGCATGAGTTTGGTGCGACAACCGGCCGTAAACGTCGTACCGGTTGGTTTGATGCGGTTGTCATGCGTCGTGCAGTACAAATCAACTCAATCACTGGGCTGTGTTTAACCAAATTAGACGTATTAGATGGCTTAGACACTCTATCGATCTGTGTTGGCTATAAAGACAAAGACGGCAATGTATCAAATGTCCCACCAATGGCAGCTGACGGTTATGAATTGATTGAGCCGGTTTATGAAGAAATGCCAGGTTGGTCAGAAAATACTTTTGGGGTAAAAGTGTTTGAAGAGTTGCCTCAAGCGGCTCGTAACTATATTAAACGTTTAGAAGATTTGTGTGAAGTACCAATTGATATCGTATCAACAGGTCCTGATCGCGTTGAAACTATTGTTTTGCGCGACCCATACGACGCATAATCTTCGTTTGCTATAACATCCGTCATGGTCCAGCCATTTCATCTTGCGATACCAGTCACTGATTTAGAGCAAGCTCGCCAGTTTTATGGTGAGCTTCTTGGTTGTGATATGGGGCGCAGTAGCGAGCAATGGATTGATTGGAACTTCTTTGGGCATCAGCTCGTGACGCACTGTGTTGCGCAGATGCCATCTTCTCCCCAGTACAACAGCGTAGACAGTCATGCAGTGCCCGTGCCGCACTTTGGTGTCGTACTCTCTGTCGAGCAATGGCATGCGTTATGTGAAAAGGTGCGTGGCAAAGTGGATTTTGTGCTCGAGCCTTATACTCGATTTGCCGGGCAAGTGGGTGAGCAACATACTATGTTTTTTACCGATCCATTTGGCAATGCTTTGGAGTTCAAAGCGTTTGCCGACATGGAACAGTTATTCGCTACCGACGAATAACCGCCATACTTTACATCTATAGATTAACGACTGCTTATTGTGGGCCTGGTTTCACTTGCGCTTTGCCGCGGCCATTGGTCTCTGATGCTGCATCGATACCGTCATCTGTTACTGCCAACAAATGAATATCACCAAAGCGACTTTCTCGAACGTTGTAACCCATTTTTTTAAGTGCTTCTAAGGTTTCTTCGGCCATGCCTTGGTGATGACGAATGTCGTCTTTGGGTAACAGCTGATGATGAAAACGAGGTACATCAACCGCTTCTTGCGCACTCATTTTGTATTCCAAGACGTGCAAAATCGATTGATAGACTGAGCTGATGATCGTTGTACCGCCGGGTGAACCAGTGACCACCTTCACCGCGTTATTGACATCCAATACAATCGATGGCGTCATGGAGGAAAGCATGCGCTTTTTAGGTGCAATCGCATTAGCCTCACCACCTACAGCACCAAAGAAATTGGGCACTCCCGGTTTAACGCTAAAATCATCCATTTCGTTGTTTAACAAAAACCCGGCGCCTTCCACTACAATACCACTGCCAAAACCTAAGTTGATTGTGGTGGTATTCGAAACCGCATTACCCTGCGCATCAATAATAGAGAAATGCGTGGTGTCTTCACTCTCGGGTAAACCTGGCTTCATTTTTGCGGTATCCGAAATGCCATTGCGTTTGACGCCACTGGCACGCATTGCAATGTATTCATCCTTAATCAACTCTGCAACGGGAACATCAAAAAAATCTGGGTCCCCTAAATATTCTGCGCGATCAGCAAACACGCGTTTACCAATTTCGGATAATAGATGCACATAAGGAGCTGAGTTATGTGGATACAAAGGCGTGGAGTTGCCTTCGTCATTGTAAACTCGTGGCGCAAGAACATCATACATTTTGAGCCATTGCGTCACAGCAATGCCGCCCGAACTGGGTGGTGGGGCACTTAATAATGTATACTCACGCCATTGGGTTTGAATTGGTTCACGAGCAATTGCCACGTAGTTTGAGAGATCTGCTTCGGTAATTAACCCATTGTTGTTGCGCATAAATTCTGCAATTATTTTGGCGGTCTCACCTTTATAAAACCCATCAGGTCCCAAGTCACGAATGCGTTTTAGCGTGAGTGCTAATTCGGGTTGAACAAATTTTTCACCTGCTTTAACATGCCCAAAATACTCTGGGAAATTCAAATCCAATTCGCGCTTTTCCATGCGTTCCATGAAACGTGCGACATTACGAGCGAGTTTGGGGTGCACGATAAAGCCATCTTCAGCAAGACGTACAGCAGGCTCGACTAGCTCTGCCCAAGGCAATGAGCCATGGCGCTGGTGGGCTAGCCACATGCCTGCGACGGTTCCAGGGACACCAGAGGCAAGGCTATCATAGAGACTTTGTAGGCGCCGAGGATTACCTGCTTCATCTAGGTACATATCACGATGCGCCCCAGCCGGTGCCATCTCACGATAATCAATAAAATCATTTCCTTCCGGAGTGTGAATCAACATGAACCCGCCACCGCCAATATTACCAGCCTCGGGTAAGGTCACAGCCAGCGCGAACTGTACTGCAATAGCCGCATCAATAGCATTGCCGCCACGCTCCATAATGGCCATGCCCACATCTGAGCTATAGCTGTCTGGGGCGGCAATTGCCATTTGAGATTTAGCCGAAACTGGTAAGGTGAATACGAGAGCGAGGCACAATATTATTTTTTTCATAGCCAATTCCTAATTAATCATCATGTCATCAGCAATCCGCTGATCAAAAATGCAATAAAACCCAAGATATCACCAAAAACTCCATGTTTCTAGGGGAGGCTGCGGTGGCAACAATTTGTTCGATTGTATTAATTGGAGTTTACCAGAGGCTGATACTCTCTTGTTGTTATTTCGATAAAATGAATAAGTTGTTGTGCAAAATGGGTACAGCTGGATATAAAATATGGTATCAAATGTAATTTTACAAAATGTTTCTTTTTGACTTAGGGAGTGTTAATGATGCTACCACAAGGCGTATACAGACTTCTGCATTGTTTATATGTCGCGATAACATTGTTGTGTTTTTCTGTCCAAGCCGATCCTCGCCTAGGCCAAAAACTCATGCTTGATATTCGGTATTTTTGTCAAGATGGCATAAGTATCGAATGTCGCGAACCCGTTACGGAATTACCATTAGAATTACGTGAATGGTTACAAAAATATCAAATTGGCGGGGTGATTTTGTTTGCAGAAAATATCCACACGTCTCAACAGTTAATAAAGTTGACCCAAGATTTGCAGTTGAGTATGTCAGACATTGAGGCTCCGCCGTTATTTATCGCTGTGGACCAAGAAGGCGGTCGAGTAGCACGTTTACCGCAACATGTTTTACCGGCTTTCTCTGGAAGTATGGCACTTGGCGCAACTTATGCCAGCAGTCAGGATAATTTTGCCCGTGCCGTAGCAGAGGTTCAAGCTCAAAAATTGCTAAGTCACGGAATTAATGTCAACTTTGCACCGGTGTTAGATGTGAATAGTAACCCGGAAAACCCAGTGATTAATGTCAGAGCTTTTGGCAGTGACCCAGAAATGGTGGCTGTACTTGGTAGCAGTATGGTTAAGACGTATCAAGACAATGGGATTTTGAGCGCAATTAAGCACTTTCCCGGTCACGGTGATACTCAAGTTGACAGTCATACAGGTTTGCCTCAAGTGACGCATTCTTTATCACAAATCATGCAACAGGATATTGCGCCTTTCGCGCATGTCATCAAAAACGCGCAACCTGCATTTGTGATGACTGCACATATACAATTTCCTAACTTGGATGATACGAAATTGAGTACGCTTGATGGTGCGTCCATCATTGTACCCGCCACTTTTTCCCGAAAAATTCTTCATGATGTGTTGCGAGAGCAATTAGGTTTTGATGGGATTATCATTTCTGATGCATTGGATATGGCGGGTATTGCGGATCATTTTGCCTCAGATGAAGCACTTTTGAATACTTTTGCCGCTGGCAGTGATATTGCGTTAATGCCTTTTGCAATCCGTACCCCAGATGACATCGTTGCCTTTGATAGTTGGTTCCGTGCAGCTCGACAAGCACTGAGCGAGCGGATGCAAGAGACATCCTGGCAAGCGTCTTTGAGCCGTATTGCGACACAAAAAATTAGCATGCTACGGAATAAGCATTCAGCGATTACGCAGCAAATACCTGAAAAGGGAATTGATACGTTAGTGGATAACCTCGCTATGGCTAGCGTTACGGCGTTGCCTGGTTCGCAAGCCGTCACTTTAAAACCCGGTGATAGTCTATTCGCGGTAATGCCCGATGATTTGCGGTGTGCCGGTTTAAGAAAAGCGCTTTATGATCAAGGCATTGTCAATCTTGAATGTATTTCGACATTGTTGGACGCATCCTTACCAGTTATGCGGGACTTAGACAAATATCACTATATTATTTTAGGCGAGTTATCACCAGCAATATCAGCAGTAGAAATGGGCGGCATGGACGATGTTGTCGCATTGCGTCAACGCACAGCTCAACGAGCATCGGCAACCGATGTTCTGCAGTATATGACCTCACTATTGACAAATCAGGAGCTTGCAAACCGAACCATTCTCGTTGGACTCAGAGCACCTTATGTTGTGCGTCAACTGACGGCACAGACGCAACCGTTAGCGACGTTTTTACTGTATGATTATCGGGTCGACGAAACAACATTTACCAGTCCGTCATTGAAATCGTTGAGTCAAATATTGACGCAAGGGCTTATACCAACCGGAACGCTTCCGGTGGATTGAGCATTGTAGCGCTCTGTACAAACAAGCAGTGATTGTTTTCCTTACAAGATGATTATGCAATAAAGTATTAGGGTGAAGCGTCCCTTGCATAAAGAAAATACTTTTCTGCTTTAACCTTATACGCTTTCAACTCGATTTGCCACTTTTGCTCAAGCGCCTTTAGTTTGTCTCGATTGCCAAGAGCCATGCGCAACTCCGACGTACCAGCAAGCTTGTCAAAAAAATCAGTAGAGGTAAAAAAAGCGTCATTGTGTAGCTTACTTTGCGTAAAGGCGTGTTGAATCAGACTTACATCAAAGCCGCTCAATAATGGGTTCGTTTGTCTAATCAGCATTGCGTGAATAGCTTGGTCTTGCCATTTGGGATATGGCGCGGCGTATGGAGTCGATATCGGCGTAATTGAAATGGTGTTGTCCGACAGTATTATCCGAGGATGCCCAATCATTTGGAAAGGAAATGGAGTCCCTCTGCCGACACTGAATATGGTTGGCTCTAGCAAACATAAAGACGCATAAAACTGAATCGCCGCAGCATTGGGTAAGTTAGGGCTCGGGGGGATCGGTAACTCATACGTATCCGCTGCACTGTAATGCGCGACAGGCACAACCGTTAGAGACAAGGCTTCGGCATTGGCAATCCAACGTTCTCCTTTAATCATTAAGGCTAGTTCACCCACAGTTAACCCATGTAAAACCGGTATTGGGTGCATGCCGACAAAGGATTGAAGTTCAAGATCAAGGATAGGCCCTGCAATGTGCGCAATATTAGGATTGGGCCGGTCGAGAATGATCATGGGGATACCAAACTCCGCAGCGGCTTCCATCACATAGTGCATCGTAGAAATATAGGTGTAGAATCGCACTCCGACATCTTGGATATCAAAAATGATAACGTCGATGCCTTCTAGCATGGCTGCACTTGGCTTTTTTTGTTTGCCATAGAGCGATACGATTGGCAATTGGGTCGATGGATCCACTCCGTCTAGGATAGTTTCTCCCGCACCTTTATTCCCCCGAAACCCATGTTCAGGAGCAAAAACTGCACGAACATCGACCCCTTTTTCTAATAAAATATCAACTAAGTGTTGTTCACCAACGGTTGCGGTTTGATTTACAACGAGCCCGACTTTTTTGTTTTTTAATAGATGTAAGTACTCACTAATTTGCGCTGCTCCTAGTTGATCTTGGCCAACTTGAGCCACAGCTAGATGCGAGTAAAACAAATAGGCGCAACTCCAAATAATGAGTCGCACATAATGCATGAGCATGGTCTAGTCCTTCTCTTCATTGGTGGGGGATTCAAGTGCGGCGCGCAAAAAACCATGATGCTCATCCAGTAATGTGCGTGCCGTCGTGCTCTCTAATCCTGAATGCACCATCAAAATGGCCAGTTTAGCACTGTGATCGGCTGCGATGAGTGCCTCACTGGCCACATCTTCACTGCATTGAGTGGCTTGCATTACAATGCGTTTGGCACGAGCAACGAGTTTGGCATTGCTCGCATTAACATCCACCATGAGATTTTGATATACCTTACCCAGCTTGACCATGACAGTGGTACTGATCATATTCAAAATCAACTTTTGTGAGGTACCGGCTTTCATCCGAGTCGATCCAGTGACGACCTCAGGCCCAACGGGTGCACATATAACATGTTGGGCAAGCGAGTTGATGATGCCATTAGGATTATTGCTTATCGAAATAGTAAGTGCTTGCTTTTGTTTGGCATATTGCAATGCGCCAAGCGCGTAAGGCGTTCGCCCAGAGGCGGCGATGGAAACCACACAATCCTTTTCAGTGATGTGCTTACCTGCTAAGTCTTGCATAGCGAGTTTGGGATCATCTTCAGCGCCTTCTGCGGCTTTAATAAATGCGTTTTCCCCTCCAGCAATGCAGGCCTGAATCATGGTATCTGGCACACTGAATGTCGGGCGACATTCCACCGCATCAATGATACCCATCCTGCCAGAGGTGCCTGCGCCACAATATAACAAACGCCCTCCTTGCTTGAGCCTAATGACGATTGCATCCACAGCTTGAGTGATTTGGGGTATGACAGAACAGATTGTAGAGGCTACCCTTTGGTCTTCTCGGTTAATGAGTGTCAATATTTCGCTCGTACTTAACGTATCTAAGTTCATTGAATCAGGATGACGGGATTCAGACAAAATAGCATTGAGTTCATCTTGTGACGCACTAGGCTGGGTCATACTTGTGATTTTCCAGATAGACAGATCAGTGTAATAACGAGTGTACCGAGACACAATTGCCATGTAAATCCTAGTTACTACCAAACCCACAATACAATACCACATACGCTGTTATCAGTAAGATAGACAGCAGTACACTGACAGGTTCAATATTGGTAAAAATAATCATAGACACAGCAAACGAAGCCATGAAGAGTTGAACGGCAACGTGAGAACGATTGACCCGCTAACCTGATATGACTAGAATCGCAATATAGCTAAAAGTACCAGAATATCGAGCTATTGATATTGGGACATATTGATGTGATTGAAAGGATTGAATATTTTTTCAGCATAACGTGAAAGGACTGAAAGTTGCAACGCAAAACCTTCGCCGAGATCGACTTGGCCGCCTTACGGCACAATATTAAGCTTTTGGATGATGGCCAGGCAAAGTTGATTGGTGTGGTCAAAGCCAATGCGTATGGCCATGGTATCGAAGTCATTGCGCAGGAACTCGTTCATTCAGGTGTAGAGGTTTTGGCGGTCGCTTTTATTGATGAAGCGGTATTGTTGCGAACACGTGGCATCCGTCAGCCAATCTTGGTGCTAGAGGGGCCAATGGCTAAAGACGAGCTTGAATGGATGCTCGCGCATGATTGCTGGCCGATGCTGCATACGCTAGAGCAATTTACGTGGTTGCCCAAACATAGCGAGCCGAGTGTGCCCATTTGGTGCAAACTAGACACTGGTATGCATCGTTTAGGACTTAGCCCTGAAGAATTGGAACCAGTGTTATCACAAACACGCTTGCGGGGCATCAAAAATAACATCGTATTGGCGACACATTTTGCGTGTGCAGATACCCCCAATGATCCATTCTCTCAACAACAACTAGCGCGATTTACTCGAATTCAACAGAGATTTAAGTGTCCGGTGAGCATCAGTAATTCTGCAGGGCATATATACCAACTGGGTCAAGGTATTGAGCAACAACAATACGCACGTGTTGGGATCAGTTTGTACGGTTGTGCGCCCAGTAATCAGGTTGAAGACATTGCTCGATTAGAGTTGCGCCCCGTTATGACTTTGCAAGCCCCAGTGATTGCATTGCGACAAATTAAGCAAGGTGGTGGTGTCGGGTACGGGCAAAGCTGGCGTGCCGAGCGTGATTGTTTGATTGCGACGGTTGCGATTGGATACGCCGACGGATATCCGCGCCATGCTAGTAATTGTGCTCATGTGATGCTCAATGGGGTGACTTGCCCAGTGGTTGGCCAAGTATCTATGGATATGATCACAATTGATGTCACGGATGCTTCAGTAAATATTGGGGATTGGGTCGAGCTATGGGGGAACAAGTACCCTGTCGAGCAGCTTGCCAACGCGATCGGAACCATCAATTATGAGTGTGTTACGCGTGTTTCAGAACGAGTGCCAAGACTCTACTTGCATCCACAACAAATAGATTAAAAAAAGTAATCCAACACACTAATTTAATTTACGCAGGATAACTAGTCAAAATCTCTAAAAAAGCGTAAATTCATCTTGCTAATAATAATACAAGACAGAAATCTTTTAAGAGGCAATGCATGTTGTTATCTCTCCCTGATTCCGCACATTCTTTTTTGCGTCAAACGATTCGCCAACACTATCGCATCGACGAAGCCCAGGCAATGGCAAGTATTTTGCCTCGGGCAGAAATCCCTTTAACACAGCGCACTCGAGCTTGGGAGCGTGCCCGTAAGATGGTGTTGCACATTCGCCAAGCGCAACAGGGACACGGAGGGGTTGATGCGTTGCTTAATGAATTTTCGCTCTCCACAGCAGAAGGCATTGCGTTAATGTGTTTGGCGGAAGCCTTATTGCGTATTCCCGATACCAAAACCCAGGACGATTTAATTCGAGATAAATTGGCAAAAGGCGAATGGGCACCGCATTTAGGTAATAGCGATTCGCTGTTTGTAAATGCTTCAGCTTGGGGATTATTGTTTACTGGAAACTTAGTTGAGTACGCTGATGAACAACGCACAGCTGAGTTTGGAGTATTGAAAAAAACCCTCGGCCGTCTAGGTGAACCAGTCATTCGTAAATCCATGAATATTGCAATGAAAGTCATGGGTAAGCAGTTTGTAATGGGTGAGACGATAAACGAAGCAGTTAAACGAGCTCGCACTAAAGAATCAGCGGGTTATGCATATTCTTACGACATGCTCGGTGAAGGTGCTCGGACGCAGCATGATGCTGATCGCTATTATCAAAATTATGTCGATGCGATTCATGTTATCGGTAAAGCGGCAGAGGGCAAAGGACCTATCAAATCCCCTGGAATTTCAGTCAAATTATCTGCGATCCACCCTCGCTATGAATGGACGCATTACGATCGAGTCATGTCGGAGTTACCGCAGAGATTAAAGTCGCTATGTCTTCTCGCCAAACAGTACGATATTGGTTTGACAGTAGATGCCGAAGAATCAGAGCGACTGGATATTTCGTTAGACATTATTGGGGAAGTGTACAGCGATCCTGAACTGGGGCCATGGTGTGGTTTTGGTCTGGCCGTTCAAGCCTATCAAACCAGAGCGATTCACGTCATTGATTATTTGTGCGAGCTAAGTCAATCGGTCGGGCGCAAGTTAATGGTTCGTCTGGTGAAAGGTGCCTACTGGGATTCGGAAATTAAGCATTCACAACAACTCGGTGTTGCCCATTACCCGGTCTTTACCCGCAAATCTTCTACCGATGTATCATATCATGCGTGTGCCAATAAACTGCTGGCGCATCGCGATACGATTTTCCCCCAATTTGCCACGCATAATGCGTATACCGCATCGGTTATCATCGAAGCGTCGGGCGGTTGCAAAGATGATTTTGAGTTTCAGTGTTTACATGGCATGGGTGATTCACTATATGATCAGGTTGTTACAGAAGAAAAAATTCAATGTCGAGTTTACGCACCCGTCGGACAACATGAAGACTTGTTGGCTTACTTAGTGAGACGATTGTTAGAAAATGGTGCGAATTCCTCATTTGTGAATGCCATTGTTGATCCAGACCTACCCGTTGAGTCGTTGTTAATAGACCCAGTGGAACGCACAACAAGACTGGCTCAGATCGCCAATACGCAAATACCTCTGCCCACCGAAATGTTCCAAGATCGCAAGAACTCAAAAGGTCTTGATATTTTTGACCAGCAGATAATCGAGCCATTAGTAGAAAAAATTAATCAGTTTGTGTCTACTCACCTACCGCTCGATTTATCTCAAAAGCCATACCAGTTAGATGATCGACTTGTCATTTATAACCCAGCTCGGCCAAATGACGTCGTCGCAGTGCTGCCAAAAGATAATCAAGACTCAATGTTGGACAAATTAACTAGAGCACAACAAGCACAGTTAGAATGGTCTTCAATCAGCGTACACGCACGAGCGAAATACATTAATCAACTCGCAGATGCACTAGAAATCCATCAAGCCGCATTGATCGGATTGTGTATGCAAGAAGCGGGTAAAGTATTGCAAGACAGTATCGACGAGATCCGCGAAGCCGTTGATTTTTGCCGTTATTATGCGGTCGAAGCACAAAAACTTGCAAAAGATCCGCGTTTATCACCACGAGGCGTTGTTTTGTGTATTAGTCCATGGAACTTTCCGTTGGCGATATTTTTGGGTCAAGTGGTGGCAGCCTTAGTCACCGGTAATACGGTATTGGCGAAACCCGCAGAACAAACCAGTCTCATTGCGCATTACACAAGAGAATTGATGACACAAGTCGGGATCCCTTTAGATGTGTGTCAGTTAATTTTTTCTGATGGCATTCCAGTTGGTGAGTGTTTACTACCAGATGATCGAATCAATGCTGTAATGTTTACCGGCTCGACGCAAACAGGCACTCGAATCTCCCAAACTCTAGCTCAGCGCAAGCATGAGCAAGTGCCACTGATTGCAGAAACAGGCGGCCAAAATTGTATGATTGTCGATTCAACGGCTCTCCCTGAGCAGGTGGTTGATGATGTCATTACATCCGGTTTTCAAAGTGCCGGGCAACGTTGTTCCGCACTGCGAGTCTTATACGTGCAAGAAGAAATTGCCGATAAGGTCATTACTATGATCAGTGGGGCTATGCGAGAGCTAAATATCGGTTTGCCCTCCAATTTAGCGACCGATATAGGTCCTGTTATTGATGCCAAAGCATTGCGAAGCTTGGAACAACACGCACATTACATGAGCGACCTGATTGGCCAAGGACATGCTCAATGTCATTATCAATGCGAGATTGATGCAGAACTAGAAGGCTACTTTTGGGCGCCGAGGCTATATGAAATCGATTCTATTTCTCGACTCGAAGGTGAGGTGTTTGGGCCTTGTGTCCATGTCATTCGCTTCAAAGGCGATGAGATAGACGCAGTCGTAGAGCAAATTAATGCAACCGGCTTCGGTTTGACAATGGGGATCCATTCTCGTCTTGAATTTCGGGCAGAAGCCTTGTCACGTGCATCTCGCGCCGGTAATGTCTATATTAATCGCAATATGATAGGCGCAGTGGTGGGAGTACAACCTTTTGGTGGACGTGGTCTTTCTGGTACGGGGCCAAAAGCGGGTGGACCGAATTATTTACCCCGTTTGTTATGTGAAAAAGCAACGCCTAAAGTTGGCGCTGCAGTCAGTCATCACGATGAATTGTTACAATCGACTCAGAATTCACAGGACGAGGTCAATGCTATGTTAACTGCATCAGAAGCACAATTTTCTGCTTGGAGAGGGTTATCGGTTATGCAGCGCACTTCGGTGTTGCGCCAGATGTTGGCTCAATTAGATGACGTACCCATGTTACTCGAGTTTGCCGATGATCTTGAAAGAACTCTGGGTGTGTGTCGTCAACAATTAATGAATATTGAAAAGCATTTGAAAACCCCTAGGGTGTTACCGGGTCCTACAGGTGAGCGCAATGTTTTGCAGTATGAACCGCGAGGTGTCTTGGTCTGTTTGGCTGATAAGGAAGTGTCATTTGAATACTGGGCTTTGTCTTTGGTCACGGCATTAGGCACGGGTAATATGGTAATTTCGGTCGTTTCGGATGAGTTTTATGCTCCGGCACAGGCTTTTGCGCAAAAATTAGCGAAAACAGGAAGATCATCAGATATATTTCAAATTGCAAGATTACATCATGTGCAGGCTTTATTAACAGACGCGAGGTTAGCAGGTGTTATCATTGATAGCCAATCAATGCGTAGCGGGGTGATAAGCTCTATGCTGGCAGCGCGTGAAGGAGCAATTTTGCCCGTGATCACGGCTGAATATAATGATACTCTACTGCAACGCACAGTCACAGAAAAAACCATCAGTATCGATACCACTGCATCTGGAGGCAACACCTCGTTAATGACATTGGTCGATAGCGATGACTAGTTAAGGTATTAATGGACGTTAATCAACCGCAGACACAACCTTTGGAAGTCGAGCTTAAGCTCATTACTCAGCACGATGCATTAAGTGTTTTCCAAGAAAAAATACTGCCTCAATTTTCAGGTACGGTTGAGAGGGTTTCGGCAACGCTCAAAAATCAATATTTTGATACGCCTGAACAGTTACTGAGACAGCACCGGATGGGGCTGAGAGTGCGCAGTATTAATGACGTTCATGAGCAGACTTTAAAACAAAAAGGGGCAGTCATTGGTGGTTTGCATCGACGGCCCGAATACAATGTGCCACTTGCCACCGCAAATGTCGATATTCGGTTATTTCCAGAAGAAATTTGGCCGAGTGATTTTCATATCAATACCGTTCAAGATGCATTGCTACCTATTTTTACGACTCACTTCCACCGCACAACTTTTACCTTAGCTGATGCAAGCGGTAACGTGTTTGAGGTGGTGTTTGATGTGGGGGATATCTCAACTGACAAGGCCAACCGCGCAATCAATGAAATTGAGTTAGAGCTTGTCAAAGGACAACCAGAACAACTATTTGCTTTTGCTAAAATAATTGCCAAACACATTCCGGTTAGGGTAAATGATCTCACCAAAGCTGCGTTTGGCTATGCTTTAGCGAATGGTAAAGAGTTTAAAGTAAAACATTTACCTTATGTACTCCCACTATCTCGCCATGCAACTACTGAAGAAGCATTTATTGCCGCGGTAAATGCTGCGCTAAGCCACTGGCAATATAACCAAAGTGTTTATATGGAGTCTTTTAAGTTACAGGCACTGACTGAAGTGGTCAAAGGGATACGTCTACTATTACAAGCTTTGTCATTATATTTACCTGTATTACAGTGTCGTGAGTTATTGAACCTGCATAAGCAACTGATCAAGTTTTCACAGCAATTAGATTGGGAAGATGAGATCCATGCGATTCGATACTTGCGTTCTCGTAAAGGACCTTTCAGCAAACGCATCAATAAAGAACAAGGCTTGATGGGGTACTTACAAGGTCGCAAAGAAGGTATATTAAACACGCAAGCTCCCCAAGCAATCATTTTTTCTGAACAATCGTCTACTTTGCAGTTAACAACGGCGGAGCTCATGTTATTAAAACCTTGGAGAAGCGTTGCAAAAGCTTATGATGCTCCTGTTATCGAACATGCTCATGGCTGGCTTTCACAGGGTTGGCAAACTATTCTGCAAGCGATGCCTAAGCGCGCGATGACAGTCACACAATATCTCTCGACCGAAGCTATGTTACGTCAAATATTGCGCAATGGCTTTATGCTGGCGGGCTTGTTTGACGAGGAACGCGAACAATTTCGCGCTCCTTGGTTAGATCTTGCATTAGGTTTAGAGGAACTCAATGCTCTGGTGTTACTCGATGAGATTTTGTTAGAGATTGAGCTCGATGAACAACATGAACTACAACAGTGGACAAAAGACAAAATCAAAGCATTGCTAAATGTAATGGAAATGACCCGTCAAGTTGCGATCAGTGCTGATATCTATTGGTGATCAGCAGTAAATAAGTCTAGAAGGTTTAGCAAAATAATAAGACAGCATTTCTGATGTGCTGAATTTTATTGGATAGCTTAAAGGAATGTAATCGTTTAATTTGTGTGAAACGGCATTTTCAATTTCTAAAAAATGCGTTAGTTGCTTAAAATGAAATCCTTTAAATTCTGGATGTAGTTTCAATAAGGTACTAATGATCATACGGTTGGGTCGCCTCATAAAATATAGGCTCGCCCCTACCTGATAAAAACAAATATTAAAAAATAATTGCCACCCAGCATCGCGCATTATTTCAGAATCTACACACTGTAATTGGAAAGGGATATTGTATTCAGCTATCCAATGAAAGCAATCAATACTACTAAAAATGCCATCCCCACGATAGCTTCTGATCCTTGTGTGTTTGTCATCAAAAGGATGCAACAAAAATAAATTGTCATCGATAAACCGTTGCACCATGATCGGTTTATCATCCTGATTGGTAAACGTAAACATAGCTTGCTTAACTTACTACTTACTTTGATTTTGCTGTGAACTTACATTGGTCTTGTCATTATGAAGACTTATCAGATGGATAAACCATCCATCAATATAATGTTAGCAGTGACATCTAAAAAGGAAAATTATTATTCTCTTAAAATTATGTAAGATATGTCTCGCAAGTTAGCAATATACAAGCTTTGAAGGGGAAGCATGGTAATACGATATGATTTGATTCTGAGTAAGTTTAATTGGATAAGTCAAAGGAATGTAGTCAGTCAACTTGTGTGTATAAGCATTGATTATCTGGTCAAAATCATCGATCTGATGGAAGCTGAATTTGTTAAACGCACTGTGTAAATGCTGAAGCGTATTGATTATTACTGAGTTTGGCCGTCGCACAAAATAAATACGACGATCAACTTGGTAAAACTGAGTATTGAAAAACAACTGCCAGCCAGCTTCTCGCATTAATAATTTATCAGAGTTTTGGCACTCGGCCGGAATGTTATGCTCTGCCGTCCAGATAAAACAATCATAACTCGCCAACATCCCATCACCGTGATAAATATCGATATGAGTCGGTTTTGGATTGAATGGATGCAATAAATAAAGACCAGATCGAATCGGACGGCCAATAATTACGGGACGATTTTCCTGAGTAATAAACGTAAACATTATGTTGGGTTATTTTATCAATTCCAATACTTTAACAATAGACGATTTCAGAAGGTTTTGCGTAATAATAAGAAATAATGTCAGTAGAACTGAACTTTAATGGAAACATCAACGGCAAATAGTCGTTGACTCTATGTCTGACTGAATTTTTCAGTTGTTTAAAGTGCGTCAGGTGACGAAAGTCAAATGCTTGAAAGTTGGGGTTAATTGAGATTAATGAGTTAATAATCATTTTGTTGGGCTTGCGGGTAAAAAACAACGTCGTCCCCACTTGGTAAAAACTGATATTAAAAAATAACTGCCAACCGGCTTCACGCATTATGTTGAAATCATCACACTGCATTTGTACTGGGATATTGTTCTCGGCTATCCACAAAAAGCAGTCTTTGTTGGCAAAGACACCATTGCCATTGTAACTTTTAATTAGAGTTGGTTTATTGTGGAAAGGATTAAGCTGGAACAAATCATCGAAGATGTGCTCCTGGATCATAATTGGCTGATTTTCTTGGTTTGTAAACGTAAACACAGGTAATGCAAAACCTTTTATGTAAAATTTGTCTTTCCACTCAAAGAAGTAGAAATTTTTTTTCTCATGCTAGCACTCAAATATAGCCTGAGTAAACGATTTTCTCAGATAAAAGCCTCGTGGTCGAGTCAAAATTGACTCTCCTTTGTTACCAGTTGCTGGAGTTAGGGCTTTCCCATCGGCTGCTTTAGGTCGAATATGCAGTGCAACGCCTCGTTTGGCGTTGATCTTTTCAATATTGCCAAGGCTTATCATTTCACACAGTTCTTCCCAATCTTGTTGCAAAACTTGTTCTTGCTGAGTGTTGGGGCGCCACAGTTTTGGCATGCCGACGATGCGTTCGCGCGGTGCGATACTTCGTTCGCCTAGAATAGGTACAAACAATACACGTTGGAGTTTGTTTCTGACTGAGCTATTTTGCCATGTAGTACCAAAAGGGATTTTGGTATGGGCAAAGCAAACATAGGTGGTCTCTAAAACTTTTCCATACCGGTCTACCGGAATAGTTTTGAGTTCCACTCCTAGCTCAGGAAAGTCTTGTTGTGGTGTTGAGCCCGCGGTTGCCCCAAGCCATAATTCGATCAATTGCCCAGTAAAGCCTTTGTGTTGCCGAAAATGCTCAGGCACATTTATATTTGCTAACTGGCTAAGCTCACCTAAAGACAGCCCTGCAATCGACTCAGCTCTAGTCAATAGAGATGTTATGTCTGGTGGGGGGGTCGAAGGAGGATGCAAAATAATATTCACTTAACGCTAGGAAATGTTAACAGTTTGTGGAAAAATGACAGTATATATAAGATTGATTTGAATTGGTATTCAAGTGATTGATACTGAAGGCTACAGAGCCAATGTCGGTATCATTATCTGCAACCAACAAGGGCAAGTTTTTTGGGCTAAACGCATAGGCCAACACACTTGGCAATTTCCCCAAGGGGGAATTGATGATGGGGAGACCCCTGAGCAGGCAATGTACCGCGAATTGCAAGAGGAAGTTGGGCTTGCGCCAAGTGATATTGAGATTCTTGGCGTAACCCGAAATTGGATCCGTTATAAACTACCAAAACGTTTTATTCGAACAGGATCACAACCTGTATGCATCGGACAAAAACAAAAGTGGTACCTACTGCGTTTAACCTGTCCTGAAGATAGCGTCGATGTGTTGCAGTCAGGGCATCCAGAATTTGACGGTTGGCGTTGGGTCAGTTATTGGTATCCCATTCGCAACGTTGTCTCGTTTAAAAGGGAAGTCTATCGTCGTGCATTAAAAGAGCTATTACCCTGGATCCAAGCTCTGACGCGTTCGCAACAACCGGGTCGTCGGCATCGCCACAAACGCAGAAAACAACGTCAAGCTGGAACTACGTATTCATGAACATGCTTACCACGCTGCAGCGTATTGTCCAAGAAGTGAATCGAATCCCAGAGATTGAACGGGCATTGCAGTATTTGGTGAGTACGATTAAAGCCACAATGCAAGTTGATTCTTGTTCTGTTTACCTTTCTAATTATGACGCACAACATCATGTTCTCACTGCAACGGATGGACTTTCTCCCAATGCGGTTGGTACGGTCTGTATTGGTTTTTCTGAAGGCTTGATAGGATTGGTAGGTCAGCGTGAAGAACCGCTAAATATCGACGATGCACACCATCATCCGCGGTTTAAACACTATCCTGAGGTAAAAGAAGAAAACTACAATGCGTTTTTAGGCGTCCCAATTATTCATCAACGTCGCGTATTGGGCATCTTGACGATGCAACAAAGTGAACAACGACGTTTTAGTGCAGATGAAGAAGCTTTTTTGGTGACTCTAGCAACGCAACTGGCATTAGCGATCGCCCATGCAAATACGTTTGGCGAGTTAATATTCTCAGAGGCCAATGCAACGCCAACAGTTGCGCAAGTGATCAATGGTGTACCCGGTTCGACAGGGCTTGGCCTTGGGCGTGGCTATGTCCCGGTATTAAGTGCAGACATTGATAAAGTCATTCATCGCAAAGCAAGTGATATCTCGGAGCAGATCGTCTTGTATCGACAAGCTGTTGAGGCGACTCGCACTGAGGTTGCACAACTATCATCGAATCTAGACGATAGCTTACCAGAAGACGTCAAAGCAATATTTGTGTTGTATGACCAATTATTAGATGCCAACTCTCTTGGGCGCGAAGTTGAAGCACAAATTAAAGAAGGCTGGGATGCTGCAACTGCTTTAAAACTGGTGATTCAAGATTATGCGGGTCGATTCAAAGCAATGGAAGACCCATACATGCAAGAACGCGCAGTAGATATTGTTGATTTGTCTAATCGCATTCTCAAACACATTATGTTTGATGATACATACACTGCGATCCCACAGGACGATGTTATTGTCGTCGCTGAAGAACTCAGTCCGACGTTACTAGCGGAATTCCCGAAAGAGCGCCTTAAAGGGATCATTACGATCCGTGGGTCACAAAACTCGCATGCGGCGATTTTAGCTCGTGCGATGGGTATCCCAGCGGTGATGGGGGTAAGCTCTATTCTGCCCAATTTGTTACACAACAAAACCTTGTTTATCGATGGTTATGCAGGTTCTATAATCGTCAGCCCGTCTGAGGTGCAAGCCAACGAATGCGCTTTGTTAATAGCCGAAGAAGCAACATTGCACGAGCGCATTGATGCGCAAAAAGACTTGCCTACTGTCACAAAAGATTCTCATCCAATGGATTTGTTTGTCAACGCAGGATTAGCGGCTGACCAAGAGCTTAAAGACAATCAAAACATTATGGGAGTAGGCCTATTTCGTACTGAAATCCCTTTTATGATGCGCGAACGCTTCCCTTCAGAAGATGAGCAATTTGAGATTTACCGCGGAATTTTGCAGGCGCATCCTGATAAACCCATCACTATGCGCACACTCGATGTCGGTGGCGATAAGCCATTACCTTATTTTCCTATTGTCGAAGATAATCCATTTTTAGGCTGGCGAGGGATACGCATGACGCTCGACCAGCCCGAGATATTTTTGGTACAAGCCAGGGCCATGATTCGGGCAAGTGAGGATCTCACTAATCTACAAATTTTACTGCCGATGGTGTCATCGCTCAGTGAAGTACGAGAGGCAAAACGTTTGTTACAACAGGCGTTTTATGAAGTTAAAGAAGAATCGAACAAAAATCGCACCACTTTAATGATGCCCAAACTCGGGGTAATGCTTGAAGTACCTGCGGCGGTTCACATCATGGCGCAGCTAGCTAAAGACGTGGACTTTTTCTCAGTGGGTACGAATGATTTAACCCAATATTTGTTGGCCGTTGATCGCAACAATCCACGGGTTTCTGCTTTGTATCAAAGTTATCATCCAGCCGTGTTGCAGGTGATGCAGCACATTGCCGAGCAAGCTGAGTTACTGAATAAGCCAGTGACCGTGTGCGGGGAATTAGCAGGCGATCCAGCTGGGGCGTTACTGTTAATGGCAATGGGCTATACCAAACTCAGCATGAGTGCGTATAATGTGCGCAAAATCAACTGGGTATTGCGCAGTATTCGCTTGTATTCAGCTCAGCACTTGTTGAGTGAAGTACTGAACTTGTCTGATCCGCATATTATCAAATCCCATCTTGATGCCTATCTCGAATCACACCAACTGGGTGGCCTTGTGAGAGCTGGCAGTTAATACGGAGCTTTGTTTACTTTTTTATGCCTGTTGAAATCATTATTTTATTGTTATGTGTTGGGATTGGTTCGATCGTTGGTATCTTAGCCGGAATGTTGGGAATTGGTGGTGGTCTCATTATCGTGCCAGCGCTGACTTATATGTTGAGTTATTTTTTGGGCTTATCGCCTTTCTTAACGATTACCATCGCTATTGCGACATCTTTATCGACCATTATTTTGACTGGATTGTCCTCTTCTCGTGCTCATTATGCCTTAGGTAACGTCAAGCGAGACATTGTATGGTATTGCGCGTTAGGCATTGCATTAGGTGCGTCTTTTGGGGCACAAACGGCCAGTGTTTTAGACGGTAGAATACTTAAGGGGATCTTTGCGGCGTTGGTGATTCTGGTCGCTGTGCAGATGATTTTTGGTAAAAAATCGAGCTCCTCTGTGTCATATACTCCGGGTATCCTCTTGGTAACAGGCCTAATTGCCGGATTTTTATCAGCATTAATGGGGATAGGCGGGGGGGCACTGCTTGTGCCTGCTCTAGTTTTATTTCGTGTTGAATTACGCCAAGCCATTGGTTGTGCCGCAGTATGTGGGTTGGTGATTGCGCTATTTGGAACGATTAATTTTGTCTACACCGGTTGGTCGGTGCCGGAGTTGCCCCCATATTCATTAGGTTATGTGTATTTACCGGCGGCTTTGGGCATTGTCTTAAGTTCAGTCTTTACCGCACCTGTGGGCGCTCGTTGGGGACAGGCAATGGATACGGTAAAGTTAAAACGATTTTTTGCCCTGTTTTTAGTCATTGTGAGTATTCGCATGCTTTACGACATAGGAGTGTAAATGCAACCTGAGCAAAGTTATTGGGTATTTGAAGCTATTGATCCGGTGATATTTAGTATCGGCCCTTTGGCGGTGCGCTGGTATGGATTGATGTATTTAGTCGGTTTTGTGGCCGCTTACTATCTTGCCAAATCTCGAATGAAACGCGTTGGCTGGAATGAAGACGATATTGGTGATCTGTTATTCTGGGGGTTCATCGGAGTGGTCGCCGGTGGCCGAGTTGGCTATGTGTTGTTTTATCAGTTTTCATCCTTTTTGGCTGATCCGCTGTATCTTTTCAAAATTTGGACTGGTGGGATGTCCTTTCACGGTGGTTTAATCGGTGTACTGGTGGCTTTGTGGCTGTTTGCCCGCAAGAAGACGATCTCGTTTCTCACCGTCGGGGATTTTGTTGCACCCATTGTTCCGCTTGGCTTAGCAGCCGGTCGAATTGGTAATTTTATCAACGGTGAATTGTGGGGGCGAGTCACGGATGTGCCTTGGGCGATTGTTTTTCCTGCAGCAGGTCCTGAACCGCGTCATCCCTCTCAGTTGTATCAATTTGCCTTGGAAGGTCTTGCGCTATTTGTGTTGGTTTGGTTGTTCTCTCGCCAGCCTCGCCCGACTGGTGCTGTGGGCGGACTGTTTCTTGCAGGCTATGGTGTGTTCCGTTTTATCGTTGAATTTGCACGTCAACCGGATGCGCATTTAGGACTGAACACGCTCGGACTGTCGCAAGGACAAATGCTCAGTATACCTATGATTTTGCTTGGCTTAGGCTTGATCGTGTATGCTTACAAACATAACAACAAAAAGGGCAAAGTATGATTTACCGCCAATACGAAGATTTGTGTCAACGCATTATTGATGAAGGTGAATGGGTCGCCAATGAACGCACCGGTAAGCGCTGTTTGACGCTTATCAATGCCGACTTGGAATACGATGTTGCGAACAATGTGTTTCCTTTGTGTACGACGCGTAAAAGTTTCTATAAAGCGGCCATAGCGGAGCTTCTAGGGTATTTGCGAGGTTATGACAATGCCGCTGATTTTCGTGCTATTGGTTGTAATACATGGAATGCCAACGCCAATGAAAATGCGTCTTGGCTCGCCAATCCTCATCGCAAAGGTGAGGACGATATGGGGCGTGTCTATGGCGTACAAGGGCGTCGTTGGCAAAAGCCGGACGGTTCTACGTTAGATCAGCTACGCAAAATTGTTGATGATTTGTCAGCTGGGGTTGATGATCGCGGTGAGATCCTGACTTTCTACAACCCAGGTGAATTTGAGATGGGGTGTTTGCGTCCTTGCATGCACACGCATCATTTTTCATTGTTGGGCGGTAAGCTATATCTAAACAGTATTCAGCGCAGTGCGGATATTCCTTTGGGAGTCAATTTTAATCAGGTACAGGTTTACGTTTTATTGGCATTGATGGCCCAAATCACCGGCCATAAACCAGGTAAGGCATATCATAAGATAGTGAATGCTCACATTTACGAAGACCAGCTCGAACTGATGCGCGATGTACAACTCAAACGCGAGCCGTTTGCCGCGCCAAAACTTTGGATCAACCCATCAATCAAATCACTCGAAGACATCGAGACGTGGGTTACCCGAGATGACTTTAAAGTGGAAGGGTATGAGTGTCATGAGCCAATTGCCTACCCATTCGCAGTGTAGCTGCGGTCAATAAAACGTTACTTTTAACCCATCAAAATGCGCGGATACGCTTCATCCGCGCAGGTGTGTTTATCCCAGATCCCTTTGCGCCGATGCAAGGTCTTATCACACTGAATGCCTCGCTCTGGCCACAAGCACTGTTTAGTTCAACAGAACGCACGCAATTAACTGAGTTAACACCAGAATGAAAACTGGTAAGATGGAAGCAAGTTCTGTCGCCATGCACACAGCCATTATTCAAGCAAAATACCATGCAGCCGGTTTGGGCATGACAGAGGGTTTTCCTGGTATGATTTTGGCCGAGCCTCTGTCAAGTATTTCAGGGTCGGTATTAATCAGTAAAGACTTACCTCAACATTGGTCTCGTTTGGATGGGTTTGAAGGTGAGGAATATGAGCGTCGGCCTTGCTTTGTCAAAACAGCCAGAGGATATGTATTGGCTCAGGCGTATTTTGTTAAGATGTAAAACGTCTGATCTCTAATAGACTAAGCGCAAATCAATTCTAGGAACTGATATGCGCCTAAGATGCTTCAAAATATTAACTTAGGAAGATTATACCAGCGCTTCAAGTTCGGCTTTTGCTGCATTTATAACCCTCTCAGGCTTATCCATGGCCAACCCTTCTGCATACACAAAATGGACGTCGGTTAACCCTAAAAAGTTGAAAAAAGTCCGTAACCAAGGCGTCAAAGTATCCATTGGGGTATCTTTGTACTTACCACCGCTGGCGATCGCGACGATGACTTTTTTATCAGTAAGTAACCCTTCTGGACCATTTTCTGTGTATCGAAACGTAACGCCAGCTCGCGCAATATGATCGACCCACGCCTTGAAAGTCGAAGGCGCCCCAAAATTGTACATTGGCATCCCAATCACAATGGTATCTGCCGCTTGCACTTCAGCGATCAAATCATCAGAAATTTGGGCTAATTCATTTTGTTCCGCAGTACGGGTTGAGGCATCGATCATCCAAGCCCGCATCTCTTCTCTCGATAATGAAAGTATTGCATTCGGGGTTAAATCACGTTTTACAATAGAAACGCCACTTAACTTACTGACATAGTGAGCCGTTAAAGCGCTAGAATTGCCATTATCGCCTTGAATCGATGCGTTGATCACTAATACTTGAGTCATATTGTTCTCCAAAAATAGTTCAATCAGGGTAAGAGAAATAATCATAGTATTAAATTATTTAGAATAAAAATGGTAAAAATAGCGTATAAAGTTCGATTTTATAGAATATAAAAGATTCGAAAAAATAGATGAAAACATTGGGGTTTTTGCACTGGAAGTTGCATCATATTGGGGTATAGTAAAAGGACGCAGCCAAGGAGAAGTTAGCATGCCACGATTACTCAAAGCCAAACAACACGATATTGGTGGATTATACGTGAAACGCATTTTGCCCAATCCGGAGCAGAAGATGGTGGGACCGTTTGTATTTTTTGATCATATGGGACCAGGTAAATTTGCCCGTGGAGAAGGGATCAATGTTCGTCCTCACCCGCACATCGGTTTGTCCACTTTGACGTATTTGTTTCGTGGCAGTATTTTGCATCGCGATTCGTTGGGAAATCATCTTGAAATTTATCCAGGCGACTTGAACTGGATGACCGCAGGACGGGGTATTGTGCACTCTGAACGTGAGACCTTGGAGGTCAAAGCTAGTGAGCATGATATCGATGGATTACAGTGCTGGATTGCATTACCACCAGAGAAAGCAGAGATTGCGCCAGATTTTGCGCATGTCAAAAAGCATCAACTCCCACACTACATTCATGATGGCATAACACTTCGCTTAGTCGCTGGGGATGCTTACGGAATGTCCGCACCGTTCAAAACCCATTCCCCGTTGTTTTACGTTGATGCATTGCTCGATGCTGGGAACCACATTGATAGGCCTCACTCTCATCAAGAAACGGCTGTGTATGTGATCTATGGTGAGGTCGAAATTGGTGGTGAAACTTATCACCCACACAATTTTGTGGTACTCGATAAAGATAAAACAATCACAGCAAATCAGCATTCACGCGTCATTATCTTAGGCGGTGAGCCTTTTGCTCAAAAACCACTGTTGGAATGGAATTTTGTGGCTTACAGCAAAGAGCGTTTACAAAAGGCTAAAGAAGACTGGCGCGCTGGCAAATTCCCATCGATTCCGGGGGATGATCATGAATTCATTCCGTACTAAGGATGAGTGGCTAACTGAAAAAATTGCTCTAACGCCCTTCTAAGCGATGTATGTCATGTCGGATTCGATACAAAAAACACAGACTTGGTATGACCATCACGGCCGTTAACACAAAAAACAGCGCCCAATTACCATCCAAGCCATCGACAATAAGACCGCTGGACGAGGCCAAGAGAGTGCGACCAAATACCCCCAATGAGGCCATAAGTGCATACTGAGTCGCACTGAAGGCTTGGTTGCATAGCAAGGATATAAACGCAACCAGCGCCACACTGCTCCATGCTGAGGTAAAGCCGTCCACAAATACCGTCGCAGCAAATAATGCTTTGTTAGGACCCACCATAGCCATCAGGGCGAACATCAAATTCGAACTAGCCATTGCAATCCCACCAATCATTAGCCCACGGTAAATGCCATATTTCATATTTACCGCACCACCAATCACGGCAAAAATGATCGTCACCCACCAGTTTAACAGTTTGGAGTACGTGCCAATATCGGAATTGCTAAAGCCAATTTCTTTATAAAAGACAATGGACATTCTACCTAAGAACGCTTCTCCGATTTTGAACAAAAAGATAAACAACAAGATGGATAACGCCAAGCGGACCCCATTGCGAGCAAAAAATTCCTTAAACGGTTCAATGACCGTCACTGCAATCCAGGTAAAGTATTTACTGTAAGCGGAGTGAGTGCCAACTACTTTTTGATAATCTGCGGTGGCTTGTGCTTGAGTCGCCTGCCGCTGTGTCTCGGGCTCTACTATCCACCATACTGTGGTGGATAACAACAACATGACGCCAGCCATCGCCCAATACAATGTGTGCCACTCGAACACTGGTAAATCTATTAGAAAAAACGGCAATGCCCCCAGCCCACCATAGCCAGTCCACCACCCAGCAGTAGCCATCGCGGACGCGCCGGATAAGGCTTCTTTTTCATGTCGCGCAATACTGTCTACGCGAAACGCATCAATCGCAATGTCTTGTGTGGCTGAAGCTACCGCGATGCCCACCCCAAATAGTGCCACAAAATACAAATCCGACGTGATATCTAACGTACCCATCATCATACACAATACGATGATGCAACATTGCGTAAGAAGGATCCAACTGCGCCTTTGACCTAGCCGCCCTAGCAGTGGTAAGCGTACCCGGTCTAATAAAGGCGACCAAAAAAAATTGATGGAGTAGGCCACAAAAATTGACCCGAATAAACCAATGGCAGAACGACTCAGTCCTGCCTCTTGCAGCCAAGCGGTCATCGCGGAGCCAATTAACACCCATGGGAACCCACTGGCCATGCCCAAGCAGAAAATGGCAAGCAGCCGTTTATCGCGATAATAAGAGAAGCTTCGAGTGAGAGTGGCGAGCAAGATACGTCCGATGGAATTTTTGTTTTATTGTAAGTGAGCGCGCCAACAAAAGAAAGGGCTAAGGCCTAACCCCTATGCAGTCAAATGGACACAATCCTTCATATAGCAAAAAACCTTTGATTTCGTTTTACAAATACTTTGTTTGCGGATGCTTAAATGCTGGATGATTAGATTACATTTCGTCAGCTAAACTTGGTTGGTACCAATTGAGTGCTTCACGTAAGGAGACGACCGTCCCAACAATAATCAATGCAGGTGGCTTGACTTCTGCAGCTTCGACTTTGGCTTTGATATCAGTAAGCGTCCCGGTGACAACGTGTTGGTGCGCAAGGGTAGCGCTCGCGACAATGGCGATGGGCATATCTTTGGGCATGCCATGAGCAATGAGTTCTCGGCAAATGATATCAAGCCCGGTCATACCCATATAAAACACCAAGGTTTGGCGGGTATTGACGAGCGCTGGCCAATCAAGGTTGATACTGTCGTCACGTAAATGTCCGGTGGCAAACGTGACTGATTGCGCATGATCACGGTGGGTTAGGGGGATTCCGCTATACGCTGAGGCACCAGACGCAGCGGTGATCGCAGGCACGACTTGAAAGGCTACCCCTTGCTCGACCAAGGTTTGTAGTTCCTCGCCACCACGACCAAAAATAAAAGGATCGCCGCCTTTGAGGCGAACGACTCGATTACCCATTTTGGCTTGGTCAACTAATAACTGATTAATGTCTTCTTGTGGAATGGTGTGCTTAGATTTGGCTTTGCCAACATAGATCTTTTCAGCGTCGCGTCGAACCAGTTCAACAATCGCGGGTGAGACAAGCCTGTCATAGACGACCACATCGGCTTTTTGCATCAAACGCAGAGCGCGAAATGTCAATAAATCAGGATCACCCGGCCCTGCTCCGACAAGATACACTTCCCCTTGAGCTTTTTCGGCTTTGGCGAATCCCTCTAACGCTACAGCAAAATCAGCTTCTGCCTTGGTATCATTGCCTTGCAAAACATCTTCGGCAATCTGTCCATCGAGTACGTTTTCCCAAAAATACCGGCGCTGGGTTACGCTGCTCAGCGATTGCTTAACCGAATCACGAAATTTCTCACTGAAGGTACCTAATCGAGCAAAATTGGTAGGAATCAACGATTCGAGTTTTTGGCGCATGTAGCGCAAAACCACAGGAGCTACACCACCACTTGACATAGCTATGATCAAGGGTGAGCGATCGACAATTGAAGGGGTAATGAATTCACATAATGGGGTATTATCAACAACATTCACAAGCTGATTACGTTCGGTCGCTAGACGATGAATCTCCCGATTCGTGTCTTCACTGTCAGTGGCCACAAACACAATATTTTTGTCATTCAGATCATCTTCGACAAACTTTCGCTGTGCTAATTGCAAATTGTGTTCCGTGGCAAGGTTTTTGACCGTATCACACACCCAAGGGGCGACGATGGTAATATTTGAGGTGCTTTTGAGGATGAGTTCTAGTTTGCGAGCGCCCACTTCTCCTGCACCCACAATCAACACCTTGAGGCTACTGCCTTTCAAAAATACCGGAAAATACTCCATCATCCACTCCTAACAGTTTCTTACATAATGATTACTTGCGAGGTTTACGCTTCTCACCATCACGTTTTCCACCGCCATCTCGCTTTCCTCTTGTCGGTGGTTTATCAGACCAAGCACGGATATCGAGCTTTTGCCCAGCCACGCGAGTATTGCGCAAATGTGACTGTAAGTCTTCAGGCATGCCTTGAGGCAAATCAACAGTAGAGTAAGTATCATAGATTTCAATGGCACCAATGTTTTTACTGCTAATGTTTGCTTCGTTTGCAATCGCGCCGACAATGTTACCAGGCTTGACTTTGTGCATATGACCAACCGCGATGCGGAAGCGTTGCATACCCGCTTCTGGCTTGCTGTTACCACGTTGGCGTCTCTCGCCGCGCTCAGCGCGGTCACGACCACTGCGTTCACGACCAGAGCGGTCGCCACGCTCACCGCGTTCAGGACGCGCATTCAAATCTGGACGGTCAGCTTCATTTAGGAATAAGGGTTCATCGCCTTGCGCAAGCTTGGCAAATGCAGCCATTAACTTTTCAGGAGAGGCTTCGGTTTCGGTTTGAATCGTTTCAATCAAGGGAATAAAGCTTTCAATTGTATCGTCTTCTAACGCTTCTACTATACTCGTTTTGAAACGCACTAAGCGCGATTCGTTGAGATCTGAAATGGAAGGAATCGCCATCATTTCGATCGGTTGTTTGGTCGTACGCTCAATTTGATTCAGTAAGCGTTTTTCACGATGAGAGATGAACAAAATGGCATCACCATTACGTCCTGCACGCCCGGTACGACCGATACGATGAACATACGATTCGCTATCGTAAGGGATATCATAATTGATCACGTGACTGACGCGTTCGACATCCAAACCTCGTGCTACAACGTCTGTCGCCACCAAAATATCAATTGCGCCTTTTTTGAGGCGGTCAACGGTGCGCTCGCGAGCATTTTGTGGAATGTCACCATTAAGTGGTTCAACATCATAGCCCCTCGCAGATAATTTATCAGACAGCTCAATAGTCGCGGTTTTGGTCCGCACAAAGATAATCACGCCATCAAACTCTTCTACCTCAAGAATACGGGTTAACGCTTCAAGTTTATGATGACCAGCTACCTGACAATAACGCTGACGAATGGTATCAGCAGTCGTTACTTTAGGGGTGATCTTGACGTGTTCTGGTGAATGCAAATAGCGCTCGGTGATCTTTTTGATCGGCGGCGGCATGGTCGCTGAGAACAAGGCGGTTTGTTTTTGCTTTGGTGCGTGGCTCAAAATCAATTCCACATCATCTATAAAGCCCATACGGAGCATTTCGTCCGCTTCGTCCAGAACTAAAAAGCGCAACTGGTCGAGTTTTAAGGTTTTGCGTTTGATGTGATCGATGATTCGACCAGGAGTACCTACAACGACTTGTACACCGCGTTTTAATTGACGGATTTGATTGTCGTACGACTGACCGCCATAGATTGGTAATACTTTGATTTTTTTCGAAAAACTAGCATACACTTGGAATGCTTCAGCGACCTGAATCGCGAGTTCTCGTGTTGGGGCTAATACTAATAATTGTGGGAAGTTCTCATCTGGGTCAATGTTGGCAAGCATCGGTAATGCAAACGCGGCGGTTTTGCCCGTTCCGGTTTGTGCTTGTCCTAGCAAATCTTTGCCGTTGAGAATGTGCGGGATACTGGCCGCTTGGATCGGAGATGGTTTTTCATATCCGACTTTTTCTAATGCCTGCAAAATGGGCTCAGGTAAACCTAAGTCACTAAAAGTCAATTCGACTGTGTCTGTCATGTGGGATCCTAACTGGAAGCAGACGCTGCGGTATTACAAAACTGATCTGCTATATGAACGGGGTAATTATACGCTTTAAGTTGCCGATATACCATGTTATTGCACTTTTATTTTTGTCAGTATCGACTAAAATTTAAGATATAGAATGAAAAAGGATTTTGTCTATGGTCTCACTACGATACAAAGCTAAAGTTACATTAGTTGCTTCTTCCATTGCATTGGTATTGGTTGGATGCGGTCAGAAAACAGCGCAACAGGCATATAATGACGCCAGTCAGATGCTAATTCAAGAGCAATATGACTCTGCAGTTATCGAGTTAAAGCATGCTATTCAACAATCACCAGATTATGCTGATGCTCGATTTTTGCTTGGCAAAATCTACATGCAGCAGCAGCTTTTTGAATCGGCACAAAAAGAATTTGAAAAGGCAATGAAAACAGGGTTCACCAATTCCGAACTGACCGTTTTATTGGCAAAAGCGTACCATAAAACCGAAAATCTCGTCGGTTTAATTAACTTAGATGCGCAACCTGACTTGACAGCAAAGCAAAAAGTGCAATTAGGTTTTTATCAAGCTTATTCATTACTGCGACTAAAAAAAACCGATCAAGCAATGCTACTTCTACAGCAATTGCAATCTGTCGATACAAACACTGAGTTTAGCCAACTGATTGATGCACTTACTCATGTCCAAAATAGAGAACTAGAAAAAGCAGAAACGCTTTTGTTATCGATGGCAAAAGCATACCCTGAATCAGTTGACACGCTCGAGATTTTGACTCGTATATATTTATCGCAAAACAACTTATCTAAGGTTTCGCCAGTTATTGAGCAGTATTTAGAAATTACTCCAGATGATTTAGAACGGAAGTTTATGTTCTCACAGATACTCTTTGAAACTGGACAATATCAACGAGCATTGTCGCAGCTTGAAAGCTTGTTAGAGGTGGCAACGAATAACCCACGAATTCATCAATTAAAAAGCATGATTCATGCTGGAACTGAGCAATTTGATTTAGCTTATGACAGTGCAGTTATGTCATTGCAACAAGGTCTCGATAACACATCTGTTCGTTTCGTAGCGGGTATGAGCGCATTTATGTTGCAGAACTACAGTGTCGCGAATGAGCACTTGAGCTTGATAGCAAGCCAAATGCCAGATAATCATCCCGGCCTCAAAATGTTAGCAGCGGCACAACTGAATTTAGGCCAATCATTAGATGCAATTGAATTATTATCCCGGTATACCGATGTCGGTCAAAATGATTCAGGGCTTTTAGCAAAAGCAGGTTTTGATTTATATAAAGACGGACATTTAGCTGAAGCAAAAACGGTTATGGAGCAACTAGAAAAAATATCTGAATCTTCGATGGCGAAAACGAAGCTTGGCATTCTTAAATTGCAACTAAAAGATATAGAAGGCATTCGTGATCTAGAAGCTGCTGTTGATAAAAACCCGAACAATCAAAATGCCCTAGAAGCTTTAGCTAAGGTTTATGTAAGAACTAAACAGCTTGATAAAGCCCATGACCTTGCAACAAGGTGGCAAGAAATCCAACCGGATAATCATAAAGGTTTTCTATTAGCAGGAGAAGTTGCACTACAAAGGGAGGATTTAAAAACGGCTAAAGTGGCTTTTGAAACCGCGACTCAACTTGCACCAGACGTACCGCAAACTCATTTGGCGCTTGTTAATATAAATATGAAACAAAAAAATTACGATGGTGCTTACAATTCAGTCAGCAACACGTTGGAGCGCTTTCCGAACAACATGAATGCCATAGCAGCATATTATGCACTGGTTAAATTGCTTCAAAAAGACGTTGATCCAATTGCTCCTTTAAAAACCTATTTAGCCACAGGCAAGGTAACATCAGATGAGAAAATTCTCAGCGCTGAATTGATGCAAAAAGAAGGTTTGTTAGACGAGGCGGTCTCCATATTAGAGTCTATTCAAATCGACACGTCAACACCGAGAAAATATTGGTCTACAAAATCTCGAATTCTTCTGCAACAGAATGATTTCAAATCGTTAGACGAACACTATCAGAAGTGGAATCAAACTCACCCCTCTGATTTAGCCGGTTTCATCGGTCGTTTAGTCATGTTCGAATTTAAAAAAGATTTTGCTGGCGGTTTGGATTTTATTGACCAAAATCCCCTAATTGCCACAAATAACCTTATATCCAGAGTACTCCATACTCACTTTGCAATCAAAGAACGCCGAGTGCGTGTGGCACGTAGAGTGTATGATTCAATACCTGAATCGGTTCAAAAAACGCCGAATGTTCAAGGAATTTACGCCCGTTTATTACTGCTTGAGGGCAAAGTGAAAGAAGCAATAGTTCCGGCGAGAGTCGCTTTTTCTGCAAGACCAAGTGAAGATAACTTTAAATCGTATTACGATGCTTTGCGTTTGAACGGCAAAGAAGAAGACGCATATGTTCTTGTTTCAGAGTTTAGCCAAATTAAACCTGATAACTATCTAGCTAATTTGATATTAGCGCAAGAATATATTAAGAGTGAACCGTCAAAAGCGATGAAAAAATATCAGGCTATTGTTGAAAAAAATCCGAAGCATTTTGTAGCGTTAAATAATTTAGCTTATTTGATGACTCAACACTCTCAATATGAACAAGCACTAGAATATGCTGAAAAGGCTTTGGAGCTAGCGCCAGATAATGTTGCTGTACTGGATACCGTGGCACAAATTCACATTGCCTTAAATGCGCCGGAGGTTGCTTTAGAGTATTATCAAAAAGCGTTTGAGCAAGATGTCACTAATAAAGAGATTGTTTTAAATTATGTTGAAACATTATTGCAGAATAACCAATCGCGTATTGCACAAAGAACGATTGAGCGACATGAGTTCAGTGACCGGTTATCACAAGACCGGTTAAATGAACTGAAAGCCAAATACAATTTGTAAAGGATGCTCGAGAGTGTAAAAAAGCGGACTAAATATCCGCTCTTTTTAGTGGGGTTTGGAGGTTTGTCGATGCTTAGCTCGCCGCAGGGACTAATCCTTGATTAATGGCTTCAAGATCCGCCACACTCAATGTGCCAGCTGCGCGTTTTAAATTGACTACCGAGGTAATAAAGTCATAACGTGCATTGGCAAGATTCTTACGGGCGTTAAACAAGTTACGAGTCGAATTTAACACGTCAACAATGGTGCGCGTGCCGACATCAAAACCAGCTTCGGTTGCGCGAAGGGCACTTTCCGCTGAGATGACTGCTTGCTCAAATGCTTTGATAGTCGATACATTTGCACGAATATCATTAAACGAATTGCGAACATTGCGAACAGTTGCGCGGTAGGTCTGCTCTAAAGTTTCGCTTTCAGCAACAAACTGTGAGCGTGCAGATTCGGTACGGGCAGTGGTCGCAAAACCTGAGAAAATCGGCACATTCATGGTTATCCCAAGCGAAGAACTGTTGGTTCGAGCCAGTTCGATGTCGTTGTTCTCAACATCAGCGCCACTGAGTGAGCCGGATAACGACAATGTTGGGTAGTTTTCCGCTTTTGCACTATCAATACTTGCTTTAGCGATATCCACTGCAAATTGTGCGGCTTGAAGATCTAAGTTATTGTCTTGTGCGAGTGTTAACCAATCTTCCACATTCGCTGGGCTAGGGGTTACGGCGCTGAACGTATCCGTGTTGAGCACGTTGACATTGTTATAAAACACACCAGTGATCTCTCGAAGCTGTTCTTTACGCAGTTCGAGTGCGTTCAGCGCACGGATTTCTGATGCAACGGTGGTGTCAAAGTTTGCTTGCGCTTCGTGTACATCGGTAATAGCGGTCAAACCAACTTCAAAACGCTGCTTGGTTTGCTCAAGTTGACGCTCGATGGCGCGCTTTTCCGCCTGCACAAATTCCACATTGTCTTGAGCTCGTAAGATATTTAAGTAAGCATCAACTACTCGAACGATTAAGCCTTGTAGGGTGGCCGCATAATTTGCTTCCGCTTGTTGCGCTGATTTTTCAGCTCGGTCTAAACCAACATAGTTGGCATGATCGTATAATGACATACTTAAACCTAGACTGTAGCTTAGAGCATTTCTGTCGCTAGAAGAGACTTCAGTGGCCGAAAGAGCGGTTTCCGAATCGGAAATGGAATAGCCAATTTGCCCAGAGATCTTGGGTAACAGGGCAGAACGAGAAAGAGTGACTCCAGAGAACGCAGTATCGCGTATCGCCTTTGCACGATTAACCACAGGATCTTTAGCCAAAGCCTGAGCATAAATTTCAGATAAATCTTGTGCTTGCACGACACCGCATAAAGTAATACCGACAAACACGCTAAGAAGGGTTTTTTTCATGGCTCTATCCACGTAATATGTTTAATTCCATTAAGTTAGGTTAAAGTGTAAAAAATTCCACCGAATTGATAAATCTTTTTACTACGACTTTATCCGGTTATGTGTAACAGAATGTAATAAATAAGGTAACAAATGTCGAAAATCCAAAGGTTTACTCACGCAGATGTGCAAATAACACAGACTGAGACCGCTTTTCGTGGATTTTTCAAAATGATGCGCTATCAACTCAAGCATAAATTATTTGCTGGGGGCTGGTCGACACCGATTCAAAGAGAGATGTTTGAGCGTGGCCATGCGGTCGCACTCTTACCTTATGATCCGGTAACCGATGAGTTTGTGTTGATTCAGCAGTTTCGCCTCGGTGCCATGGCGACCTGCGATAATCCTTGGTTAGTCGAAGTCATTGCAGGCATGATCGATGAAGGTTATAGCGCAGAAGAAGTCTGTCACAAAGAGGCTATGGAAGAGGCGGGTATTAGATTAACCGATTTGCAAAAAGTAACTAGTTACTTATCCAGTCCAGGTGGCACAACGGAGCGCATTGATATTTTTATGGCGCGCACCGATAGCACGGTTGCTGTTGGATTACACGGTTGCGATAACGAGGCAGAAGATATCAAAGTGTTGCGGGTTAAACGTGAACAAGCTCGGCAATGGTTAGTCGATGGCACCATAAACAATGCTGCTGGGATGATTGCCTTACAGCATTTTTTCTTAAACGAAACTCGCCTCGTTAGTGCCTTAATCAATCATGCATAAAAAAAATCCGATCAAACGCAAGTATGTCCCACATTTACCCAGCCTATTAGCGATGGGAGAGCATAACTATGGCAAATTAATGATGCTATTGCCTGAAGTGGACGAAGTGAATTTGCAGTATGAGTTTACTATTAATGACGCACTCACTTACCAGATCGTGATAAAAGATGCCGCGCGATACACAACAACCGTCAATATCGCACAAGTAGCAAAAAATTTACCGAAATTTTTACTACCATCTCTTACAGTCCGGTTATATCATGACGTACGCAGCGCCGAAGTATTGGCTGCGCAAAATATTGGACGGATTAAAGCAAGTTATGATTATCCTAACTTGCACATGCATCAAAAGAATGAAAAGTTCATGGTCAATGTGTTTTTGACTGAGTGGCTGACCTTTTGTATGCAACATCAATCATAACCGCCGAGGGAAAACAGATGGCAGGTTCTATACTTTATTTACATGGATTTTTGAGTTCGCCACAGTCTGCGAAAGCATGCCAAACGTTTGCTTACCTGCAACAACACCATCCTAAAGTGCGTTTTGTCGCCCCTCAATTGAGTGGTATTCCTTCTCAAGCATGGCAACAAGCACAAGAGGTTATGTCTGGCTTAAAAGAAGATATCATCGGCATCATGGGCAGTTCGATGGGCGGCTTCCTCGCCACGCTTTTAGCTGAAAAGTACCAGTGTAAAGCCAGTATTATTAATCCAGCGGTGGCGCCACATATTCTCTTTCCTGATTACTTGGGTAATCATGTGAATCCATATACTAAAGAAGCGTTTGAGCTTACCTCTGAGCATATCCAAGCGGTCGAAAAGCTCGTTGTGAATCGCATTAACCAGCCTGATAATTATCAAGTGTTTTTGCAAACCGCAGATGAAGTACTCGATTATCGATTGGCTGAGCGGTTGTATGCTCAAGCAAATCTGCATGTGGTACAAGGTGGCGATCATGCTTATCAAAATTTTGCCACTGAATTGCCTAAAGTCATGCGATTTTTGGGGCTGACTAAGTCTTAATTGCTCAAGGCGATAAGTATTGGTAATATCGTGACATTCTCAAGCGTCATAATACTTATAAAAGCGTAATCACCTTATGTCGAATCAATATACCGCAGATGCCATTGAAGTTCTTAACGGATTAGAACCAGTTAAGCGTCGACCAGGGATGTACACAGACACCACCCGTCCCAATCACCTTGGTCAAGAAGTCATCGATAACTCAGTGGATGAAGCGCTTGCTGGGCATGCTCGTTCAGTCAAAGTTATTTTGCACGAAGATAATTCACTCGAGGTTCATGATGATGGTCGCGGGATGCCGGTGGATATTCACCCAGAAGAAAAAATCTCTGGTGTCGAACTCATCATGACTAAACTCCATGCTGGGGGCAAGTTCTCCAACAAAAATTACGAGTTCTCTGGTGGTTTGCACGGGGTCGGTATTTCAGTAGTGAACGCTTTATCAACGCGAGTTGAGGTAACGATTCGCCGCGATGCAAAGGTTTATCGCATTGTGTTTGCTAATGGTGACAAAATCGAAGACTTGGCGGTGATTGATAGCTGTGGTCAGCGCAACACGGGTACCTCTGTGCGTTTTTGGCCAGATCCTCAGTATTTTGATTCTGACAAATTCAGTGTGCGCCAACTCACCCATAATTTACGTGCCAAAGCAGTGTTATGTCCTGGCTTGCGCATTCGCTTAGACAACAAATTCACTAAAGAAACTACCGAATGGTACTATGAAGACGGCTTGCGCGATTACTTATTAAGTTCGGTAAAAGATTGCATCACACTTCCTGAAGACGAGCCATTTGTTGGGACGTTTTCGGCTAATTCTGAAGTGGCTGATTGGGCGGTATTGTGGTTACCCGAAGGTGGTGACATGGTCACCGAAAGCTATGTGAATCTCATTCCAACGGCGCAAGGCGGCACACATGTCAATGGTTTACGTCAAGGTTTGCTGGAGTCCATGCGCGAGTTTTGTGAGTTCCGCAATCTATTGCCTCGTGGTGTAAAACTCACGCCTGATGATATTTGGGATCGCTGTGCATATATTCTATCTACTAAGATGCAAGATCCTCAATTTGCCGGGCAAACCAAAGAGCGCTTATCCTCGCGGCAAGCGGCGGCATTTGTGTCTGGAGTAGTCAAAGACGCATTTAGCTTGTGGCTGAATCAACACACTGATGTCGCTGAATTACTTGCGGAAATGTGTATTAGCAACGCCCAGAAGCGCTTGCGTCAAAGCAAAAAAGTCGCTCGTAAAAAAGTTACTCAAGGCCCGGCATTACCGGGTAAACTCACTGATTGTTCCTCGCAAGATATTGATCGTACAGAGCTATTTTTGGTTGAAGGTGATTCTGCAGGTGGTTCAGCGAAACAAGCTCGCGACCGTGAATTTCAGGCGATTATGCCATTACGAGGTAAGATCCTGAATTCCTGGGAAGTGGATTCGTCACAAGTCTTGGCCTCACAAGAAATTCACGATATTTCGGTTGCTTTGGGCATCGATCCAGATTCTGATGATTTATCTGGTCTGCGCTATGGCAAAATTTGTATTTTGGCAGACGCTGACTCAGATGGTCTGCACATTGCCACATTATTATGTGCGTTATTTGTTAAGCATTTCCGCACCTTAGTTGAACAGGGCCATGTCTATGTGGCGATGCCACCGTTATTCCGAATCGATGTGGGCAAAGAGGTGTATTACGCACTTGATGAAAGTGAAAAGCAGGGGGTGCTCGACCGCATAGAAGTTGAGAAAAAACGCGGAAAAGTTAACGTGCAACGCTTCAAAGGTCTAGGTGAAATGAACCCGCTCCAACTTCGTGAAACCACTATGGATCCCAATACCCGTCGACTGGTGCAGTTGACCATTGATGACGTTCAAGGAATGTTAGAGTTAATGGATATGCTACTGGCGAAGAAACGCTCTGGCGACCGCAAAGAATGGCTGGAAAGCAAAGGGAATTTGGCTGAAGTTTAGATGTTAAACGCACTAAAAAAAACGGTTTTTTTCTGCATCGTTATTGCATTAATAGCTGTCTTTGTCGTCCTTGAAGGAAAACCGTTAGTAAGTGTTAACTCAGCTGAGCAAGTTGAAGATGCTCAAACGGTCACTCACCTTTTTAAAGATCTCAATCAGTTACTCGAACGCGACCACGCCTATCACGATTTGGTTTTAACCACTGGCCAAATCAATAGCCTACTGGGTTTTTTGCAACGTGCCTACCAGCCGTTATCGGCGGGGTTTTATACCCAAGATGATATTGGGCGCTTGTTAGTTACATATCGTTTTTCTGTTTTTGGAATGACTCGCTACCTAAACCTCGATTTGCAACTTACATCCGGCTCGAGAGCGGATATAGAGCAGGCTAAATTAGGCAAAATTCCCTTGCCAGGAAATGCCCTTTTGTCTGTTGCGCGATGGAGTGTCAACCAATACACTCGTTCAGAGGTAGCTGACATCGCTTATAATACACTGCAAGGACTGACCTTTGCAGAGCAAACTGTAACCTTGCTAGTGGCCCCTACCTTACCTTTACTGCAAGAACTCAAAATAGTCCAAGCTCGCATGGGCTATGAAAAACCTGATTCACTCGATTTGAAAGTCGATTATTATTTGGATTACTTAGTCAATAATCACAAAACCATTGACGACAGTGAGCGATCACTCGCACCTTTTATAAGAGAAATTTTCCTCGAAGCGCAAATTCAATCACAATACGGCGACCCAGCATTTGAGAATAAGGCCGCGATTCTAGCGTTAACTATATTTTTGGGCGATAACCGCTTTATACGTTTATTTAACCTTAACGACCGTGTGGAGTATCGAGCCGGGCCCAAGAAACAAGTTACACTGAACAATCGACGTGACTTAGCATTGCATTTTTTATTTTCTGCAAGTATTGAATTGTTATCAGCACAAAGTGTCTCTATTGCGGTTGGCGAATTTAAAGAATTGATGGATAGAGCAGAAGAAGGTTCAGGTTACAGCTTTGTAGATTTGGCAGCAGACAAGGCTGGGATTGCCTTTGCTGAACGAGCTACCGAGCCCAAAACTGCCGTGCGGATGCAAACTTTACTCGCACAAAAAGCCGATGAATCCTTGTATTTACCATTCGTAGATGACTTACCAGAAGGTTTGAAAGTCAATGCCTTTACTGAACGCTTTAAAAACGTTGACAGCCCAGAGTATCAAGCCAAATTCGAGATGATCATTGCGCGAATAAATGCGCTGCCAATTAGTCAGCTTTGAGTGATTGTTTAAAGCTGTGTAGCGTCGTCATCAATGACTCAATTTGTTTGACAATCGTTTGCAGTTTTTTGGTAAGGGCCTCTTTGTCAGAATAGCCCTCTTGCATGGCACTGAGCTCATCTAACAACTCACAGGTTTCAGCAACATAAGGCTCAAACGTTTTTGCTCTGGTCGTAAAGGGCGCATCCTCTGCAAAAATAGCAACATATTGTCCTTTACCTTGTTGTTGGTAAGATGCCAACAAAGCGTCAGCGTCGACTGCTTTGCGATAGATGATTTGAAGATTCGCTTGAATTTGTTCGATGACTTTTTGCATAGCGTTGTATGATCTATTTGCAGAAAAATAACCTAATTTCTCAAGTTTATCATAAATCAGATGATAAAAAGCCAAATTGTGCTTCGTCGTCACAAGGCAATTACATCGATTTATACGTCTAGCGATAGGTCGAGCCAAGTTTTGCTTTTGCGATTACCAATTTCTCTGACCAACTTGGGGATCATGTAACCAGATTGTTTGGCAATGACCTCACGCATCAAAGACACAACCTGTTCATCCGATACATAAAAATGAGAAGCCCCTTGTACTTTATCAAACGCATGCAAGTAGTAAGGTTGAATATGATTGTCATATAGCTTCTCATTGAGACGCATGAGCGTTTTGGCATCATCATTAATATTTTTCAAGATGACGGCTTGGTTATAAACTCGGATCAAATTACGCGATAACTGCGCAACTTTTTCACTCAGTTGGGCACTGATTTCTTGAGGATGATTAATGTGTAACACCATATTAGCTATCAGACGAGAACGCTGCAAACGATCAACTAAACCTGAAGTAATACGTTGCGGTAGTACCACAGGGAGTCTCGTGTGTATACGCAAACGCTTGATGTGTGAAATAGACTCAATTTGACTGATCAGCCAATCCAATTGACTGTCATTGGCCATGAGCGGGTCCCCACCAGATAAAATCACTTCATCCAATATGGAATGCTTTTGAATGTACATTAAAGCATCTCGCCATTGCTGACGATTGTTGTGGTGTTCATTGTATGGAAAATGCCGACGGAAACAGTAACGACAGTTGACGGCGCAGCCTGTGCGAACGATTAATAATACGCGATTCTCATATTTATGCACGATACCATGATTGGCTTTATCGTGTTCTTGCGTTGGGTCTTGGCCAAAGCCATCCACGCTCAAAAACTCATCTTTGAGAGGTAACACTTGCTGAAGGAGTGGATCATTGGGATCGTGTTTGTTCATCAAATCCGCAAAAAAACGGGGTACGCGCATAGTAAATAAGCGTCTCGCTTCAATGTCTGCAAGATAATCGTTTGGGTTTAAACCTAGGTGTTCTAAGAGATTTTTAGGATCCGTGAATGCGGATGCTAATTCTTTTTGCCAATCAGTCTCTACAGTGACTATATTTTTGTGTATATTATGCACGAAATTAACCGTCAACTAACTAAGTTAAGAGGATTTATGGCGAATTTTAGCACAAATGAATTCAAAGCTGGATTAAAGGTCATGATTGATGACGAGCCATGCAATATTTTAGAAAATGAATATGTTAAACCGGGTAAAGGACAAGCGTTTAACCGTGTCAAAATTCGTAAACTGATCTCTGGCAAAGTATTAGAAAAAACCTTCAAATCAGGTGATTCTGTTCCAGGTGCGGACGTGTTAGATACTGAGCTTTCATATTTGTATAACGACGGTGAGTTCTATCATTTTATGAACAACGAAACGTTTGAACAAGTTGCAGCAGATGCTAAGGCGGTTGGTGATAACGCTAAGTGGTTAGTTGAAAATACGGATTGTACGATTACTTTATTCAACGGTACGCCAATTGTGGTCACCCCACCTAACTTTGTTGAGCTGGAAATTACTGAAACCGATCCTGGTTTGAAAGGTGATACTGCGGGAACGGGTGGTAAGCCTGCAACACTTGCGACCGGAGCTGTGGTTCGAGTACCTTTGTTTGTGCAAACCGGTGAGATCATCAAAGTCGATACTCGCAGTGGCGAATACGTATCACGCGCAGGCAAATAAGCATGACTGACCGTGTGGTCAATTTACAACAAAAGGCTCGGATCTTATCTCAGATCCGAGCTTTTTTTTCAGAACGTGGCGTCCTCGAAGCCGACGTTCCGTGTCTGGATACTCATGCGGTAACAGACCCTTATTTGACTAATTTTGAGTGTGACTGGCAAGGTCGCAAACTGTATCTACAAACTTCACCAGAATACGCATTGAAACGATTACTCAGTGAAGGGTTTGGCGACTGTTATTATTTGGGCAAAGCATTTCGTAATGAAGCAAGTTCACCACAACACAGTCCAGAGTTTTTAATGCTTGAATGGTATCGAGTTGGAATAACACCCGCTCTGCTTATGGTTGAGATAGCAGAACTCCTTAACTGTATCCTCGGTGTTGACAAGACAACTTCTATTTCCTATGCCGATGCATTTGAGCAATACGCCAATATTGATATTTGGCAAGCTGAGCATGAGCAGCTCATTGCGGCCTTTCCTGGGGAGCCGTATTTTGACCTTGCAGCAGAATCGAGAACCGATCTCATCCAAATGTTATTTAGTATCCTAGTTGAACCTCATCTCGGACAAGAGATTCCATGTTTTGTATATGACTTTCCACTGGAACAAGCTGCTTTGGCCAAAGCAAACTATGATGGGCGGACAGCACAACGTTTTGAGCTCTATTATAAAGGCTTCGAGTTAGCCAATGGTTATGGTGAATTGACGGACCCAACTGAACAGTCCAACCGTTTTCAGTCTGATATCGAAAAAAGATCTCGCTTAGGACTACCACAAGTTGCGCCCGATAATAGGTTGTTGGCTGCGCTTGAAGATGGGCTACCGCAGTGTAGCGGGGTGGCTCTAGGGGTCGACCGTCTGTGTATGCTGGCTTTAGGGCTTCGCCATATCGATTTGGTACAATATAATTAATTAGCTTGCTCGTAAACTTTTGCGAGATCTTGTAAAACCCATTCAACAATTTGCGCTAATATCTGGTTATCAGAATGTTCTAAATGGATGAATAAATCGATGGCCTTACAAATCAAGGGGGTTGTTTCTAAAATTTCATCTGGTAATGCTGAACAAGCATGAATGAGAGCTTCCACCGATTCAATTTGACAACTTCCCTGTAGAGACATTTCCTGCAGGCAGACATTAAGTTTGTCTTTTAATATTTCTGCAGTCATATGGATTACCTACTATTTGTAATAGATTAATAGTAGGCCATTTCTTATACGATTATTGGGATGCCCTTATAAAAGTATTCTTTAGTCTAAATCAATGCTTAGACTTAAGTTTAAAAAATAGAAATAATATATTACTTCGTAAGTTTACTTGTGGTTAATAAACAACCAATCTAAAACATTGATAAACATTTTTTACTAGAAATTTGTGCAAAATAGAGTTACAACGTCTGCCATGACAACACAAAAATACATCATAACCACTCCATGCTATTCGTTACGAGAAATAGACTTAAGGGATGCTCAACAGATTTTGGTTTTAACCAACGATCCTGACTGGCTCAAATACATAGGTGATCGGGGCATTTACAGCCACGACAACGCCTTGACTTATATTCAAGAGCGGTTCATAGCGAGTTACCAAGAGTACGGTTTTGGCAGTTGGGCGGTTATTGATAATGAAACCGGAGCGTTTATGGGGATCTGCGGTTTATTACAAAGAGAAGCTCTGGCTGTTCCAGAGTTGGGATATGCTTTACTTCCGGAATATCGAGGTAGAGGGGTTGTTCAAGCGGTTATCCCACCTGTTTTGGAATGGGCAAGACAGCATGAACTTATTTTTTTAACTGCACTAACAACACCTGACAATCACTCGTCCATTCATATTTTAGAAAAGCATGGTTTTACTTTTTCACGCATTCATTTTGAGGAAGGTAATTCACTTAATGTGTATCAACTTATGCTGTGAAGAAGCCCTAAAATTGAGGTGGTAAGATCTCAGCTTTTTGTAGAATAATGGGTTCAATCGGCACATTGGGTTGACCGAAATTAATTGCATATTCTGTTTCAACCTGACCCATCGCGTCAATGACTTCAAAGCCCTCGACAACTGAACCAAAAACGGTATAGCCCCAGTTCCGACCAGGATCAAGTGATTCGTTGTCTTTGAGATTGATAAAAAACTGTCTGGTCGCACTGTGTGGGTCAGTTTCTCTGGCCATTGCAATACTGTAGTAAGTATTTTTTAGGCCATTGCCTGATTCATTAAAGATTTTGCCGAGTGATGGTTTGCTTTTGTAATCGACTGTATAGCCTCCACCTTGCACGACAAAATCCGGCACCACTCGATGAAAAATCGTATCTTCGTAACTGCGCAGGGCAACATAGCGCAAAAAGTTATTGACGGTGATTGGCGCTTTAAAGCGGTCTAATTCAAGTATAAATTCGCCTAGGCTGGTGTTTATTTTGACTCGCGGATAAGCATTGTCTGGCTGAATCTCGGAGCCATCTTTGACTTTCAATGCGAAGCTTGGCGCACTCAAACACAGCATCACCATCACACACAAACAGTGAACATATCGCTTTCCCATGAATTATCCTTTTTTGAACGTCGATAGTATGGTGAACTTATCACTATTTGCTTTGACAGTAAAACCGCCGAAACGCTTTTTCAAGATTTTGCCATAGGCTAAGTGCCGGTTCGCAACAATACGCAATTCACCACCTGGTTTTAATGCAAAATAGCTGTCGTGAAACATCTGTATAGCAATATGCTCAGTAATGGTGTTATTTTGATGAAATGGCGGATTACACAAAATCAAATCTGCTGGTTCACGCCGCCCATAGTAGCTCAGACAGTTATTGTGCCAAAACTCGCAACTCGCTAATGCGCCAGGGTGATTGGTTGCAACATTATGACGTGCCGAGGCAACTGCGTGGTATGATTCATCGACAAAGGTAATCGATGCTTCTGGGTTTAGGCGCAGCGCAGCGCAGCCTAATACGCCATTGCCACAGCCTAAATCAATGATGCGCTGTCCACTGACTGGATGTAGATGCTCTAACATAAATCGCGCCCCAATATCGAGCTGACTGCGGGCAAATACATTAGGCAGATTGGCAATGTTTAATTGATATTCTGGCACTTGCCAGTGACACATATCCATTTGGTAATCGCGCGTTGCTGCGCTGACTTCGGCTAGCAGTAAACGAGATTTTTTCCATGCCAGGCCAGTACGATTAGGGCCAATGTACTGTTCAAATAAAGCTTGCACATTCTTAGTCACGTTTTGCATTTTACTGCCAGCTAGTACAATACTATGTTCATGTAACAACGGACGTATACGCTGTAACTGATCGGCCAAAAAAGTGAGATTTTTAGGAAGTTTTATTAATGCAATATCAATTTGCTTAGAAGGGGTTTCAAGTGAGTGACACCAGTTCACCGTATCCTCTAATTCATTACTGGCAAGATTGGCTTTGGCCGCTTGCTGGGCAATCAGTGAATCGCTCCAATGGGTTAAATGATATTCATGCAAAGCACATGTCAGCGCCCCAAAATCGTCATTGAGTATCGCGATATGTGCGTTGGCTAGGCTGTCAACATGGGTATCGGCAAGCGTACGTAACAGATACTCATCGGAGGCATCCCATGCTTGCAGAGACTTGTGTTGTGCTCCACGAGGATAGCGTTGTAGTATGTGTGTGCCAAAAGCGTGTGTTAATTCAATCTGCATAGACTTATTTAAGGTGACCGATGTTCGACGAGCTCCCCATACAATTGTCATTACCGGATGCGACCGTGACCTACTATCCGCAATGGCTAGAGGCCAACCAGGCATCGTCGTATCAAATGACGTTGCAAGATGAACTACAATGGTCGCAAGATTATATCAAACTCTACGGTCGCGAGGTAAAGATTCCTCGTTTACAAGCTTGGTATGGTGAACCAGAAGCGACCTATACCTACTCGCAATTGGCGATGAAGCCTATGCCATGGCATTCGGTCTTAGCTGATTTGCGCGCCACACTTGAGCAAGAGTGTAATACTCAATTTAACTCGGTACTGGCCAACTGGTATCGCCATGGGCAAGATAGCATGGGCATGCACAGTGACGACGAGCCGGAATTAGGCGCGCAACCAGTCATTGCGTCGTTGACCTTTGGCGCAGTTCGGGGGTTTATCATGAAACATAAACTCACCGGCCAAAAGGAGGTGTTGGAATTGGCACATGGCAGTTTATTAGTCATGTCTGGTGACACCCAAACCTATTGGCAGCACGGTATAAACAAGACAAAAAAACGCATTGCTGATAGAATCAATCTCACTTTTAGACACATTACATCAGTCGAATCATGATCATTGAGCAACAAATTACGCAAAAATTAACCGATGCATTTTCCCCAGAGCATCTAGAAGTGCATAATGAAAGTCACATGCACAATGTCGCCCCAGGCAGTGAAAGTCATTTTAAAGTAGTGATTGTGAGTCAGGTGTTTGCCGATAAGCGTTTGTTACAGTGTCATCGCATGGTCAATGAAGTGCTAGCCGATGAGTTATCTAATCACATTCATGCCTTAGCGATTCATACATATAGCGCAGAAAAGTGGGCCGCCACAAATGCTGCCCCCGATTCACCGAATTGCATGGGTGGGAATAAGCGCTAAGCTGAGCTTGATGTCAGCTTAGCATTGCTCAATTATCGTTATCCGCCTTGAATAGAGCTTCTAAATTAAGTCCTTGCCGGCCCAAGAGATCGCGCAAGCGACGTAGCGCTTCGACTTGGATTTGGCGGACTCGCTCTCGAGTCAAACCTATCTCAGCACCAACATCTTCTAATGTTGAAGGCTCATAGCCTAACAAACCAAAGCGTCTAGCAAGGACTTCGCGCTGTTTGGGGTTGAGATCTTTGAGCCATCGCACAATCGAATGACGCATATCATTGTCTTGTACTTCATTTTCAGGACCTGAGTGGTTCTCGTCTTTAAGTACATTGAGCAAGCCCTTGTTTTCAGTATCTTGATTGACTGGCGTATCCACGGAGCTAATGCGCTCGTTGAGTTTGAGCATTTTAGAAACCGTTTCGACATCTTGACCAAGTGCAGCGGCAATGTCTTCTGCTGTAGGCTCATGGTCGAGCTCTTGTGCCAGTTGACGAGCGGTGCGCAAATATCCATTGAGTTCTTTGACTACATGAATAGGCAGGCGAATGGTGCGCGTTTGATTCATGATGGCGCGTTCAATGGTTTGTCGAATCCACCATGTTGCATAAGTTGAAAAGCGAAAGCCTCGTTCGGGATCGAACTTTTCTACTGCTCGAATTAAGCCTAAGTTACCTTCTTCAATCAAATCGAGTAAAGCCAAACCTCGGTTGTTATAACGTCTAGCAATCTTGACAACCAAGCGTAAGTTACTGACGATCATCTGCTCGCGCGCTTGCATATCTCCATGCAAGGCCTTGCGTCCGTATAATACTTCCTCCTCTGCGCTAAGCAGTGGAGAAAAACCAATCTCACTTAAATAAAGCTGTGTAGCGTCTAAATTACGTTGAACATCTTCAGTGATATTGACGTCATCAAAGGCGTCAGCGTCTTCTTCAGAAAACAAACTAACATCGTCTGTTTTTGATTGTGAAACTTTATCTTCGTATTCAGCGTCAAAATCTTGAGATATGAGTTCGACATCTGAATCTTGCTTTTTCTGACCCATTACTGCATCTCCTGCAAACCGGAATAATCATTAACTCCTCCTAACGTCCATTTAGGTATATTATTATTATTTTCTGGGCAAAAATTGTTGTGGATCCAGTGATTTGCCTTTAAAGCGGATCTCAAAGCGAAGCTTTGCCTCTGTCGTCCCGGAATTACCCATTTCGGCTATCATCTCTCCCGCCTTGACAAATTGGCGTTCCTCGACCAATATTTTATTATTGTGTGCATAAGCACTCAAATACGTATCGGTATGCTTGATAATAACCAGGTTTCCATAACCTCTAAGAGCATTTCCGACATACACGACTTTACCCTCAGCTGCTGAGACGACCGGGGTTCCAATAGAGTTTGCTATAAGCAGTCCACTGTTGCCCGCTTCAGCGGTTGAAAACTTACCAACAATTTTACCTTCTGTTGGCCATACCCATCGCGAAACCCGCGAAGGGAGTTTTTTAGTTGAAGCTACTGGTGATAAAGATTTATCACTAGTAGATTTTCTACGATACTCCTCAGTGTGAGACGACGCAACTGTATTTTTGGACTTAGGAGCAGTATTAACTGTCTCTAATGACCTTGTATCGGCTTTAACGCTTGGTTGTTTAATGATTTTTTTTGAAAGATTGAGTTTTTGCCCAATCTTAATTTGGTACGGTTCTGTCAAACCGTTTAGTGTTGCGAGTTCTTGATAATCTTTGCCATGGAGCCACGCAATTCCATACAAAGTTTCATTTGCTTGAACCTCATGAATAAGTTGCGATTGGCGGTCGTTATCTAGGTTTATTTGTGTGTCGATGACTGATATCGGCGCGGGCACTGATCGCTGAGCACAGCCAATTAACCCAATGAATGTCAGTGCAAACAACGCTATTTTTCCCACAACTACTTACCTATAAATCAAATATAGAATCACTGCAAGTAGGATAACGCCCCAGCCAAGAATTTCAATATATTGACGCAATTTGCTTTCCATTTTTGCGCCGCCCCAATACATCAATGCAGCTACCAAAAAGAACCGTGCACCTCGGCCAATTGCCGATGCGATCACAAAGGGCAAAAAGGCCATCGACATCATACCTGCAGTGATCGTAAACACTTTGTACGGTATCGGCGAAAACCCTGCAAGGAAGACGACCCAAACCCCATAATGGGTAAACCATTCCATAGCCAGCATCAATTTGTCACTGTAACCAAAATCCACAATAATAGGATGGATAAATGCATCAAATGCAAAATAGCCTAACAAATATCCGGCGATACCGCCTAATACAGATGCAACGGTCGTAATCATTGCGTACCACCAAGCTCTTTGCGGTTGAGCCAAGGCCATGGGGGCGAGCATTACATCCGGTGGGATGGGAAATATAACCGACTCAGTAAAACTTAAGCCAGCAAGATATTTATCTGCATGGCGGTGCTGTGCCCATCCCAAACAAGCATCATATAGAGGAGTAAAGAGTTTCATGCTTAAATGATCGTTCCTTGAATTAATGGCACAAAGCGTGCCTCGTCGAGTGGTATCCGTTGCACAGTTTGCCCAACTTTACGGACATAGGTCAAAGTTTGCTGAGTATCCCCAATTGGAATCAGCATACAGCCATTGTCGTTAAGTTGCGCAACTAATTCCTCGGGTAAAGTCGCCGCTGCAGCAGTTACTAAAATGCCATCATAAGGCCCTTTGGCGCGCCAACCTTTCCAGCCATCCCCATGTTTGCATGAGATGTTGTAACAATCTAATTGACTGAAACGGCGCTGAGCCTGAAATTGCAGGGCTTTGATGCGCTCAACAGTAAATACGTGGGCAAAGAGTTTGGCGAGCACGGTGGTTTGATATCCTGAACCAGTACCAATTTCCAATATTTTGGGTGATTTGACCGAGTATTCTACCATATGGGCGCGCAGTGTTTGAGTCATGAATGCCACAGTAGATGGCTGGGATAAAGTCTGACCTTGTCCAATGGGTAAAGCATCATTAATGTACGCTTGGTGCGATAAAGTAGAGGGTAAAAAGTACTCTCGTGGGATATTACCCATTACTTCCAGTACTGCCTTATCTTCTATGCCCTGTTGAAGTAACAGCTCGATAAGACCTTTGGCTCGGGGCAAAGTTTTGATCATCGCTGGGCCATCCATGCTGACAAAGACTGTTGTGCTTGATAGTCCGTCATATCTACTGATAAAGGCGTTACTGAAACATAACCGTTGGCAATGGCATGAAAATCGGTACCAGGGCCCGCGTCCTGTTCCGGTCCTAGCTTGCCATACCAAAAAATAGTACGACCAAAGGGGTCTTTATCTTTCACCATATTTTCGGCTTGGTGACGATTCCCCAATCGAGTGACTTGAATGCCATTAAGTTCATCATAAGGTACATTTGGCACATTCACATTGAGGATGCTGGTATTTGTCAAAGGCATTTCTTTCAGTTTTTGAAGCAAGTCCAATAGCACTTGTCCAGCAGTAGCAAATTGCCAGTTTTTATATCCATGCATCGAAATCGCAATCGCTGGCAGCCCTAGGTGACGTCCCTCGGTTGCAGCAGCGACCGTTCCTGAATAGATTACATCATCTCCAAGATTAGGACCGTGATTGATACCCGATACAACGATGTCTGGAGCAGTCATAAAATCTCCATTGACGCCAATCTGCACACAATCTGATGGAGTACCGTTAACCGCATGAAAACCGTTATCTAGAGTTGTCACGCGTAATGGTGAATGTAGAGAAAGTGCGTTACTGGCACCTGAGTTATTGCGGTCAGGTGCAATCACAGTGACCTTATACAGGCTACTTAACGCTTGATGAGCGGCTATGATCCCTTGAGCAAAGGCGCTGTCATCATTACTTAACAAAATGTGCATTTATTCTCCCCAGTGACATAGTTCACGCAAAACAGATGTGGCAAAGCAACCTTTTGGTAGAATAAATTCCACATGTAAGTTATTCGCTTCCCACTGCCATTTAAGTTGAGACGGCAATAAGCGAATCGCTCGGCGTTCTTGCTTTAATCCTAATTGAGATAACGTAGCACAGATTTGTGGATATTGCGCAAACAGGTTTTCTTCTAATGCGATAGCCTTGTCTTGAGTGTTTAATGACCCCCTACCAAAAAGGGCAGCAGAGATATGAATATCGCCTTCAGCGAGCCGTTTAGCGATAATGTCATCATTACTATCTGGAATGAAAAAGCTATTACTTCCTGAGAGCATGAATGCATCGCCAGATATTGGTTGGAAGAAACAATCTCGTTCGATTCGAGTGTGAATCAGGGTATTAAATAGCCAGCTGCGTAAGGCGGATATGGCTAGATTTTTCTTGTTGCGTTGTTTAATCGCTTTACCGTCAATCAAATTTTTTGCGAGCTCTAGGTTACCGCCATAGCGAATAGCAGAGAGCCCATTTTCATCAGTATAATGCATCT
>JALRKK010000094.1 GCA_023268935.1 Glaciecola sp.
GTGTGTGAGTTTGTTCGAGTGCACATTAATGATGAGGTGTTGGCTATAGCCAAGCAAGTTGAAGCGGGGCTGACCTGTGCGAACGACATCAAAAAGTCAACTAAAGGTAATATCCCACTGACCATGCTCGAAGCCGTTGGACATATTAAGAACCATTTAGATGAGCTCGTCTACCCGCACTTTGTCTCAGACATTGGTGCTGAGCGACTAGGGGATTGGCAACGTTACTTGTACGCTTTACGCAAGCGAGTTGATAAGCTGAAAGTCGATCCCACTAAGGATCGCTTGCATCAAATCCAAATTGATAAAATCAATGCACAAATCCAAAAACTCAAAAATACGATTCAAAAAGGCACACCGCTACCCGATACCTATTATGAACTGAGGTGGATGGTAGAAGAATTACGAGTGTCTTTCTTTGCGCAGCAACTCGGCACGAAATATCCGATATCAAGTAAGCGCATCGAGCAAGCGATATCTCAGCTTACTTAACGTAAAATCGCTTTTTATGCAATAGATTACTTTGACAAATAAGTTGTTTACGCCTAAACCATTAATAATGGGATCGATTTTTTATGGAGTTTATAAAATATTGGCGTACGAAGATAATCGCAATTTTTACCGCGTATTGATCAATGCACAATGCAAAATTCGTTTTGATGAACAAGAGGTAATGGGTGTATGTAAGGATCTCAGCGCCACGGGAATGTCGTTTGCTTTAACCCAACAAAAATTTCCTGTCGGCACCATGCTAGAGATTGAAATCGATTCTCAAAATCGAGAGATCCCGTCTTTTTCCGCTCAGGCGGAAGTTATTCGACCAGCGGTTGAGCGCGGCGATGAGTATGTGATTGGGGTTAAGTTTCACAAAATGAACTAAGTTTGATAGCCGGTATCGGGCTGACCGTTACCGGCTTTTGCATACTCTGCCGCTTTTCGCGCAAGCTCATCACAACGCTCGTTTTCAGGATGACCTGAGTGCCCCTTTACCCAAAACCATTCAATAGTATGCCGGGCAATGGCTTTGTCCAAAGCTTGCCATAAGTCGACATTTTTTACGGGTTGCTTGCTGGCGGTACGCCAGTTATTTTTGCGCCAGTTGTGGATCCACTGATTAATTCCATTTTTGACATACGTACTATCGGTTGTGAGGCTGACACGACAAGGCTGAGTAAGGGCTTCTAAGGCTTTAATGGCAGCTAATAACTCCATGCGATTATTGGTGGTTAAGGTAAACCCTTCAGCGATTTCTTTGCGTTTACCACCGTAAGATAAAATAGCGCCATAACCGCCAGGGCCAGGATTATCGAGACAACTCCCATCTGTCCAAATTTGCACATGTTTCACGCTGAGAACTTCCGCTAATTGTTGAAAATCTTGATATACTAACATCCAAGCATAACACACAGTGAGTTTGAACATGCGTCAAATTGTTTTAGATACTGAAACGACGGGGATGAACCGCGAAACGGGGGGCCATTTTACCGAAGGCCATCGGATTATTGAAATCGGTTGTGTTGAACTGGTTGATCGAAAGTTGACCGGCAATCATTTCCATGTGTACATCAACCCGCAGCAACCAGTTGATCCTGAAGCATTTGCGGTGCATGGGATCAGTGATGACTTTTTGGCAGATAAACCTGTGTTCAAAGACGTCGCCCAAGATTTCATTGACTTTATCCAAGACGCAGAAATTATTGCCCATAATGCACCGTTTGACGTGGGCTTTATGAACTTGGAATTTGCTATGAATCCAGCAACAGCTCTGATCCGTACAGACCAAATCTGTCAGGTGACGGATAGCTTGGAGCTCGCCAAAAAGCTTCGTCCAGGACAGCGTAATAACCTGGATGCCTTGTGTAAAGAATACGGTATTGATAACTCACATCGCGATTTGCACGGAGCATTGCTCGACGCCGAGATCCTGGCCGACGTGTATTTGTTGATGACCTCATCACAAGAAGTGTTGAGCCTTGAGCAACACACTGCGCAAAGTGATGCATCTGGGATTGCACGCATTACGCCACCACAAAAACCATTAAAGGTATTAAGTGCAACGGCCGATGAAATAGAAGCGCATGAAGCGCGTCTTGATATCATTGAACAAGCAGGGGGGACGTGCTTGTATCGCCAATTATGAGAATTTTATGGCACGCAGAAACGTGCACTGATCTCGAAATTGATGCGCCGCAACCTTGGTATCAAAAGTTGTTCGAAAAGCTGCCGTTCAAAAAACGTCAGACGCAGATGAGTCGGTCTAAAATGTTTCATTAAATAAACAAAAACAGCGGTTTTTGCGCATTATCTGCTCAAACTCAAAAATATGCTTCATTTTGTTAAAAAATCGGTTGACGAGAGGGGCTCATGAACGTATTATCTGCGCCCGCAATGAGGTAAAACACATTGCAAGATGAAACAGCGGAGTGGTAGTTCAGTTGGTTAGAATACCGGCCTGTCACGCCGGGGGTCGCGGGTTCGAGTCCCGTCCACTCCGCCATGTATCAGCACATAACTATCTTTGTCATTGAATTCCCTACCAAATTCGTCCATCATCATAAAAAAAGCCTGTTTACTATCCTATGGATCCTAAACAAATAGCAGTGTGTTTATTGCAAACAGCTGACCATGTCTTTTTAACTTATGATCAATTTCATAGACAGAGTTACCCTTTAACTTTTCGTGTTGGTTTTGGTAAAGCTACCTATTATCAATCTTTGAGGAATACGTTCTGGCAACGCCAACCCAAACGTCAAATCACGATTGGGACAAAGATGATTCAAGATAAGTTATCTTCTATCAATAAAGCCAGTTTATGGCGTACAGCAAAAGAAATTAACATCCACCGCTATTGGGATGGAAAACTTACTCCACAAACGCTTTTATGTCATACATTGCTCCACGAATACGCACATTATCATCAAGAAACAAAAGGATATAGGCGAGCAAACCGTGTACACGACGCTGGTTTTTACAGATGTCTCGATGCCTTATATGACGGTCCAGTGGCACAGAGTCTCATGGATGCGTTAATGGATCATAAGGTATTTTGTGAACTGGATTTTGCTGAATCAGATGAGGCAATTAGTCCCGCAAATTCTTATTTTTACGTCGGTCAAATCATATCTTTTGACTATGCTAAGGAGACTCATGTCGCGACCATCTTGAGGGTAAACAGGGTGCGATTAACGGTTGAGTTAAAAAATGGCTCTACAATGTACGTCCCAAAACCTCTCGCCCGCCCGATTGACGCAGATAAAAATTAAGGATTGGGGATCTTTAAGGTACGACTGGCGATACTCACTTCCATAAAGAAACTCAGCATGCCACCAGTGATCGCCAACATCCCTAGAATAAACAATCCCAAAATAATATTGTCTAAAGATGTACTTAAGATCCCATTAAACAACAACAGAATGACGGTTAAACACACGATGATCGCCGCTGCAGTCACAAAGTTAATCGCAAAGTTAGAAAAGCGCATGCGACGGCGTAACGCATCAAGCTCTGCAATATGTGTTTCATTAAATTGTTCAATGATGCCTTGGTTATGACATTCTTCATACCAACGTGCCCGATCAATAATGCGAGCTAACCTGCCGGTCATGACGTTCAGCATTTGACCGATACCTACCAACAAAAATACCGGTACCAGTGATAGTTGAATGAGTTGTGAAACCAAATTGTTATCTATGTGAATTTCCACAATGATGCTCTAAATAACCAATGACCATAATATTGTAACGTTAAAGACCTATTTTTGACTACAAAAAATGCCCCCACCGCATGAAAACGAGTAGGGGCATTGGACACACACAATGATAAGGTAAATTAAGCCAGTTTAATGATGACCGCTTGCCATGGCTTTAATTGATAATGATCAGACGCGACCACCAAGTCATCGTAATTATTCAATTTCACATCAGATGACAACAGTTCACTGTCTAAGCAGACCGTCTGGTTATCACTAGAATAGTTTAATAGGATCAATAAGGTTTCATCGTCCAACGTGCGGGTGTAACTAAAGATGTTTGGATCTTCTAGTAAATAGACTTTAAACGCACCATATATCAATGATAAGTGATTTTTGCGAAATGCAGTCAACGACCGAAAGTAGTTCAAGGGCGATTTTGGATCGGCTTCTTGTGCGGCAACGTTGATAGTTGGGTAATTTGGCGTTACTTTTAACCAGGGTTTACCTTGGGTAAAACCCGCGTTCGTCGAACTGTCCCATTGAATTGGCGTGCGCGCATTGTCTCTGCCACTGAGTTTATGAGAATCGAGTAATGCTTGGGTATCACCGCCTTCTTGTTCGGTTAATTTGTACCAATTGATGGTCATCAAATCGTTATAATCTTCAATGCTCTCAAATCGAGCATTGGTCATACCGATTTCGTCACCCATGTAATAATAAGGGGTGCCTCGCATAGTAAGGAGCATCGTACTAAGTAGTTTAGATGACGCTTCACGATGCTCGTCACTGTCATCGCCAAACCACGATACTTGACGTGGAAAATCATGATTAGTATGCCATGTTGTCCCCCAACCAGCGTGATCAAACTCAACAGCCCAGTCGCATAATATCTTTTTATATTTCACGAGATCACGATGGTCAGAATTGACCATTTTCCTAGAATTCAACCCGAGCTCAACATGTTCGAAATGATAGTTCATATTCAGTTCTTGACGTGTTTCGTCTACTAGATCGTGGATGTTGTGGATATGCGTACCCGGCCCTTCAGCCACCGTCATAATATCGTAGTGTTGCAATACTTCACGATTCATTTCGTGTAAATACTCATGCAGACGTGGTCCTTGGGCATACACATCAATCATTGCTTCGCCATGGACACCTTCAAACACCGGATAACCATCATGTTTAGAGATAAATGTGATCACGTCCATGCGGAAACCATCGATGCCTTTTTTGAACCAAAAATGCATCATGTCATAAATCTCAGCACGGACTTTGGGGTTTTCCCAATTTAAATCTGGTTGTTCTACCGCAAAATAGTGTAAGTAGTAAGAGTTGGTCGCTTCATTGAAACGCCAAGCACTGGCGTCAGGGGCAAAAAAGCTCCAGCGCTCTGGTGGAGTACCATTTTCAGCCGGCCACCAATGGAAATAGTCGTAATACGGGTTATCTCGGGATTGAATGGCTTGTTGGAACCAATAATGTTCGCTGGAGCAGTGGTTGACGACAAGGTCCATGACAACTTTGATACCACGTTCATGCATACCCTTAAGCAATTCGTCAAAATCCGCCATATCGCCAAACTCTGACATGATGTCGCGGTAATCTGAAATGTCATACCCATTATCGTGATTAGGCGATTTATAAATTGGGTTAAGCCACACTACGTCAATACCCAGTGATTCAATGTAGTCAAGACGGTTAATAATCCCGCGCAAATCACCTATGCCGTCACCATTACTATCCTGGAAAGAACGCGGATAAATTTGATAAACCACGGCTTCTTTCCACCATTCACGATTCATATTGGATAATAACATCGAATAAAGTCTCCACTGCCACCTGAAGTCAATACCACTCAGGTGTTAATTAATTGTTATCAAAAGAGGATGGCAATTCTAAACTTAATCGTTTAAGAGTGCAATTTATTTGGCTGGATAAAGGTAAAATTTTTGTAATAAAACGCTTTTATTCCCCATTATGTGCTGTTTGGATAACAAGGAGATAACCGGTTGTTTTTTGAACAAGAATAAAAGCAAAGATTTATAGGCAAAACATAGGGCATTTGCTACCATAATTGCATCATTTGATTGGTATTAAAAAACAACAAAATGCATCTAACGTGTCAACACATCTCGAAGTCCTATCACGATGGTGATGATTCTATTCATGTTCTTCAAGACATTAACTTTGAGGTCGCAGCGGGTCAATCCATGGCAATTGTTGGCAGCTCAGGTTCCGGTAAAAGTACGCTGATGCATATTTTAGGTGGCTTATCCTCACCAACCTCTGGTTCAGTTTGTGTTGGTGAGCATAATTTAGCTGATTTAAGCGATGATGAGTTAGCAAAAGTACGTAACCAATACATTGGCTTTGTATATCAATTCCATCATTTATTACCTGAGTTTACCGCGCTTGAAAACATTGCAATGCCTTTACTTATTCGTGGTGTGGCACGTCATCAAGCTATGCAAGAAGCACAGCAATGGTTATGCCAGATTCGGCTTGAAGACCGCGCTGAGCACTTTCCCGCACAGTTATCAGGAGGTGAGCGTCAGCGCATAGCCATTGCTCGTGCAATGATCACAAAACCCGCGTTTTTGCTCGCTGATGAACCTACAGGTAACCTTGATGAAAGCAATGGTCAAGTCATCTTTGAATTGTTACTCGAGTTGCAGTTCAGTCATCAGACGGCATTAATTATTGTTACACATGATATGAATTTAGCTAAAAGCCTAGAACGTCAGTATATTTTGCAACATGGACAGCTTACCTTATGTCCCTAGCATGGTTCCTCGCTACACGCTTTCGCGCACAAGCGCTGCAAGGGAGTAGTCGATTTATCAAAAATGCAGCGGTGACAGGCATTGCTTTGGGGTGTTGCGTGTTAATTGTGTTGTTATCCGTTCTCAATGGGTTTGAGCAAGCGCTTAAAACACGATTACTGGCCAGTATTCCTCATGCAGAGTTGTTTGCAGTAGAGAATAATGGTTTACCTGACGTTACTCAATCAGTCATGGCAATTAAGCAACAACAAGGTGTCACCAATGCGTTTGCTTACAGTAAAGCAAGCGCGATGTTGCAGCGTGACAATCAGTTGGACGCATTGCAACTATTAGGATTACCACTAGATAGCAAGCAACATCCGTTGTTTGAGTTTCGCACTGATTATGCACAAAATGCGATTTCAGATGCAGCCTATCCCTTGATTTTTTTGGGTAAACAACTTATTGCCAACCACCAATACTCCCCAGGGGATACGGTTGAGTTACTTCTGCCAAATCCGAACGATCCCAACTTTCGTTCTCCACAACTCGTGCGATTCACCTTAGGGGGGGAGTTGTATATTGGTGGAGGCGCAGACAATATTATTGGGTTAGTGGATCTGACTATTTTACAATCACAGCTAGAACTTACCCATGCTGCTCAAGGGATCCAGATTTATTATGATGATCCTTTCGCGGCACAGGCAATGACCTACCAAATTGGTTACCAATTTCCATATCCAGTGTATATGTCTGATTGGACTCGTACCCATGGGCATTTATATCAAGACATACTATTGGTTGAATTTATTGTTTACTTGGTTTTAGGGCTAGTCATTGCCGTAGCGTGTTTTAATATCGTGGTAACCTTAATGATGACGGTAAAACACAAGCAAAAACAAATTGCCATTTTAAAAACCATGGGGATTGCTCGTCAGGTGCTTGTGTATACTTTTGTTTTATCCGGTTTGCAAAGCGCACTGACGGGGATAGTGGTAGGATGCGTATTCGGTATTATGATAGCGTTGAATCTATCGCATGGGGTCCAAATACTACAAAACGCATTGGATGTATCTTTGTTTTCGGCAGATGTGTATTTTGTAGATGCTTTACCAGCACAGTTGCTTTGGAGCGATGTGTGGCTGACTGCCTTAATCGCGTTAATTTTGGCATTGTTGGCAACGTATTACCCAGCAAAAAAAGCCGCGAACATCGTCGCGGCTGAGCATTTACACTAGATCTTTACGTCCTCTATATCCGGGTCATTGAAGACGCTTTCATCCAATTCACCTTCAGACTTGGCGACAATACAGGCAACCATGCAATCCCCAGTAACATTAACGGCAGTTCGCGTCATATCTAATAAGCGGTCAACACCGATAATTAACGCAATGCCTTCAACGGGCAAATTCACTTGTTGCAGTACCATGGCGAGCATAATTAAGCCAACGCCTGGAACACCGGCTGTACCGATGGAAGCTAAGGTTGCAGTAAGGATCACCAGCAAATAATCGGTCACCGACAAATCCACGCCATAGACTTGTGCAATAAAGACGGTTGCAACGCCTTGCATAATAGCCGTGCCGTCCATGTTTATGGTAGCCCCTAAGGGGATGGTAAAACTGGCAACGCTCGGTTGAACCCCAAGCTTTTGTCGGGCAGTTGCCATGGTGACAGGGAGGGTGGCATTAGAACTAGAAGTACTAAAGGCAAATAAACATGTTTGCTTCATTTTATTTAATAGCATGCGCGGATCTAAACCCGTAAGAGTTTTGAGTAAAACAGGATAGGTTACTAAACCATGGAATACTAAAACGAAGAAGACTAAGAAAAAATATTTAGCTAAACCTAATATGGTATCGAAGCCGATGCTGGCAAATAATTTTGCCATTAATACAAAGACACCATAAGGCGCAATCGCCATGACCATCGATACGATTTTCATCATGACGTTATTCAAGTCATTAAACGCGGCCTTTATGCGCTCGCCAGAGTCACCCGCCAAGGTCAGAGCTACACCAAAAAAGACTGCAAACACAATGATTTGCAACATATTACCTTGTGCCATCGATGCAATCGGATTGGATGGAAACATATTGACAAAGACTTGACTCAAAGCAGGGGCTTCTTTGGCGCTATAGGTTGCCTCGGTGGTCAGATTCAGCCCTTCACCTGGCGCGATAATCAATGCCGCAATGATAGCAGTGCTAATGGCGATGGCAGTGGTCGTGATGTAGAGACCGATGGATTTACCGCCTAATGAACCCAGTTTTGATGGCTCAGATAAGCTTGATGTGCCGCAAACCAGTGATATAAATACGAGTGGCACAACTAGCATCTTTAAACTGGCGATGAAAATTTGACCTAAAGCACCGAATAATCCATCCACTAAATTATCGTTGAGCGAGACTCCAGCAATCACCAAATCACCCGACTCGCCAAACACAGCATTTAAGAGTAAACCGGCTGCCGCACCGGCTATCATGCCGATAAAAATACGAACGGTTAAGCTGAGTTTTTGAGGTTCTGTCACGTTGTTTCCTTTTGTTATTCTTATCTACTGACAAGCAGATTACCGTAACAAAACCTCAGATACAATGACCTTAATCTTGTTGAAAAGAATAGACACTGCCCAATCCAAGAATTTGGGTCAATTCATCTAAAGCAGTGTAGGATTCGGTGAGCAAACTAGGATCTGCTAGATCGGCTGGAGCCAATTCGTCTCGATAATGTTTATCCACCCATTGATACAATACTTCAAACTGCTCGGAGGTTAGGAAACACTTGGGATTTACCGCTTTTAGTTGAGCTTGATTGAGAGCTACGCGTAACCGTAGGCAGGCGGGTCCGCCGCCGTTTTTCATAGATTGCTTAACATCCAAATAATGAACTTGTTTAATCGGTGTCCCCGCGTCAGTGAGTGTGGATAAATACGCATGTACGGCGGTATTTTCTCGACATTCTGTGGGCGCTATTAAGGCCATGTGAGCGTCATCTTGTCCAGGATTAATGGTCAGTAACTGGGTATTGAATAAATAGCTTTTCACAGCATCTTCCACACTGACTTCGACGGTTGGGACCTCAATAAAATGCATATCTTTTATGCCTACAGTGTGTCCTTTCTGAGCTAATTCCGCTTTAACTTGCTCTGTATTGTGAAACGCTTGTTCATGGTAAAACAATGCATTTTGATTCCCCACTGCAATTACGTCATTGTGAAACACACCTTGGTCAATGACGTCGGGATTTTGCAGCGCAAATACGCACTGGTTTTCATTTAAGCCGTGCAGACGCGCAACCGCTTGTGAAGCTTCTAACGTGTGACGCGCTGGAAATTTGGTAGGCGCGGGTACATCGGGTCGCATGGCTGAGCGGCCATAGACAAAAAATTCGATACCAGCCTGGTCATATTGAGTACAGAAGCGAGTGTGATTCGCAGCGCCTTCATCGCCAAAGCTGTCTTGTTCAGGTAAATGGGTATGATGCGCAAAATGCACCTCGTCTGAGAATACTGACTTGAGGATTGCCCCAGTTTGCGCCGGTTCAATACTCCGATGCAGTTTATTATTCAAGTTAGCAGGCGTAAAATGAACTTTGCCATCTGCGGTATCGGCGCTGGGAGACACCGTTGCGGCATTGGCGGTCCACATAGAAGAAGCCGAGTACATCGCCGCTAATAAAGCCGGTTCGGTTTTAGCTACCTTGTTGATGACTTGAGTATCACTGCCACTAAACCCCAGACGTCGTAAGATATTGATATCAGGTCGGGCGTTTGGGGCAAGTACACCTTGGGGTAAGCCTAATTCAGCCACTGTTTGCATTTTGCGGAGTCCTTGCTGAGCTGCAGCTTTAGGTTGACTGATGCCTTTGGCATGTTGTTTGGATGCGACATTACCATAAGATAGGCCAGCATAATTATGTGTTGGGCCGACTAATCCATCAAAATTGACTTCTACACCAGACATAAAAGTTTCTCCAAAAGTATGATCGCTTGCTAGGCAACAAGCATAGTATAAGGGGATAAATAAGGCGCTAGATTACTGTTAAAGCGTTGTGAAGGCAAATTGATTTTATAAAAAAACCAATAAAATTAATAGCTTACATCGATTAAAGTGGGTAAGTATGAAGAATTTCTTGTTTTATATGCAATTTACCGATATATCTTTAAAAAGAGATTGAGTATCAGATTTCCCCGTGTACAGCCAGATTTGTACAGTTATATATATGTTTTTCAAAGGATAAGCGTTTTCTCATGGCAAAATCATTAGTTATAGTCGAGTCACCCGCCAAGGCGAAGACCATAAATAAATATTTAGGTAAGGATTTTATCGTTAAATCCTCTGTCGGGCACATCCGCGACTTGCCAACCAAAGCATTGGGAAAAGTAGAAGCAAAGATCCCAGCTAAAGAATTAAAAACGTGGCCAGAAAAGAAAAAAGAAGAATATTTAAGACGCCATGAATACATGAAGCTTGTGGATCGTATGGGGGTTGACCCAGAAAATGATTGGCACGCCCATTACCAAGTTCTACAAGGCAAAGAAAAGGTTGTCACCGAACTCAAAAAACTCGCCAAAGAAGCAGATACTATTTATCTAGCAACGGATTTGGATAGAGAAGGTGAGGCCATTGCGTGGCATTTGCAAGAGTTACTCGGTGGCAAAGGCAAAACATTCCAGCGCGTGGTATTTAATGAGATCACTAAATCGGCCATTCAAGATGCGTTTAGCGCCCCAGGCGAAGTCAATATAAATCGGGTGAACGCTCAGCAAGCACGTCGCTTTTTGGATCGTGTAGTGGGCTTTATGGTATCGCCATTATTGTGGAAAAAAGTGGCTCGAGGTTTATCCGCCGGTCGCGTGCAATCTGTTGCCATGCGCTTGGTGGTTGAGAAAGAACGCGAAATCAAAGCCTTTACCCCAGAGGAGTTTTGGGATATCCACGCTGATTTGCGTTATTCAACCGTGTCGCTGACTGATGCTCAATTCAAAATGTTGGTCGCCAAATACCAAGATAAGCCATTTAAGCCGACCAATAAAGCCGAAGCGGAAGCCGCTACTTGTGCATTAGAAGCTCAGCAATATGTGGTTTCAGCAAGAGACAGTCGACCTACCACGTCAAAACCAAGTGCCCCATTTATTACGTCTACCTTACAACAGGCTGCTTCAACACGCTTAGGTTTTGGGGTTAAGAAGACGATGATGCTGGCACAACGTTTATATGAAGCGGGACACATTACTTACATGCGTACTGACTCAACGAATCTATCCAAGGAAGCGGTGAGCAGTGCACGAGATTTTATTAATGATCACTTTGGCGCTCCATATCTACCATCGCAACCAAACCTCTATGGTGCTAAAGATAACGCACAAGAGGCTCACGAAGCCATCAGGCCGTCAAATGTGAATGTGCAAGGGGCAAGCCTGTCTGACATGGAAAGAGACGCACAGCGTCTTTATGAGCTCATCTGGCGTCAGTTCGTTGCCTGTCAGATGACCCCCGCTAAATATGACTCAACCACTTTACGTGTGAAAGCCGGTGATTATGAATTAACGGCTAAGGGGCGCGTATTGAAGTTTGCCGGGTGGACCAAAGTGCAAACGCAGATCAGCAAAAAAGGCGAAGACGTCACCTTACCTGATGTCAAAGTAGGGGATGTGCTTGCGCTTGAAAAGCTCGATCCTCAACAACACTTTACCAAGCCTCCAGCGCGTTTTAACGAAGCTTCTTTGGTTAAAGAATTAGAGAAAAGAGGCATCGGTCGACCTTCGACTTACGCCAGTATTATTTCTACCATTCAAGATCGCGGATATGTGCAATTAGAAAATAAACGCTTTTACGCTACAAAGATGGGCGAAATCGTTACAGACCGTCTTTCGCAAAACTTTGCTGACTTAATGTCCTATGACTTTACCGCCAAAATGGAACAACGCCTCGATGATGTTGCGCACGGACATAAAGCTTGGAAAGACGTATTAAACGCCTTTTATGATGATTTTTATGCCTTACTGTTGATGGCAGAAAAACCAGAAGAAGACGGCGGCATGCATGCCAATAGTGCGGTACCAATCCAACTGGATTGTCCAGAGTGTTCGCGTCCGATGAACGTTCGTACCGCAAGCACAGGCGTGTTTTTGGGGTGTACAGGATACAACTTACCCCCCAAAGAGCGTTGCACTAAGACCTTAAACCTCACACCTGGCGATGAAGCCGTTGCCGTGGTAGATGAGGAAGATTTTGAGACTGAAGCGCTGCGAGCTAAGAAACGCTGTCCTTTGTGTGACACCGCGATGGATAGTTATTTGGTAAACGAAACCACCAAACTCCATGTGTGTGGTAATACGCCCAATTGTCCTGGTACTGAGATTGAGAAAGGCACGTACAAGATCAAAGGTTATGATGGCCCCGTCTTGGAATGCGACAAATGCCAGTCTGATATGGAACTCAAAAACGGCCGCTTTGGCAAATATTTTGATTGTACTAACGAGGCATGCAAAAACACACGTAAGTTACTCAAAAACGGTGAGGCTGCTCCTCCGAAAGAAGATCCGGTGCATTTGCCTGAATTACCATGTCAAAAGTCGGAAGGAGCATATTTTGTTTTGCGTGATGGCGCATCAGGTATTTTCTTAGCTGCGCATAACTTCCCTAAATCTAGAGAAACCCGAGCACCTTTAGTCAGTGAGCTTAAGCGCTTTAAGGACCGTATCTCGCCTAAGTTTTATTACCTAGCGGATGCACCGGCAAATGATCCTGACGGACAGCCAGCTATTGTTCGTTTCAGTCGCAAAACCAAACAACAATACGTCATGTCAGAGAATGAAAACGGTAAAGCTTCAGGTTGGGCTGCTTGGTTCCAAGATGGTAAATGGGTAGTCGATGATAAACGCAAGAAAGCGAAGTGATTTAACTTCTTAAGCGACAAAAATGAGATATTAAAAAAGGCACTTCATTTGGAAGTGCCTTTTTGGTTTGAATGGTTCAAGCCATTCGACTAGTCAACACTTGCTGGTCTAGTCATTGGAGCTTGCGCGCGATTCATGACTGAGGCAATCGCTGCCTGGCGTGTAGTACGAGCAATAGTCGGACGAGAGGCATCATTTAATACGTTGATCACGATATCGCCAAACTCACTTTCTAAAGCTTTTGGTAATGCAGTAGGATGTGATGCTCGAGCTTTACTGGGTAATGCAGCTGGTTTAGTCGGTTCTGCATCCGCTAACTCGACGGGTTCAGCATCCACTGGGTGGGGAATATCAATACCCGGCTCAGTGACTGCCTCAGTAACGGCAATCTCGCTTTCAGCGACCATTTCCGTGACACTCACCGTTTCTACTGCTTGGGCAACTTCAGCCGTGGTCGACAGTTCAGCTTGCTTAGCAGATTCGGCCATAATAGTCGCATCTTCGTTTTGTTCACTGACGACTGGCTCAACAACTTCTGATTCAACCGCATCGTCCAGTGGCAGTTCTGCTTGCGCCTGTTCCTGTTTGCGTTTTTGCCCCGCTACACGTGCATGCCGTGGTGACCGGCGAGAGCGAGTACGACGCTCTTTGTTTTCAGAGGCTTCATTCTCAGTGTTTTCAGCGGTATGCTCTGACACCGACTCCGTTGCAACCACTGAATCAGTGACTGCATCAGGTTGCTCTGTAGCTGTATCCGGCGCTGAAGGTATTTTAACAGGTGCTTGAGTAGACTCAGATGCGTTAATAGTCTCTGTAACGCTTTCTTGCACCCTCCCTGAGGAATCTAGTTCAACATTAGTTTCGGCTTCAACTGGCGCTACACGAACCGATTTACGATTATCGCGACGCTTGCGACGTTCACGCGGTGGCTTACTCACTGTCTCCGCTTCAGTAGCTTCACTGGCTGAACGTTTTGACTCATTGCGCTCTGGTTTTGCATTGCGGTCTTTTTTGTCATGCTGTTCGTTGCGTTCGCTACGCGCAGAACGACGTGATTTAGACTTGTGTTCTTTATCTCCACGGTCCCCACGCTCACCCTCATCGCTCTTGTCAGGGCGTTTGCTTTGCGAGCGCGCTTGACCATTACGTCCATTGCGCGCTTGATTGCGACGGTTGGTATTGCGACGTTGATTCTGGTTACGGCCACGACCTTTGCCTTTCTTGGCAGGAGCTGGTTTCGGCGCGAACAAAGCAGTTAACCAAGCGATAAATTGAGTTAATATGCTTGGGGTACTCTCAACTTTTGGTGCTGGTGCTTGTGGTGGCGCAACCATACCTTGCAAAGCGGGTTCTTCACGTTTAACTGGTGCTGCTGCTGCAGCGGACTCTTGTCTTGCTTCAACTGATTCGGTTAATTCAAGTTTGTAACTTATCTCAGTTAATGCCTCCTCTGAACGACGACGATTGATCTCGAAGTGCGGAGTGGTCAAGTTCACATTTGGCAGTACCAAGATTTGAACTTTATTACGCTCTTCTAGTTGACGGACAGCTTTTCGTTTTTCATTTAAAATATACGTTGCAACATCGACCGGTAATTGCGCTTCAACTTGCGCCGTGTTGTCCTTAATGCATTCTTCTTCAATTATGCGCAAAACGGAAAGCGCTAATGACTCTGTACCTCGAATCGTACCCAGACCAGTACAACGAGGGCAGACATTATGCGCGGACTCACCTAATGATGGACGCAAGCGTTGACGTGACATCTCCAGTAAGCCAAAACGGGAAATGCGGCTTAACTGAACACGCGCGCGGTCACCACTGACTGAGTCTTTCATGCGATTTTCGACTTCACGCTGATGTTTATTCACAGACATGTCAATGAAGTCAATCACCACAAGACCACCTAAATCACGTAAGCGCAGTTGTCTAGCGATCTCTTCAGCGGCTTCTAAGTTGGTATTAAACGCTGTTTCTTCGATATCGCCACCTTTGGTCGCCCGCGCTGAGTTAATATCGATTGAGGTTAAAGCTTCTGTTGGATCAATAACGATAGATCCACCAGAGGGCAGACGAACTTCGCGTTGGAAAGCTGATTCGATTTGGCTTTCAATTTGGTAGTGGCTAAATAATGGCACTTCACCAGTGTATAGTTTGACGCGATTAGCAAAATCAGGACGGACCAATTTTATATGCTGTAAGGCCTGCTCGTAGACAGACTTCTTGTCGATGACAATCTCACCTACATCACGGCGCAAATAATCGCGAATAGCCCGCACAATAACGTTTGATTCCTGGTGAATCAAAAATGGTGCAGGGCGGTCTTGAGCAACATCAGAAATTGCCTGCCAATGGGTTAATAATACTTTGAGATCCCATGCTAATTCTTCAGCTGATTTACCCACACCTGCGGTGCGTACAATCAGTCCCATACCTTTGGGTAGGTCAAGTTGATCCAAGGCGGATTTTAAGTCCGAGCGCTCTTCGCCTTCAATACGACGAGAGATACCACCCGCACGTGGGTTATTAGGCATCAGGACTAAATAAGAACCAGCTAAACTAATGAAAGTCGTCAGGGCTGCGCCTTTCTGGCCACGCTCTTCTTTGTCGATTTGAATAATGACTTCTTGGCCTTCTTTGACGGCATCCTTAATGTTTGGACGCCCTTCAAATGTGTAGTTATCTGGGAAGTAATTTCTCGCGATTTCTTTGAGTGGTAAAAATCCGTGACGTTCAGCGCCATAATCAACGAACGCCGCTTCTAGGCTAGGTTCTACGCGAGTGATGGTGCCTTTGTAAATATTGGCTTTTTTTTGTTCATGGCCAGGGCTTTCGATGTCTAAATCATAAAGCTTTTGACCATCAACAAGTGCAACACGCAGTTCTTCTTGCTGCGTGGCATTGATGAGCATTCTTTTCATATTGTCATATTCTCAATTACGCTGACGCATGAGAACTAGGGCAGGGCTGTGTCCACACTTTTCGTGGTCTGTTCAGACAAAGATATATACGCCATGTTCACAACATGGCTTTGCTCCGCTAATTTGTGCATAGCGGGAATAAATTATCTCGTTTTTCTCTTTTAGGTATCTACATCAACCTAAAATTGCTCTAATTCTGATAAGTTTGCATCAGCAAAGGTCTTATAAAAAATGCACAAACGCAAACGGAGTTAATTCTCAATGCGCTGTGACAACGTGTCATACTTTGTAAATGCCGTGTGTTCGATGGCTTGCTATGTGCATGACTTGCGGTTTGTATTAAGTTAGGAGTGTTCGCATTATGGCGAGAGACACTTGCTTATGAAGCTTTGTTCCAAAAATACAATTTCGCTCGGGGTATTATCGCCTGTATTTGGAATTACTGCAACAAAATTCCATGCATGATCATAAGCTTATTGATATAATCCGCATCATGAATCAAGAATCCTCTCCCCAAGTCCGCTTTGTTAACGTTGACAATGATATGTCAGGGCAACGCATTGACAATTTTTTGATCACTTATCTTAAAGGCGTACCTAAAAGTTTGGTTTATCGCTTGTTGCGCAAAGGCGAAATCAGAGTGAACAAAAAGCGCATTAAGGCTGAATATAAATTACAGCCTTCTGACATCATCCGAATTGCCCCAATTAAGATTGAACAGAAACATACGGATCAACTCAATCCTAAACTGGATAAAATCGCATCATTAGAACAGGCAATTTTGTTTGAAGATGATCGCGTGTTAGCGATAAATAAGCCCTCTGGTCTTGCCGTGCATGGTGGCAGTGGGCTTAATTTTGGAATGATTGAAGGGCTCAGAGCGTTGCGTCCACAGCAAGATTTTTTGGAGTTAGTGCATCGCCTTGACCGCGATACATCCGGCGTGATTTTGGTCGCTAAGCGCCGTTCAGCTTTGCGCAGTTTGCATGAGCAGTTACGGGAAAAACAAATGCAAAAGCGTTACCATGCGATTGTCCACGGACATTGGCCAGAACATCGGCACAAGGTTAAGGCGCCTTTGTACAAGAATACTTTACAATCGGGAGAACGGGTTGTGGTCGTAAGGGAAGATGGCAAACCCAGCGAAACACGCTATCGTGTGTTACAGACGTTTTGCAATGCCACTCTTGTTGAGGCTTCACCTATTACTGGGCGTACCCATCAGATTAGAGTGCATTGTCAAAGTGCAGGGCATGCCATTATTGGCGATGTAAAATACTGCGAGTCTGAAATCAATAATCAATATGCACAAAATGGCTTTTCCCGACTGGCTTTGCATGCGGCTACGCTGTCTTTTTTGCATCCAGCAACCCAAGAGCCTATGCGAATTATGGCTAAATACGACAAACCGTTTAAATATGTGATCCAACAACTTGAAGCCGCGTCAACTCAATCATGAAGCGACATTATAAGTGCATTATCTAACGCACGACCAAGCCCATGATCCTGCTCTTCGCAATGATATCT
>JALRKK010000107.1 GCA_023268935.1 Glaciecola sp.
ATGGTACCACCTGCGAACGCGTCTGGTGGCAAACGATTGTCCTTGGCTTGATGAATAAGCGTGTTCAGTTCGACCGCAATGGCTAAAATCGACTTATCTTGCACCCCTTTTATGTTGGGCACAACCAAACCATTCGGTGTGGCGATGGCAATGCCAATATTGTGCTCAGATAGGTATTCAATTTGAGTTTCATCGGCACTGACTCGACTGTTTAAAATGGGATATTCTTTCAGTGCCAACGATAACGCTTTACAATAAAATGGTAACAACGAACATTTGATATTGCGCCTGGTAAATTCTGGAGCCAAAACGGCTTTGAGTTGCAGCATAGCATCCATTCGGCACTCATCAGACACACTAAAATGCGGAATGGTTCGCACTGAGTGATTCATTTGTTTGAGCATTGCAGCTCTGATCCCTTTGAGAGGTTCAAAATGCGCTGTCGATGACTCAGGATGTGCAAGGGGGGAAGAAGTAGTGGATGGTTCTAAATCTTCTTTGAGTACTCGTCCTTTTTTGCCACTCCCTTGTACAGAGGCCAAATCAATGCCCATTTCTCTGGCAATACGGCGTACCGCTGGGCTGGCGATGGCTTTGCCAGAAGTGCTAGGGCCTGTATCTTGAGAAACATCATTATGCCCTGAATCGACTTGCGTTGCGCTCTGCAGAGCTAGCTGTTCTGTTTCGCGCGATGATTCAGCCAATTGCATTGAAAACAGAGGTGCGTGCACTTTGGCAGTTTCTCCTGCCTGATAATACAGTTTCGTGACTTTTCCCGAATACATCGCCGGAATTTGTACCGTGGCTTTATCGGTCATGACCTCTGCAACCGGCTGGTCTTCTACAATTTCCTCGCCTTCTACAACCAGCCATGCCAATAATTCGCACTCAACGATGCCCTCACCAATATCCGGTAAAATAAAATCTTTCGTCATGGTGGATGTGACTGTGTTGGCTTCTTTTGGTGTGGTTTGCATTTTTATTCTCCTTAAAAATGCACAGCGTGCATAATGGCCTCAAACGTTTTAAGTGCATCAGGCATATATTCTTTTTCGTGCGCCAACGGATAAGGGGTATCTAACCCGCAAACCCTTGCAATTGGCGCTTCAAGGTGCAAAAAGCATTCGCTTTGGACCACAGCAGCAATTTCACTGGCAAAGCCGCCGGTTAATGGCGCTTCGTGATTAATCAAGCAACGACCTGTTTTGATCACGGATTGGCATACCGTTTCGCGATCCCATGGCAAGATGGATTGTAAATCAATAATTTCGCACGAAACGCCATGAGACAGTGCTTTTTGCGCTGCTTGCTGAACGACTTCAACTTGCGCCCCCCACGCCACCAACGTAATGTCACTGCCCTCTTGCACCAGGTCCGCATGACCTAATGGCAATTCATAATCCATCTCAGGCACCTCTCCAACGCTGGCTCGATATAGTCGTTTGGGCTCCATAAATAACACTGGATCATTTGCGCGAATACTGGACAACAAAAGACCTTTGGCTTGATACGGATTACGCGGGATCACAACTTTGATCCCCGGTACGTGCGCAAAAAACGCTTCAGGCGATTGAGAGTGATAATGACCTCCCGCGATACCCCCACCGTAAGGCGTGCGAATGGTAAGCCCACCCACCGTAAATTGACCGCCCGAACGATAGCGAAACTTTGCCGTTTCATTCACAATTTGATCAAAGGCGGGATAGATATAATCAGCAAATTGTATTTCGGCAACGGGTTTGGCACCTTGTGCCGCTAAACCATTGGCAAATCCCAATATGCCTTGTTCAACCAGTGGCGTATTAAAACAGCGTGCTTTACCAAATGTGCTTTGCAAATTGGAGGTTGCTCTAAATACACCGCCAAAATGCCCCACATCTTCACCCATCACCATCACTCTTTCATCTGCTTTCATTGCAGTGTGCAGAGCTTGATTAACAGCTTGTAATAAATTGAGCTGTGCCATTATTGAACTCCTTCTCCTTGTTTATCAGCGGCGGTTTGCTGCGATGTGTTTGGGTAGGCTTCAGGGTATTTGTTGACATGCATTTGTAAGGCATCAAGTTGGTCTTGTAAATGAGGTTCAACCTCTGCATAAACATCAGTTACAATCTCAGATAATGGCGCAGTCGCTTGCTTTTCTGAAAATTTCAGCGCAGCCAATAAGTCAGAGCGCGTTTGAGTAATAAATCCATCCAGGGCTTTCTCATGTAGCCAGCCGACTTGTTGCAAATATCGGTGCATGCGCATGATGGGATCTTTTTCTCGCCACACCGCCTCTTCATCACGAGAGCGATAGCCGCTTGGATCATCAGAGGTAGAATGCGCTGCGAGGCGATACGTCATCGCCTCGATCAACACCGGACAATTATGTTTTAAAGCATAAGCACGAGCCTCTTTGGCTGCGACATACATAGCAAGTGCATCATTGCCATCGACTCGTATCGTATGAACGCCATAACCAATCCCCCTTGAGGCAATGCCATCGCCTTTAAATTGCTCATCCGCTGGAGTAGAAATGGCATATCCGTTGTTGCGACATAAAAAGATACATGGACATTCAAGCACGGCTGCCATATTGAGCCCGGCATGGAAATCCCCTTCCGATGCAGCCCCTTCACCGAAGAAACACAAGGTAATCGCGTCTTCTCCTGACATTTTTTGACCATAGGCATACCCAGCGGCTTGTGGGATTTGGGTGCCGAGTGGAGACGATACGGTCATAAAATTAAGCGCTTTGTCGCCATAATGAATGGGCATTTGACGTCCTTTGTTGGGATCGAGTACGTTTGAGAACATTTGATTCATAAACTGAGTGGCAGTATAGCCACGATACGCTAAAGCACCTTGTTCGCGATATTGCGTCATGATCATATCGCGCATTTCAACACCAGCAGTTGCCCCGACAATGGCGGCTTCTTCGCCAGTACACGCCAAATAAAAACTGATCCGCCCTTGACGCTGAGCGCCAATCATTCGCTCGTCCAGAATACGAGTAAAATGCATGGCATAAAATAGTTTTAATGCAGTATCTTTATCCCACGCATCGATGTATTGCTTGTTGAGAATGTTGCCATCTGAATTTAATAGTTGCAGCATCGGCATGGGCGCAGATTGTTTATCGATAAGATTCACTGCTTGAGTTGCCGTGATTTGTGCCATATGATCGCGTCTTGAAACGGGATCCGGTGTTTTTTTGGCTGTACTTTGTGTGACGTCTGACATATCTACAACACCTTGTTGTAACGAGTGTGTTAATAATATATCTAGATTTCGTTAATGTTTTATTCCATATTTTGTCAAGCTAGAAGACATAAATAGGATGTTTATTCTATTTTTGGGTTGTAACTGATAATATCCATCATTTAAGAGCATTCTTTTGACCGACACTCGCACACCTGCATCGCATCTATTGCATCTAGCATGGCCATTATTCATTGCGCTGATTACGCAAATGCTCATGGGCGTCGCCGATACCATAATGGCTGGACAATACAGCGCAGATGATATGGCTGCAATCGCTGTGGGTGTGTCCTTGATAAATCCTTTACAATTTTTTTTACAAGGCGTAGCCCTTGCCCTCGTGCCTCTTGTCGGTAATGCCGTTGGCTCCGGGCAGCCACACAAAATCCCAATATACGTCAGACATATGTTGCTTGTAGTTTTGACATTAAGTGTATTGGGAGCGGGTTTGCATTGGTGTTTACCCAATATTCTTGGCTGGTTCAGCGTGCCAGGTAATATGTACCCAATGACATATGAATACGCACAATGGATGTTGTGGGGATTGCCTGGCTTTGCATTATATCAAGTGGTTCGGCAAACCTGTGAAGGATTGGGTATTACCAAACCCACCATGTTAATTATGATCATAGGTTTGTGTGTAAACATTCCATTAAATGCTATTTTTGTCTATGGCTTGGGCCCAATTCCTGCCTTCGGTGGCCCCGGTTGTGGCATTGCCAGCTTCATCGTGTATTGGCTCATGGCATTGATGACAGTTGCCTATTCAAAATATGCGCAATTGATAAAACCCTATGACATATGGCAATTTGGCCAAATTAACATTTCACAACTGGCTTTGGTGCTAAAACTGGGATTGCCTATTTCGTTTACCTTACTGGCTGAAGTCACGCTTTTTGCCGCGGTGGCATTATTGGTTGCCCCCTTAGGTACCATCCAAGTGGCAGCGCATCAAATTGCGATTAATTTCTCATCTTTGGTCTTTATGTTACCGCTCAGTATTGGCATGGCAACCGCTATTCGACTGGGACATCTGCACGGTAAAAATAACTCAGTTCAATGTCGACAAACGTTTTTTTCAGCCGTTAAATTAACGACGTTCATGTCACTAATTACCGCTGGTCTTACTGTGCTTACGGCCAGTACCATCGTCCAAATCTATACTTCTGATAGCAGTATCTGGCCACTTGCGACCCAAGTGTTATTTTTGGGTGCCCTATTTCAAATCTCTGATGCCATTCAGGTGGTTTCTGGTAATGCACTGCGCGGATACAAAGATACCAAATGGCTGTTTGGAATTTCGTTTATAAGTTATTGGGTGATTGGATTACCTCTAGGATACTGTTTAAGTTTGACTGACTTGCTATATCCAACAATGGGAGTGAGAGGATTTTGGATAGCGATTATTATTGGATTGACCTTTGCCGCAGTAGCCTACTCTGCCCGTATTCGATATTTTCATACACATTATTTACATGTATAAGATAGAAATTAAATAGATCAATACCAAAGTATAGATTTAAAAAAAACAATATAGTGGTATGTTTGAACTATACTTAAAATAATAATGACGACTATTTGATATTCATGAACACAGTTTCAATTGACATAATCAACCCTTTTATCGTCTATTTTTTAGCGGCGTTCTATACTATTGTTGCGTTATTTTACACCGTTATTATTAAACTCAAAAAAAACACAAATTGCAGCAATACTTTAGTCAACATGGGGAAAACTCACTCATTACATTGGTATAATCATGTCACATTTCGCGTATTTCGCATTGCTATTTGGACGGCGTGTGTCATGCAAGTGTTCCTACCGGAAATAAATCATTATTTATGGCTTTTTGATGAATTGTTAAACCCTGTCGTGCAAACTATTGGGGTCAGTTTGATGATGATGGGTTTCAGTTTAGCGATTTACTGTAATTTAGTGCTTGATAAATCATGGCGTTCGGGCATTGATCAAGATTCTAAACCAGGTTTGGTTACCCATTTGATCTATGCACGTTCACGTAACCCTTCCTATCTTGGGGTGGCCACATCACAATTCGGATTTTTCATGGCATGGCCGACCGTGTTTAGTTTAGTGTGTTTGCTCGTAGGAATGATTGCTTTGCGAATACAAATTCACTTGGAAGAACAATTCTTGCTCGATTTATACAAAGACGAATACAAGATGTATATACAGAATGTGCCTAGGTACATTTGATGTATTATTAATAAATCATTGTTAGAAAAGAATATAAAGCAAATTAAAAAAAGCATCTTAAAAGATGCTTTTTTATGCCTAAATTGGTTAGAGGTCCAAACCTAGACGCTTAGCGACTTCAATATAGGTTTCCACAACCGAACCTAGACCTTGACGAAAGCGGTCTTTATCCATCTTGTTACGAGTTTCTTTATCCCATAAACGACATCCATCTGGACTGAATTCGTCGCCTAAAACAATATTTCCTTGACTATCCACACCAAACTCAAGTTTATAATCCACTAGCAACATATCACCTGAATCGAATAATTGGGTAAGCACCTCGTTGACTTTAAAGGTTAAGGCTTTCATCTTATCGATTTGGTCTTGAGTTGCCCATTCAAACGCAATGATGTGATAATCATTGACCATAGGATCGTGCAACGCATCGTTCTTTAAGAAAAATTCAAACGTTGGTGGAGTCAGTGCAATCCCTTCCTCAACACCTAGACGACGACATAAAGAACCCGCAGCAAAATTGCGCACCACGCACTCAACTGGGATCATATCGAGCTTTTTGACTACACATTCAGTGTCCGAAAGCAATGATTCCACTTGCGTAGGTACACCAGCCGCTTCAAGCTTTTGCATTATAAAGTGATTGAATTTGTTATTCACCTCACCTTTGCGCTCAAGCTGCTCAATTTTTTCACCATCGAACGCAGAAGTATCATTGCGGAATTCCAAAATTAAGTGGTCAGGACTGTCAGTATGAAAAACAGTTTTTGCTTTACCACGGTATAGTTCATCAAGTTTTTGCATGGGTTGCTCGATTAAATATCTAAATTATCAAGGGCGAAGTTTTCCGCTATCACAGGGAAAATCTCTGACGTTTTTGCCGCAGTAAACGGCTGACTTGCTTCATCCTTGAATGTAATACTGGTTTTGTTGGCACTTATTGCTTTGACGGTTATGCGATAATCATCTTCAGTCAAAGGTAATTGCTCGTTCGAGCCAAACCAACCACTGAACCAAGAGCTTTCACTAGGCTGATAATTAACGAAAACAAGGCCGTTTGATTTATCTAAATCTTTCACATTAAAGCCTAACTTACGTAATACCAACTGAAATTTTGGCCAAACAATATCGTACTCAGAATCCAAAACAATCGCACCGTTGCCATCCTCATCAAAACCGAGTTCAGCTATGATCCCTGAACGAATTTGGGCAAGGCGTTGCTGGCTTTCTATTTTTTGCTCTAGAGAATACTGGCGAATAATGCCATTGAGCAACTCAGCCTCTAATTCACGTTTCACGAACGGATCGATATAATCGACGAGGTCAGCCCCATCAGCTACCACCAAATCAGTTAATGTAACAGATAACCGAGCGGTTCGACCATGTGAGGCTGGCTCAATGTTAAGTGCAAAACGCTTACCAACTTCTTGGCTTTCATCGCCAAAATTATACCAAGCCTTGTCACCGGATTCATTGGTCAAAATCCAATCAGTGGTTATGACATTACCTGCTTGGCTCGGAATACTGAATCCGATAGATTCATTCTGCAGGTGGGTGAATACTCGACGAAGCACTAAATCACGGATGTCGGACTCGTCATCTAACTTATCAAACACGGCTGAAGTCAGCGTTTGGGTTTCTTCAAGATAAGTCCCTTGTGCAGTAGCCAATACCAGTGCCGGTGCGATAACGGGGAGGTCATCGCCATAGAGCTGACTTGCTTGGTTGCTGACAGGAGGGATTTGATAATCGGTATTGACACCTGGTTTGTCTAACCCATCTGGAATAAGTAATGGCTTTGGCGCAGGTGTCTCAAGGTAAGCTTTGCTACCAGACGCCGTACGACGTTCATCTACAGTTGAACAAGCAAACAATGCACATGTAACACATAAACCAAGCAACGCTCGCTGTGTGGGTTGTCGCATAATGACCCTTTATTATTGTATTAATTTTATGAAATTAAGTGATAGTCACATAATGTGCTTTCGATTGTACTCTGACTAGAAAGTTCCGGCAACACTAGAGGTAAGCGCAATGTAGGTGATGCGATTTTGCCCATTTTGAATAAACACCATTTGGGCATCACTGGATTGGCCTCTATAAACAAATCACTGTGCAATCGTTCAATTTGTGCATCGATTGCTAATGCTTCATCTATATTACCTGATAATGCCGCTTCACACATTAATTTCATTTGCTTAGGCACAATATTGGCACTGACAGAAATGACACCATCACCACCTTGCGTCATAAAGGCTGCCCCGGTGCTATCGTCGCCACTTAAAATCAAAAAGTCGTCTGGACAAAGATTGCGCAAATTTTGTAAACGATTCAAATCGCCCGTAGCGTCTTTTACCCCAACAATCATTGGGTGTTGGGCAAGCTTCGCCACTACCTCGTCAGACATGTCAACGACCGTTCGCGACGGTACGTTGTACAATAAAATAGGCAATTTAGCAGCATTGGCGAGCGCGGTAAAATGTGCTAACAATCCCGCTTGCTGTGGCTTATTGTAATATGGTACAACGCTCAAATATCCATCAATTCCAAGATTGGCCATTTGATCTTGTAAATAAATAGCTTCTTCAGTTGAATTAGCACCGCTACCGGCAATACACATGCAACGCCCCGCTATGGCTTTTACCGTTGCCTTGATTACGGCGATATGCTGTGCAAAAGATAAAGTGGCTGATTCCCCTGTCGTTCCAACCGAAACAATGCCGTGCGTACCTTGTTCGATATGCCACTCAACTAACGCATTGAGTGCATCAAAATCGATATCACCAGATTCTGTCATCGGAGTGACCAAGGCCACAAAACTACCTTTAAACATATTGAGCTCCAAAAAATCAAGGCGAAGAGTTTACCGATTCCAAGCCCTCTAAGCAATAGGACAAAAGTCAAAATGAACTGATCTCACTGATGTTTTTCAGTGTAAACTAGACAACAAACAACAATCTGGAGTGAAACTATGGAATTTCTTGCAGCTGGCAACCCTGCCCCGCAATTTGAGTTACCCGATCAAGATGATAATATCGTTAAATTAAGTGATTTCGCAGGCAAAAAAGTCCTTGTGTATTTTTATCCAAAAGCTATGACGCCCGGATGTACCGTGCAAGCTCAAAATTTGCGCGACGTCAAAGCAGAATTAGAAGCACTTAATGTTGTGGTGTTTGGCATAAGCCCTGACCCTGTTAAACGTTTACCTAAATTTATAGAAAAAGAATCTTTAAATTTCACACTGTTAAGTGACGAAGACCATCAAATTGCTGAAGCATTTGGTGTGTGGGGACCCAAAAAGTTTATGGGGAAAGAATACGATGGGATTCATCGCATTTCATTTTTGATTGATGAAGAGGGCTTGATTGAGAAGGTCTTTGATAAATTCAAAACCAAAGACCATCACGAAGTCGTATTAGATTATTTAAACGCCTAAGCGTTTTCGTTAACCTCACTTGGTGGTTCTTCTGCCGGTCTCAAGGCCGGCGTTGACCACGCATTAAATACTGCTTTGACCAATGTGGCTAAAGGAATAGCAAAGAACACCCCCCAAAATCCCCATAAGCCACCAAAAAACAATACAGCAATGATAATGTAGAGCGGATGCAGACTCACTGCTTCTGAGAATAAGATCGGCACCAATAGGTTCCCGTCCAAGGCTTGAATAATAAAATACGCCAACATCAAGTAACCAAATTCGGCGCCAAAACCCCATTGAATGAACGCCACAAGCACCACTGGAATGGTCACTACCGCTGCGCCTATATAAGGAATCACCACAGACAATCCAACAAGCACGCCAAGTAACATGGCATAACGCAAGTCCATCAGGGCAAAAGTGACGCATGAGACAGCACCAACAATCAGGATCTCAATCACCTTGCCGCGAATATAATTGCCAATCTGAACATTCATTTCGCTGCTCACTTGGCGAATCAGGCGACGTTCATTAGGTAACAGTGTTCCAATATTGTCCATCAACACCTGTTTATCTTTAAGCATGAAGAACATCATTAATGGTACCAATATAATATACACTAGCATGGCACCAATGCCGACCAACGAGGCAAACGACATACTTATTAAAGCTTCTGATGCGCCGACGACTTTTTGATTGATTTCGCTATTAATGGAACGGATCTGCTCAGCTTGCACCAATTCAGGGTAAGAATCAGGCAGTGTCAGCATCCAAGCTTGCAATTGTTGCCATAAACTCGGCACTTCTTCGATAAAGTTGACAGTTTGTTGACTAATAGTCGGTAGCAGGCTGATTAGACTGATGAGCATAAATCCAATAAATCCCAACATCACTGCACAGGTAGCCAATAAACGAGAGGATACGGATTGCTCGACTCGCTGCACAGCCCCCTCGAGTAAATACGCTAAGGCAATGGCCACTAATACTGGCATCAAATATCCGCCAAGTAACACTAATAAGGTAGTGACAACAATGATCAGAATCAGAAGCATGAGTGCGTCTGGGTCTGAAAATGTTTTTTCGTACCATTTGCCAATGAGTGAAAGCATTGTATGAAGAATCCTTTTGTCTTAACTTACATTAGTGTAAAGTTTCTTTGCTCGACACTCTAGTATCAAATTGATATTTATTGAACTATTTTTACGTTGCATCGTCTTTAGGTTGGACGTTAGGAGAATCCCTTGCTCGATAAAAATATACGCTTTTTGTTCTATTCAACCGTTACTTTAGCACTGACATTGACGATCAGCTGCGTCGCCATGAACCCTGCCATCGCGCAATCCAACAATAAAAACATCCTCCCTGAAATTGGTGTGGTTGCTGCCAATACTCTTTCTTTACAAGATGAGGTCGAGATTGGTGGGGTGTATTTTTCTCAATTACGAGGACAAGGTGCGGTACTTCAAGACCCGGTAGTGCAGCAATACATTCAAAGCCTTGGCAATGAATTAGTAATTCATGCAGATAATACCAAATTCCCGTTTACTTTCTTTGTGGTAAATAACCAAAGCATCAATGCGTTTGCCTTTTTTGGTGGGCATGTAGGGATCCATACTGGATTATTTTATCACGCGGATGATGAAGCTGAATTGGCCGCAGTTCTCGCTCACGAAATCGCTCACGTGACCCAACGGCATATTGTGCGTCGCATGGCTGCTCAAGAAAAAGCCTCTCCTCTTCAAGTTGCTTCGATGATTGGCGGGGCAATTTTGATGATGGCTTCCCCTCAAGCTGGCATGGCTGCGATTTATGCTGGACAAGGAGCATCGATTCAACAATCCATCAATTACACCCGTGGCAATGAAAAAGAAGCCGACCGAATCGGTATTCGAATCTTAGCCGAAAGCGGCTATGACCCATACGCAGCAGCCAGATTCTTTGACAAAATGACCGAACAAACGCGTTGGGGATCTAAGCCTCCTGCCTTTTTGTTAACTCACCCTGTATCTACTACCCGTTCTGCGGAAGCCCGAAATCGAGCGGCTAATTTGCCGTCACAGAAAAGACCTTCAAGCTTAGCATTCCACTTGGTGAAAGCACGTATCGTTGCGCGTTACTTTCACACTGCAAACTACAATATCACATGGTTTGAGGAGCAATTAAAAAAACAAACGCTGCAGCCTGAGGCTGCTGAGTACGGACTAGCGATAGCGCATATGCGCAAAGATGAATATGCTCAAGCGTTGGCGTACTTATTGCCTTTATGGCAAAAAGATCCTGAGAATTACGCTTATGTAGATGCGTTAACTGACATCTATATTGGACTGGGGCAATTCAGTGACGCTCAAGCTCTACTTGAACCCCTCAATGAAGCAATGCCTAATAATCCTGTGATTGTGCTCAATTATGCCAATCAATATATCGAAGCAAAGCAATCACAAGCCGCGGTGGATTTGTTAAAAGACTTTGTGATGGTACACCCTGAAAACACTCTAGGTTGGCGCTTGTTGTCCAATGCACATGCCAGTCTGCAATCTCCTATGTTGATGCATCAAGCCAATGCTGAGTGGTATTACCTTCTGGGGGCTTACCGCAGAGCGATAGAAGAACTGCAATTTGCGTTGAATTACGCTGATTCGCATTTGTTGAAGCAACGCATGCGAGCAAGGATGGATCAGTTCAGAGTCAGTGAAGAAAGAATGAAAGCATTAGTGAACACCTAAACGACTTAGTCAGCTAGTGTCACTTGGCCTATTGCGCTTTTGAGTGTGTCAAATGTTTGTTCTCCAAGCAATGGACCATGCACTGTGCCATTTTTGACCATAAAGGTAGCGGGTAAATAATTAGGTTTGGCAATCGGAAAATTTTGTTCAACATCGGCAATCAAGGCAAACTGCATATTGTATTTACGACGTACTTCGTCAAGTTCAGCTGCGCTTAACGGATCATAACTTACCGCTATAAAGGTCATGTTAGGTTGTTGTTGCACCCACTCATCCAAGGCGTTGAGTTCGGGTATTTCTTTGATGCACGGGGCACACCATTCGGCAAAATAGTTCACAATGACTGTTTCTTGATTAAGTTGTGACCAGCGATATGCTTTTTCATCAATGTCATAAAAATCTGCTTGCTGGTGTTGATAAACCAATACCCCACTGAGCATGGCAAGCAAAGCTACCACAAAAATAATCAAATTCGACTTGTTCATTGTTGTTCTTTTCTTCGTAGTTTATATTGTGTGTAGATTTTAATATGAACAAAAATTATGAACAATACAATCATTTATCACAATCCTCGCTGTTCTAAATCGCGTCAAACGCTCGCCTTATTAGATGAAAAACAGGTGGCGTACGAAGTGGTAGAATATCTAAATGACCCGTTAGACATTGCCACAATCAAACACCTCCAAAACTGCTTGGGTTTAGACAGAGTCCTTCACATGATGCGTCCTAAAGAAGCTGAGTTTAAAGAAGCAGGGTTGTCGAAGGAAAGTAATAATGACACCCTCATCGCAGCCATTGCGCAATACCCTAAACTTCTAGAACGGCCGATTGTCGTACATGGTGATAGAGCCAAAATCGGTCGACCTCCTGAGAATGTATTAGCGTTATTTTTATGAATCCTATACTTATTGCTTATTATTCAGTACATGGCAGTACCGCGCATTTGGCCCAAATGATTGCCAAAGGGGTTGAATCAATGGGTATTGAAGCCAAGCTTCGACAAATTCCTCGCGTGTCAGATAATGTAGACGTCCAAGCTGAAGCGATACCGCAATCTGGACCACCTTACGTCAGTCTTGACGATTTGGCCGAGTGCAGTGGGTTCGCACTGGGCTCCCCAACACGCTTTGGTAATATGGCTGCGCCCGTCAAGTACTTCTTAGATCAGACCTCAAAGCAATGGCTCAGCGGCACTCTCATTAACAAGCCAGCTTGTGTATTTTGTTCGAGCAGTTCGATGCATGGAGGTCAAGAGAGCACACTCCTCTCAATGCAAGTTCCACTCATGCATCACGGTATGGTGATATGTGGAATACCCTATTCTGAGCCAGCGTTACATACCACTATAAGCGGTGGTACCCCTTATGGCGCAACACACGTTGCCACTGACCATAACACCCAGTTAAGTGACGCAGAAACGGAACTGGCCATTGCCCAAGGAAAACGTTTAGCAACGTTAGCGAAAGCACTAAAAGAGATAGCATAATGAATACAAGCCACACAGCAACCAACGAACACACTCCTATGGCTCGCAATACCTCGCTGGCGAGAAAATTGGCTCTCATTGGGTTTATTGGATTATTGCTCTGGGTGATGCTCTGGCATATTGTATTGCTAGAACCACGCACCTACTCTGTTACGTTTATATTAATCGTGTATGTATTACCTTTATTACTGCCCGCAAAAGGGATCATACAAGGTAAGCCTTACACGCACGCTTGGGCAAGCTTTATTGTCTTGTTGTACCTAATGCATGGGATCACTGTGTGGTACTCAGTACCAGAGCAATGGCTTTATGCATTGATTGAAATCATTTTGTGCTTAATGATGTTTGTAGGAAGTAGCTACTTTGCTCGCTTGCGTGGAAAAGAGTTAGGACAAACATTACCGAAACTAAAGACGGTCATGGAAGAAGAAAAACAACGATTCGAGGGTCCCAATAATGAAAAAGATTCTTCCGCTTAGTATATTATTAACACTCTCTGCCTGTGGCGGTGGCTCAGGTGATTCTGGACCTACGCCAACACCTCAGCCTCCTCCTGTCAGTGGCCAAGCATTCGCAAGTATTGGTCAAGATAATGGGATAACGTTCTTTGGCGATCGCGAGGGTGCTGCTGGAGATCAAGTGGCGCTGGTAGCCATACCGACGAATGCGGTGAAGCTTGTAGATATTCAGTGGGAACAAATATCTGGTCCAAGTATTGAATCGACAGCGATGCATACTAATACACTCGCCTTTGAAGTACCGCAATCTGGTACATACGAATTTGCAATCACGGCCAGAACCTGCTCTAACGAAAGAGATTCAAGCTGTACCAATCAATCCGTTACCGCAAATATATCATTTGACACCATCAGTACAGGCCAACAAGCAAAATTGCGACTTGACCACGCAGCGGTAGAAGGTGGCCGGGTATCTTTACGTGTTGACCCAATAGCAGGTAAAACCATCAGCGATGTGACATGGGATATGGAAGGTCAAACCCTACCTGATTCAAGCGCTGTGGAAGAGCAAGACAATCGACTCTTTTTTACCGCTCCACGAGTTGAACAAGACTCAGCAATTCGAATCGAGGCACAAGTGCGTTATAGCGATGGTACCACTGGCACAGATTACGCCTATATTGCTGTGCGGAAAAGTGAAATTGATTTAGATGACGGGTATTTTCCACGCTATGCTGGCAATATCGTAACTGAAAACATGTTTGCATATCGTCCAAACTCTCCTTATGCCACGGCTATCGAGAGATGTGTATACACCAATCAGATTGCCAGCGCGTGTCGCTTCAGTGAACTTCCTCTCATTGGTATGGAGACAATGACCCCTGATATTGATGATATCTTAAACCGAACACTTGTATCGCATCAATGGATGGGTGAGCGCTTTGAGCAATACCTGCGCGATTCAGTCGTGGGGCAAGATATGTTAAATCTACTGCGTGGCGTCACCGCCGTGGTCATTTCTTATGAAGTCAGACCGTCGTTTTACTGGGCGGTCACTGGTGCTATCTATTTGGATGCCGATAATTTTTGGGTCACACCTCTCGAGCGCGATACACTCAATGAAGCGCCTGATTATCGTGCCGGGTTTGGTGCCGAATTGCAGTTCATTATGCCTTGGCGCTATGTCAAAAATAATGACTATTACCCTGCTGGCAGTTATCCAATTGCTGAGAGAAGCAGTCGAAGCTTTGTCGATCTAGAAGGCGATATTTCATGGTTAATGTACCACGAATTAGGGCATGCGAATGATTTCTTTGCGCCTTCCACATGGGCATCTTTAAACGGGAGTGAGACGCCACTTTCCGTCATTAACGGTGAGCGCGACCCAGATTCTGATGCTTTGGACAATACCCTACCACTGCGTTCAAGCCAAATGAAGAAATTGGCGGAAGTCAATTTTGGTGGAAAAGATGCCACTGAAGCGCAGCGCAATACCACTGCAAATGATGTGGCAGCAGAATTTACCACGGATGGTGCAACAGGTTTTTATAACTATTACACCACACGTGAAGATTATGCGAGTTTGTTCGAAAAATTCATGATGAAGTATCGCCTGGATGCCGACTCGGACATCGCGGTAACCGCTTCGCGAGATATCGATCCAGACTTGAGTGTGGTATGGGGCGAGCGCAATCGCTTTAACGCGGCTGAAGTACAACCAAGAGTGGCGTTTACGGTTGAACGAATTTATCCAGAATTGGATCCAAGAGCGATTCAAGATACCTTACCACAGCCCCAAGCGATGATTGTTGGAAGAAGTTGGTGGGACAATTTGGATCTGAGCACCACCCGCAGTGCCAAAAACAATGCATTCAGTCCGTTGATTGATAAAGATGCTCGATTGCAACGGGACTTATCGAGAAGACACGGTAAAGAACTACCTATTCCTCATTCTCACTAAGGTATTGCTTGATTAAAGGGATCGTAATCCCTTTTTGTTCAATAAGTGAAAGCTCATCGAGATCATCGATGAGCTTTTCCAATGAATGCATATCACGCGGAACGTGCTTGAGTAGATACGACAATGCATTATCACTGTATTTGATGCCACGCGCGTGCACCATCTTTGACAGCACCTGAAAAGTATCTTCATCTGATAATGGAAATAATTGATATACCTGCCCCCAACACAATCGTGAACGCAGATCAGGTAATTGAATCAATTCTGATTGAGGTGGTTCGGTACTAGTCAGGACGAGTCGACGATTTTGTTCGAGTAAGCGATTAATTAAATCAAATAATGCCTCTTCCCAAATCGGTTGAGCCCAAAGTGTGTTGACGTTATCTAAGACAACAAGGTCGTATTGTTCCAAACCCAACAACATGTCACTGAGCATATCCAGTTCGGTTTGCCCGACAATCGCATGTAATAATTCCTGACAATCTAAGACAAATACCCCAACGTTTGCAGCATCGCCAGCTTGTGCAATACCATGTGCCAGATGGGTTTTACCCACACCAGCCCTACCCCATAAGAAAACAAATTGGGCCGACTGCATGGATTCTGAAGGGATCGTTTGCAGTAACTGTTGCACTGCTAATAATGCCATTTGGTTTTGTCCCGGGATAAATGATTCCAGGGACAGACTTGGATGTAGTTGTAACGATAAAGGTAACTGCATCAAGGTTGCCACTGATAACTGCTATTATCAGGCTCTGATACTTGAGAACCATTAGTTGATAACTTTGGAATAAGACGACCACCCTGTTTAAACGTCGCTTGCAAGCGTTCTCGTGTGGCAAGAAGATTTAGCTCGAATATCGCCGTATTGCCATGTTGAGAGACATGCTTAAAATCATCAACTATACTCAAATTTTCTAGAAAACGCTGTACCTCAGCTAAGATCGCGATATTCGATACGCCTGAAATGTTAATTGAATAGTTGATGCGTTGGTCATTGGCAAATTGTTTTGTATCAATTGCAAAACGTTCTGCCGTAAATTCGGTATAAAAATCCACAAATTTATTAATTAGCGTTTGGGTATCAACAGCAGTGAAAGAGATTAAACGCAATAAATCCCCTTCTTTAACAAAGCCATCAAGTTGCCAAAGGAATTCTGCGTTTGGATAGATCCTAGCAGCTAACGTCGAATTAACTTGATATCGCTCACTGGCATCATAAAGCGTGTCAACGAATTGTCCCCAAATGTCAATCGGTGCAACAGAAGCAATATCTTGTAGGTCATAAATTGGCAAACTAATTGGTATCGCACGACGTTGACTGGCTTGTTCAAGTTCTATTTTTAAAACGTGTTCGCTTGCTGCGTGAATAATTTCTCTTTCGTTATTAAGTGGGTCTTGATATATCAACCATAACAACGCGTGTGGTCTTTGCTCACCCCAGAGTGGCAATTGTTGGTCTTTTAGCCATTGTTCTAAACGTGTTTGATCGAATTCCACTTCTAACCCGACATAAGGCTGAGCAATAAAACGCGATGCCTCCACATAGTTTTGTGCATTATTTAACAGGGATTTCATTGCACTGTCTGACAGCACGGATTGTGTTCCTGATAGCTTAACTAAGACTTGCTGTAAGGCTTCTTTTGTCGCATTAGCCCTAGCTGAACTGGTTTGTTCTAACATAGGGGCTTGTCCTATATTTAGTGAAAACTCAGTGTTCGCAGAAGATGCGCAAAAACAAGGAACGAAAAACAAAACTAAAACTAAACTGGTTCGCGTGATAGCCAATCCAAAAAACCCATGAAAAAATGTCAAAACTTATAGTGATATTGTTATGTATTTCAAAGTATAATGCACGTAAATAAAAGGATTTTTTCTGGTTCGCATTGGAGTATGCGATTTTCAAATTACAACTATTTCGTGAGACCGTCCTGTGAGCAAATCCACACAACCCCTAAGCTATAAAGACTCTGGTGTCGACATTGACGCTGGTAATGAACTCGTCGAGCGCATTAAATCTGTAACCAAAAAAACTCATCGTCCGGAAGTTCGAGGCGGTTTAGGCGGATTTGGGGCGTTATGTGCATTACCAGAAAAGTACAAAAACCCTTTATTAGTATCAGGGACTGATGGCGTTGGTACAAAACTGCGCTTAGCAATGGATTGTCATGAACATTCAGGTATTGGTATTGATTTGGTTGCAATGTGTGTGAACGATTTGATTGTTCAAGGTGCTGAACCCTTATTTTTTTTAGACTACTACGCAACAGGTAAGTTAGATGTTGATGTAGCAGTAGAGGTAGTGAGTGGTATTGGTGCAGGTTGTGAGCTATCTGGTTGCGCTCTAATTGGTGGCGAGACCGCAGAAATGCCTGGGATGTATCATGGCTCAGATTATGATGTTGCTGGTTTTTGTGTCGGTGTTGTAGAAGCTGATGATGTGATTGACGGTAGCAAAGTCAGCGATGGTGATGCATTAATTGCGCTGGCATCATCAGGTCCGCACTCTAATGGTTTTTCACTCATACGCAAGATCATCGACGTATCACAAGCCGATATCAGTATAGATTTAGCGGGCAGTTCGATTCAGTCGCAACTGCTTGAACCCACTCGCATCTATGTCAAATCCGTTTTGACTCTTCTTGAAAGTACTCCAGTGCATGCCATTTCACACATTACCGGCGGAGGCTTTTGGGAAAATATACCACGTGTACTTCCTGACACGATGCAAGCCAATATCGACACCAGTAGTTGGGAGTGGCCAGCCATCTTTACTTGGCTGCAACAACAAGGTAATGTCACAACACACGAAATGTATCGGACTTTTAACTGTGGTGTCGGGTTGATCATTGCGCTCCCACAAGAAGCTGTATCCGAGGCTTTAACTGTGTTAAACGCACAAGGAGAAACCGCATGGCAAATTGGTACCATAAGTACCAAAACAGGTGACGCTTCGGTAGTTATGTAAAATGAGTCATGCTAAACGCATTGTCGTACTGATTTCAGGAAGCGGCAGTAATTTACAGTCAATTATTGAAGCCTGCCAGTCAGGCTTCATCAATGGTCAAATCGTTGGCGTTATATCTAATAAACCAGGTGCATATGGCTTAACTCGGGCATCTAAACAAGCCATTCCGACTCGAGTAATTGATCCCAAAGTGATTGTCGGTACCCGCGATGAGTACGATGCGGTGGTTCGCGAAGAAATAGATAAATTCGCCCCTGATTTAGTGGTATTGGCTGGATTTATGCGGATTTTATCTGCTCCTTTCGTTGCTCATTACGAGGGCCGTTTGCTGAATATCCACCCGTCTTTGTTACCAAAATACAAAGGATTACACACGCATCAGCGAGCATTGGATGCGAAAGACACCGAACATGGAGTATCAGTGCATTTTGTGACTGCAGAGTTGGACGGTGGTCCTGTTGTACTGCAAGCAAAAGTTCCTATATTTGAAGACGACGACGCAGACATTCTCGCCTCTAGAGTCCAACAGCAAGAGCATCAAATTTATCCTTTAGTCGTCAAGTGGTTTGCCGAAGGCAGATTAACAATGAAAAATGGCAGAGCCATATTGGATAATACCCCATTAGCAGAGGCTGGTTATGCCGCTGATTAAATGGCTTACCATTTTATTACTGCTGCTCGGTTTCACAGCAGCCACTCTACAAGCGGCAGAGAATCAAAGGCCACCAAGTGATTTTGGATCATTTGCATTTCAGGCAAAATATCAAATAACAAGGAATGATAGTAAAATTGGCAATGCTTCCATCACATTAGCGCTTACTGACTCACTGGCCATATTTGATTACTATTCCAAAGTCAGTCGTTTTTTTTTGACGGACGAGCGCAGCGAAAGAACTGTCTATCGGTTGTTGGACAACACTAACACAATCATTCCGATATCCCCCAACACTTACGAATACATTCGTACTGGCACAGGTCCTGACGACCAACTTTTCATTGATTTCGAACAACAAACCATACAAAGTGATGATGGTACCATCTCATTTGATACCGAATACAATGACAACCAGTTTTTTCGATTAGATATTCCCTTTCGTTTGCAAAAAGGTCTACCCATACCTTCCCGATATGAGTTTTATAACTATCGTGGTGAAGCAAGAAGCTATAATGTGGAACAGCGTGAGAAACAAATACTGAATTTACCCATTGGTCAAGTTGAGGCAGAGTATTTTGTCATAACTCGCCCCAATTCGACACGACGTATAACACACGCTTGGTTTGCGGCAGAATATCAATATCAACTGATCCGCTTGAATCAATTCAAAGATGGAAAGGAACAGGCAGATATGCGTCTAAAAAGCTTTACTCTTATTCCATCAAAAACAGTTCCAAAATAACAATTCATTTACAAGCTTGCTTGATCTCTTAACAATAAATCGCTAACATTTAACTGGTCAGACCTTAATTGTTCGGAGATAATATGTCAGAGGTTATTTGGATTATACTTGCGATTGCTACGATCGGCTTTTGTAGTTATAAGCGCTTGTCTTTAATGGTTACTTTATTGGCTGTTGGAGCTGTACTGGCTTTAGCCAGTGCAAGTGGTGCTAGCTTTACACTACCTTGGGTATTATTAGCCCTAACTTTTATTTTATTCGGCCTGCCTAGTGTCAGACAAACACTATTAAGCAAACATTTGTTGTCATTCTTTCGCAAAGTCATGCCTGAAATGTCTCAGACAGAGCAAGAAGCCATTGATGCTGGAACGGTATGGTGGGATGGCGAAATTTTTTCAGGTAAACCAAATTGGCAAAAACTCCACGCCATTAATGCCCCAGTGTTAACCGCAGAAGAAAAAGCATTTCTTGAGGGACCAGTTGAAACCGTCTGCGCCATGGTAGATGAATGGCAAATCAACCACAAAGATGCTGATTTACCGCCTGAGATTTGGCAGTTTCTTGGCGAGCAAAAGTTCTTTGCGATGATTATCAAAAAAGAGTACGGTGGCCTTGAATTTTCAGCCTATGCACAATCTCGTGTGTTACAAAAACTATCAGCTGTTTCTGCAGTCTTATCTACCACTGTAGGCGTACCTAATTCTCTTGGCCCAGGTGAACTTCTCCAACACTATGGAACAAAGGCTCAACAAGACTACTATCTCCCTAGACTTGCTGTAGGTAAAGAAATCCCCTGTTTCGCATTAACTAGCCCAGAGGCTGGCTCTGATGCTGGTTCTATTCCTGATCGTGGCGTTGTGTGTAAAGGGGAATGGGAAGGTGAAGAAGTTATCGGTATGCGACTGACGTTTGATAAGCGTTACATCACCCTAGCTCCTGTTGCAACAGTCATTGGTTTAGCTTTTAAACTCTACGACCCCGACGGTTTACTTGGTGATAATGAAGAGTTGGGGATAACCTGCGCCCTGCTCCCACATGATACTAAGGGGCTAAATATTGGTAATCGTCATTTTCCATTGAACGTGCCATTTCACAATGGTCCTCTTAGCGGTGAAAATATTTTTGTCCCACTGGACTACATCATCGGCGGTCAAGAGATGGCCGGTAAAGGTTGGCGTATGCTGATGGAATGTCTCTCGGTTGGTCGTTGCATCACCTTGCCTTCTTCCTCTGCCGGAGCTGCCAAGTCGATTGCACTTGCTACTGGTGCTTACTCTCGTATTCGCCGACAATTTAGAATGCCTATCGGCCAAATGGAAGGCGTAGAAGAAATGCTCGCACGTATTGGTGCAAGCGCGTATATGATGGATGCGGTGACTTCGTTCTCTACCACTGGTATTGATAACGGAGAGAAACCATCGGTTATCTCAGCGATTTCCAAGTATCACCTCACAGAGCGTATGCGCACGGTCATTAACGATGCAATGGATGTGCATGGTGGTAAAGGAATTTGTTTAGGACCTAATAATTATCTTGGTCGAGGCTATCAAGGAATGCCAATTTCTATTACGGTAGAAGGTGCAAATATCTTAACCCGTAATATGATGATCTTCGGTCAAGGCGCGTTTCGTTGTCACCCTTATGTGTTATCAGAAATACAAGCCGCAGCGATCAAAGATACCGCCAAAGCAATAGAACGTTTTGATAAAGCGGTATTCGGACATATTGGGTTTAGTATCAGTAACTTCTTCGGTAGCTTATGGTTTACTTTGACAAGAGGCTTTTTCAACTCAACTCCATATCATGATGAAACGGCTCAATACTACAAACGTCTTTCTGGCTATAGTGCAAATTTAGCGTTTATGACAGACTTAGCTATGGGTGTACTTGGCGGCAGCTTAAAACGACGCGAACGCTTATCCGCTCGCTTGGGTGATGTATTAAGCCACCTTTACTTGGCTTCCGCAACGCTGAAACGTTTTGATGACCAAGGTCGAATTAAAGACGACTTGCCAATGGTGCATTGGAACCTGCAAGATTCTATGGCTTCCATCGAGTATGCGATTGATGAATACATTCGCAACTTCCCTGTCACACCAGTACGCTGGTTAATGCGACTAGTTGTGCAACCTTTTGGTCAACTCCAGGCGAAACCAAATGATGTCATTGAACACCAAATCGCACGCATGTTGCAAACGCCTAACCCGACTCGTACACGTTTAGGTGAAGGTCAATTTACAGCCCGAATTCAAGGTAATTTGTTGGGTGAGCTTGAACAAACCCTTGACGATGTCGTCGCTGCCGAACCTATTTTTGCAAAAGTGTGCAAATCCATCGGTGAAAAACGTCAATTTACCAAACTAGATGAGTTAGCAAAGATTGCACTTGAGAAAAATATCATTAGTGATGAAGAAGCAGCTCTATTAGTTAGAGCGGAGCAAGGGCGTCTAAAAACTATCAACGTAGATGATTTTGCTCCAGAAGAGCTTAAACTAGGCGCTGCACCCAAGCGGAAATCGTCGACTCGACGCACTGCAAAGCGACCCGTTGCCGCCAAAAAGTCGACCACTACCAAAAAATCGATCGCTAAAAAAGACTCGGATACAAAAGCATCTGAAGATGGAAAAGACGCAGCTTAAGTAAAGCATGAAACAAAAAGCCCATATTCAATATGGGCTTTTTATATATGAGACTAGGTATTACATCTCAGCTGAATCTATGGCTTCGACTAATAGCACCACTTGAGTACGCGACGTGACATTGAATTTTTTAAAAATTGCACTCACATGTGCTTTCACAGTTGCTTCTGTTACAAACAATTTATCTGCAATTTCACGGTTTGATAGACCTTCTTTAAGACACTCTAAAACGCGATGTTGTTTAGGTGTGAGATCATTTACTCGTTGAATTGATGTCAACAAATCAGGTGTATGCTCTTGTACAACATCAATGAATCTTTCAGGTATAAAGCGACCACCTTGTAAGACAGACATTATACCATGAGCAATTTTACGCGAATTAAAAGACTTTATCAGCCCACCAGGCTGCAGAAGATTTGCCTCTAGCAATATTTCTTCTGTGTCTCGCTTTGAAACTTCTTCTGGCTTCAGGACTATAGTTGTGTCCCATGCCTTGTGCTCCAAAGCGAATAATTTTTATACGATTACCAACTCGCACTGCTACTACAGCTTTTTTAGTTGGGTGCTTTGGTGTTCTCTTTGGCTTATTAAGACCGCTGAGACCGTACCTTTTTAGTTTTGCTTTTTCGCTTGCTGTTAGTGCCATTGTTAATCATATTTACGACTCTATAAAGTCGTCCTGCTTTCATGAATTTATGAAAGTCTTTGATAAGTTCTATCTACCTCTCCTTGGTAATATTCGCCCTGCACCTCTTTTACCAAAACGAGCTCGTCTTGGATTAGCGGTTTTACCAAATCTTGGGCCGATAGGTTTAGGAGCTGCTGAGTATCTAAATGCTTCATAGCTACTTGCGTTCTTACTGTTTACAGTAGTTCCTGCAGCTGCATTCATATCTCTAGTAATTCCTCTATTTAGTCTATGTTTACGGATCTTCTGAGTGTTATGCAC
>JALRKK010000118.1 GCA_023268935.1 Glaciecola sp.
AACCTCTAAAAAACCACGAAACGCAGGATTAATAAGGTCTGTAGAGGTACTGTTTAGATAAGAATGGTGCCTCGACCCGGGATCGAACCAGGGACACGCGGATTTTCAATCCGCTGCTCTACCAACTGAGCTATCGAGGCACTGAATGCTGTAAGCGAAGTGCTGAAACTTGCGTTTCGAGGGTGCGTATTAAAAGGCTTTTTACGGTGCAAGTCAACCTTTTTTATCCATTTATTTGTCATTTGCTGATGAAGTGAGCAAAAAGAACAAACTTAATGCTCAAGACATCTAAATATTTACTTACTTGGTGGTGTATACCCTTCAATATCTGGCTCTTTGCCTTCAAACAAATAACCAACCATTTGCTCTTCAAGGAACTTACGCGCCTCAGGCTCCATCATATTCAACTTGTGCTCGTTGATTAGCATAGTTTGTTTTTTTTGCCACTCAGCAAACGCTTCTTTTGAAATCGTGTCAAAAATACGTTTACCGATCTCACCAGGATAAAGTTGAAAATCGAGCCCAGGCGCCTCTTTACCTAAACGCTCACATTGCACCATTCGCGTCATATTGATTCCTTAATTCTTGAAGTGTCATTAATACTGATTCTGTAAGTATTCTAATATAGTCACTGCCGGCGCACAAAGACCTATTTGTTCTGGCTCATGCCAATCCACCCACATTTTGCCAGAATCATGTTCTGCGACTTCTGTAATACTAAATACTTCAACCAATATAGGCTGAATGTTTAGATGAAAATGACTAAAGGTATGGCGTATGCTCGGCAATAATTCACTCGTTTGTGCTTTCAGTCCCTCGCGTGACAAGTAATCACTACAATGGGGCTGCGCTAAACGCTTCTCAGTAAATCCATCAGGTGAATCAAACCACCACAGTCCTCCCCAAATACCAGATTCAGGTCGTTTGTGCATCAAGACCCGGCCTTTGTGTACCGGTACAAACACATGAGTGTATTTTTCGGGTTTGTCTTTTTTGGGTTTACGCGCTGGTAACTCAGTGATGCGACCTTGCGCATAAGCCAAACAATGATCCTGTATTGGACAACGTTCACAGCGTGGTTTGGAACGAGTGCAGACCGTCGCCCCCAAATCCATCATCACTTGTGTGTAAGCGGGCAAGCGCTCTTTTGGCGTTAGCGATTCTGCAAATTCCCACAACTGCTCTTCAACCGCTCTTAATCCTGGCCAGCCATCCACCGCAAAAAAGCGCGCTAATACCCGTTTGACATTACCATCCAAAATCGCATGACGCTGGCCCATGCTGATCGCCAATATCGCACCAGCTGTGGATCGCCCAATCCCTGGTAACGCCAACACCTCATCAAACGACTCAGGAAACTCACCATTGTGCTGGTCACGCACCATCCGCGCAGCCTTGTGTAAATTACGCGCCCTAGCGTAATACCCCAATCCAGTCCAATGATGCAGAACATCCTCTTGCGATGCATTGGCCAAAGCCACAACATCGGGGAAAGACTGCATAAAGCGCTCGTAATACGGAATGACTGTGGTTACTTGGGTTTGTTGCAGCATGATTTCGCTGATCCACACCCGATAGGGGGTGATGTTTTGCTGCCATGGCAGCGTTTTTCGACCGTGTTCGTCATACCAAGTCAACACAGTATGGGCAAAGTCAAAGGCCAATGCCTCACCTCTTATTAATTTACATTCGTTGCTCTAAGCAGGATAATACGCACATATTCAGAAAAAAGCACACAAGAGATATTCAATGGGTCGTTATCAAACACGCGAAGAAGCTGAAGCCGCCGGTGTCTACATCAGCGAAGTTAAGAGCTTCGTCAAACGCGAAGGACGTTTAACCAAGGGCCAAGGCGCCGCTTTAGAAGAGTTCTGGCCAACCATGGGCCTAGACGTCACAATGGGTATGCTGGATTTTAAAACCGTCTTTGGTAACGATAATCCTGTCGTTGTCGAAATTGGTTTCGGAATGGGTAAGTCACTGGTTGCAATGGCCAAAAACGCCCCCGAACTGAACTTCATCGGTATCGAAGTGCATCGTCCTGGTGTAGGAGCTTGTTTGATGGATGCCGGTGAGTTACGACTAACCAACCTTAGAGTGTTCGAGCACGACGCAATTGAAGTATTAGCAAAATGCATTCCTGCGCATTCCTTGCACAGATTACAGTTATATTTCCCGGATCCGTGGCACAAAAAACGCCATCACAAACGCCGCATTGTTCAAACTGAATTTGCACAAAATGTCCATGCTCGTCTAGCCAAAGGTGGCACCTTACACATGGCAACGGATTGGGAGCCTTACGCTGAGCACATGCTTGAAGTGATGCAAGCACAAACCAACTATCGCAATACCAGTCCGACGAACACATTTGTTGAACGACCTGATTACCGACCCACCACTAAATTTGAAGTACGTGGCCAAAAGCTTGGTCATGGGGTGTGGGATTTGGTGTTTGAGGCAATTTAAATGCTAGCACCACAAAGCCAAGTTATTTTGCGCAACGCTGAGCTGTTTACTCATGGTAAATGGTTACTAGTTAACGCGCCAGAGCGAGCTATTTTAAGAGAGTTTCCAACTGAATACGTCAGCTGGCAACAGACTATAGATCATCATAAGCAAGGCGTAGACAAAGAAATATTTTGCGCCTATCCAGAACCTGAAGCCACTTTTGCAGAGCTCACTGGTGCTATTGTCTATATGCCAAAAAACAAAGTCCAACTGCAATGTATCCTCCACAAAGTCGCCTCTTTGTTAGCATCAGGCCAACACATTGCCTTGGTTGGACATAACAAAGAAGGTATCAAAAGCGCGGATAAAGTGCTTGCGCCCTTTTGTTCTAGTGTCAATAAAGTAGACTCAGCCAAGCATTGCGCTTTACTGGTTGGCGTAGTCAAAGATGGCATCGCATTATTTGCCATGCAAGATTATCTCAGCGTTCAAACCTACACATTAGGAGACCACTCGTGGCAAGTTGCTGGTTTGCCCGGCGTATTCAGTCAAGCTCGTATTGATGAAGGGTCTGAGTTTTTGTTGCGCAACTTACCTAGCAAAATGTCTGGAAAAGTATTAGATTTTGCCTGCGGTGCAGGCGTAATCGGCACCTATATCAAGCAAACCATGCCTAATGCGACAATGACACTATGCGACAATAGCGCCATTGCGATCGAGACGGCACAACGGACTCTACAACTCAATAATATTCAGGCTCAGGTTATCGCTAGCAATGGTCTTGCCAAAGTCGAAGGACAGTTTCAACACATCATTTCTAATCCACCCTTCCACACCGGAGTTAAAACCGATTACGGCATTGCCGATAAGTTCATCGAACAAAGTAAGCAACACCTAGCAAAAGGTGGCGAGTTACGAATTGTTGCCAATCGTTTCTTGCCCTATCCAGACATACTTGAAACATGTTTTGGCAATGTACAAACGATTGCACAAAACAATAAATTCTCAGTTTATGCTAGTATAAAACGCTAATGGAAATGGAACCTCGTTAAGGTACATTATGAAAATTGCATTTATTGTATCAGAAGTAGAAGACATCGTTAAAACCGGTGGTTTGGCAGATGTAGGCAAGGCTCTGCCACTTGCGTTAAAAGCATTGGGGCACGATGTGCGCATTATCATGCCGGGTTATCGCAAGGTCCTCGCAGGGCTTAACGCGCCGCTAACCATTTCGACCCGTGTTCATGAGCACTCACAATGTGACCTATACACCACAGCATTAGAAGATGTTCCGGTATATTTAGTCGGCCATGACTATTTTGACCGAGATGATTTATATGCGCAAAATAATCAGGCTTTTGCCGATAATGGCAGTCGTTTTGCTTTTTTCTCACAAGCAGTTTTGGACGTTTTACAAGCCGTTGAATTTTATCCCGATGTGATATCTTGCCACGATTGGCATACTGGTTTAACGCCGTTCTTTTTGCAACAACACAATGCTGGATGTCACGCGGCGAATATTGCATCGGTATTTGCTCATACCAAATCGGTGATATCCATTCACAATGCAGCCTTTCAGGGTGTGTTTGGCTATGACCAAATCCCCCATCTAGCCCCTTTTGACCACCAATTGCATGCGCATGACCACGACGTTATTAATATGCTCAAACTCGGGATCATTTACGCTGACAAAATCACCGCAGTCTCTCCAACCTATGCTCAAGAATTACTGACTCATTTAGGCAGCCATGGTTTGGCGTTGCAGTTGCAAAATCGTGCAATGGATCTCAAAGGAATTCTTAATGGCTGTGATTATACGCAATGGGATCCGCAAACCGACCCAACCCTTCCAGCGCATTATTCTGCCGATAACTTATCTGGTAAAACTCAGTGCAAAAAATCATTACAGGAAGCTTTTGACCTACCTTTAGATCCTAACGTCCCTGTGTTTGGCATGGTGTGTCGCTTAACAAAACAAAAAGGTTTCGATTATTTGATGCCGATTCTGGGCCAATTAATGCAGCACAAAATGCAACTTGTCATCGTGGGAACAGGCGATCCATTTGTATGCAAACAGCTCGCAGATTTTCATGCGGTGCATCCAACCAAGTTTGCGTTTATCGAAGGTTTTTCCCACGAATTAGCTCATTTAGTTGAAGCTGGGGCAGACTTTTTCTTGATGCCATCGGAATTTGAGCCATGTGGGTTAAATCAAATGTATTCACTTGCGTATGGCACCTTGCCAATTGTTAGAGCCGTCGGCGGGCTAAAAGACACAGTTATAGGCTTGGACCAACAACAGCATGAAGCAACGGGGTTGAGTTTTGCCGCCCCTGAACCGCAGGACTTGCTGCACACGATCAGACGTGCTTTGCTTCTATATCGTGAAGCACCAGAAGAATACAGTGCTATTCAGCAACGAGCCATGCGTGTGCGCTTTACTTGGGAAGCCTCAGCCCAGCAATATGAATTGCTGTTTAAGCAAATGTTAACAGAATAATCGACTTTGGTTTTAATCCCGCTAAAGGTATGTTTTTTTACTTTTTTTTAAGCTAATATAACGAATATTACTAGAATCTATAACATTTTTTTAAGAGATACTTACATGCAAACGCCTAATATCTTAATTGTCGAAGACGAGGTAGTGACTCGCACTACATTAAAAAGCCTCTTTGAAGCTGAAGGTTACAACGTCTATGAAGCGGAAGATGGTGAGCAAATGCATGACTTTTTTGCCAATAACAACATCAATCTTGTCATCATGGACATCAACCTACCGGGTAAGAACGGTTTGATTCTAGCCCGTGAAGTACGCGACCGAAAAAATGTCGGCCTTATCTTCTTAACTGGGCGTGACAATGACGTTGACCGCATTCTTGGTTTAGAAATTGGTGCCGACGATTACCTAACGAAACCGTTCAATCCTCGTGAATTGACAATTCGTGCACGCAACTTACTCTCTCGTACCACAAATACTAGTGATGACGACGATTTGCCAAGCAAGGTTAAATTCAACGGCTGGACATTGGATGGTGATAGTCGTTGCTTAGTTTCTCCAGCTGGGAATGAGTTCCGCTTGCCGCGCAGTGAATTCCGCGCCTTACACTTATTCTTATCTAACCCAGGTAAGATCCTTACGCGCGAACAACTCATAATGGAAATGACCGGTCGCGAATTGCGCCCAAATGACCGCACAGTTGACGTAACCATTCGTCGTATTCGTAAGCACTTTGAATCAGAGCCGGGTGAGATCGAACTCATCGTCACCATTCACGGCGAAGGATATCGTTTCTGTGGCAGTGTTGACGCCTAATTAAATACATTGATTTCGCGTCAAAGCCAATCAATGATAAAATTAAGCCAGTTTTAAAACTGGCTTTTTTTATGTCTGATACCCAAGTTAAACAAATTGATGTGATCGTTATCGGTGCCGGAGCGGCAGGCTTATTTTGCGCAGCGACTGCAGGCCAAAGAGGACGTGATGTATTGGTATTAGATCACGCCAAAAAAGTCGGACGCAAGATCCTGATGTCTGGTGGCGGACGTTGCAACTTTACCAATATGTACGCTTCACATGAGCAGTTTTTGTCACAAAATCCACATTTTTGTAAATCCGCGCTCAAACAATACACACAATGGGATTTTATTGATTTGGTCAATCGTTACCAGATCCCCTACCACGAAAAAACCCTTGGCCAGCTGTTTTGTGACAACACTGCAAAAGACATCGTTAAACTGTTATTGGATGAATGCGCGTTAGGGAACACAACCATTCAGACCCAAACCGAGATCTTTGCAATAAATAAGCTCGATACAGGTTATCAGATCAAAACCAACCAAGGAGAATATCGATGCGAATCACTGGTGATTGCAACCGGTGGTCTCTCAATGCCCAAGCTGGGCGCATCTCCCTTTGGCTATCAAATCGCCGAGCAGTTCGGCATGAGCATGGTACCGACACGAGCGGCTCTGGTGCCATTCACACTTCAACCTGAGGACAAAGATGTGCTAGGTGAGTTAAGTGGGATCAGTGTTAATGCCTCAACCGAATGCAATAACACCCTGTTTAACGAAAATATTTTGTTCACACATCGCGGTTTATCGGGCCCTGCGGTACTGCAAATATCTTCTTATTGGGAAGCCGGACAAACGGTGACGGTTGATTTGGCTCCCAATGCTGATTTACATACCGTATTATCTGAAGCTCAAACGTCCCAGCCCAATGCTCAGCTTTCTACTGTTTTGGCACCCTTTTATGCCAAACGCCTTGCCAATACCCTGCTGCCATATTTGGGTATTGATAATAAACCAATGAAACAATATCAGGGCAAACAGCTTGTTGAAGTGGCGCAAAAGCTTCATGGCTGGCAGTTAAAGCCAAATGGTACTGAAGGTTATCGCACAGCAGAAGTCACAATTGGTGGCGTTAACACAGACCACCTCTCATCTAAAACCATGGAATCAAAAGACCATAAGGGACTGTATTTTGTCGGTGAAGTGCTGGATGTGACCGGCTGGCTCGGGGGGTATAATTTCCAATGGGCATGGTCGAGTGGCTATGTGGCGGGGATGGACTGCTGATTTGGGCAGTATAAATAAATACATATCAGATTTGTAAGACTAAAGGGGCAGGAAAAGGGCTGTATTTTGGTCGAAGTGAACTTCAAGACTAGCTCAATGCCAACAATACAGCCTTATTTAATTTAAATGATTTCAGAGGAAATTAAAATTCTTCTTGGTTGGTTGCGCCAATACGGTGAATACTTAAGTCAGCACCTTTGTATTCTTCATCTTCACTCAAGCGTAGTCCAGATACCGCTCGAACACCACCATACACCAATGCCCCGCCGATTAAAGCTATAGACACTCCAGCCAGTGAACCGATAAGTTGTGACATAAAGGATACGCCGCCTAAACCGCCAAAGCTTTCTAAGCCAAAAATACCACAGGCAAGGCCGCCCCATACGCCACAGATACCGTGTAGAGGCCAAACACCAAGCACATCGTCAATCTTGGTTTTGTTTTGCATCCAAGTAAATGACAAGACAAAAATCGCACCTGCCACACCACCCACAACCAATGAGCCCATCGGATGCATAACATCAGAACCCGCACACACAGCGACTAAGCCTGCTAATGGACCATTATGAATAAAACCTGGGTCGTTTTTGCCGAACCATAGAGCGGTTAAAATGCCACCCACCATCGCCATTAATGAATTAACCGCAACCAAACCGCTTATCCCATCAAGAGTTTGCGCCGACATGACATTAAAACCAAACCAGCCTATGCACAAAATCCATGCGCCTAAAGCTAAAAACGGAATATTAGAAGGTGCAAACGCAGTGACTTTACCACCCTTCATGCGACCATTTCGCATACCCAGCATAATAACGGCCACCAAAGCTAACCAGCCACCCATACCATGCACCACAACAGAGCCTGCAAAATCATGGAAGCCTGCGCCAAAAGAACTTTCTAACCACGCTTGGAAGCCATAATTACCGTTCCAAATAATGCCTTCAAAAAACGGATATACAAAAGCGACGGTTAATCCAGAAGCAATTAAAAATGGGTAAAATTTAGCGCGTTCGGCAATACCACCCGATACAATCGCTGGAATGGCTGCTGCGAACGTCATCAAAAAGAAGAACTTCACCAAATCATAACCTGAGTTTTCACTCAGACTCGCCGCGCTGGCAAAAAAAGTCGTGTCATAAGCGATAAAATAGCCTATGAAAAAGTAGCATAAGCACGAAATACCAAAATCAGTCATGATTTTGATCAACGCATTGACTTGGTTTTTATGACGTACGGTACCAACCTCTAAAAATGCAAAGCCTGCATGCATGGCAAACACCATGATGGCACCTAGTAGAATAAATAAAGTATTTGCACTGAGAAGCAATGTCTCAACGGCACTATTGACTGTGTCCATTTGGATTTCCTAAGTGTTGTAATTACTCTAACCACGAGCATTTTTTGCTGTTATGTGGTGCGATGTGCGTGAATCCGCATCTTGTGGTGTGGAATAAGCAATTAACGAGCCAACATGGTTAACCTTAAATTTCAATCACTTAAATTTTTTTCAATCAATTGCACAGTCAAGGTGCGCACCAAAAAAGCGCAAAAAGCACCGTTATAGTGCTGAATTTATATGCAGTTTTGTCATTTAACTCTACACAAAAACACCAACTAATGTGTATCATGTAAAAGATCACTGTTAATTTACGTTTAAAGACTTATCATGCGCAATTTATGCTTTTTATCTACTGATAACCTCGAAGATTTCTTTGTATGGGATAGCCTGTGCGAAGAACCTTTTGCAGAACAGGGGTTTACCGTAGATACTGTCTCATGGCACAACTTTACTCATGACTACTCTCAATACGAAGCCGTTATTGTTCGCACGACATGGGATTATCAAAACAGTGTGACCGAATTTTCTCAATCTCTGGCACGTATCGAGCAGTCTGGTACCAAGCTCATCAATCCGTTGCCATTGATGTTATGGAATATCAATAAACGCTACCTGCGCACTCTCTCTAAGCAAGGCGTCCCCATCATTCCGAGTATTTTCTTAGATAATCTAAAGGGTATCGAATTGCATGAATTTTTTGAAGATTTTGCGTGCGATGAAGTTATCTTCAAACCCCTAGTAAGCGCAAATTCTGATAACACCTTTCGCGTTTCAACTCAGACATTGCCAACCCAAGAATCCGAGCTAAAGAGTGTTTTTGCCAATACTGAGTGTATGGTCCAGCCATTTTTGTCGGCCATTGTGGATGAAGGTGAATACTCTTTATTTTTCTTTAATGGACAGTATTCACATACGATTAAGAAGGTACCTAAAACGGGGGATTTCCGGGTTCAAGAGGAACACGGTGGGCAACTGTATTCGGTTGAACCAAATCAAGCACAACTTGATGTCGCGCAGAAGGTGCTGACGGCTTTACCCAGTGAGTGTCTTTATGCTCGAGTTGATTTGGTAAACAACAGAGGTCAATGGCAATTGATGGAAGTGGAGCTTATTGAGCCCTCTTTGTATTTTAATATGGATCCTGACTCGCCCTCACGGTTTGTTAAGGCGACCATCGATTATCTAGCAAAGTAGATCTTATTTGAATAAATGCGGATCGAACTCGTGACCGAGTTTCTCGGTTTTGGTTTTGAGATAGTTCTTGTTGTCTTCGGTAATACCATGATCGATCGGCTTGCGTTCCACAACATTAAGACCGAGTTCCGTTAACGCTTTGACCTTTTTGGGATTATTGGTCATGAGTTTGACGTTTTGCACGCCTAAATGAGCCAGCATAAACTGACACATCCCGTATTCGCGCAGATCTGCATCAAACCCCAAGTGCTCGTTTGCTTCAACGGTATCAAGACCGGTATCTTGTAATTCGTAAGCGCGGATTTTGTTAAGCAAGCCAATGCCCCGTCCCTCTTGACGAAGATATAACAAGACCCCAATGCCGTTTTCAACAATGTTTGACATGGCTTTTTCTAATTGAAAACCACAATCACAACGTGTTGAAAATAACGCATCTCCAGTCAAGCATTCACTGTGTACGCGAATTGGTACGACATCATCCGCTTGCCACTGCCCATAAGTCAAAGCCACATGTTCTTGTTGCGTTTCAGTATCAACAAAGCCATGAATGGTAAACTCGCCTTTTCGAGTTGGGAGTTTGGCAGCACTGACAAATTGGTATTTTTGCATCTTTTTGGGTACTCAGTTTCAATGGGCGAGTATAATACCCACTTTTACGCAGACATGCGAGTATAAGCTCAACTTGAGCAAGACAAAGCAATCCCTTTATTGTCCGCTTCGGGGGCACTCGCCCAATAGCGTTGTTCACTGGTCGGCTCAAACGGATTCATCAATGCGTCTAAGTAACTATGAAACAAAGAAAAATCACCCTCTTCTGCCGCAGTAATGACACTTTGCGCATGGTGATTACGTAACACAATAGCTGGATTGACTTGTTGTAGCTGGATTTGAAATTCCAAAAATGGCGTTGGGCCGATGATTTCTTGATAACGTGTTACCCAATTATCAAAACGCTTAATGTCCACATAATCATCCCGCAGTGCTTTAATCGCTTGCCAATCAGACGCATCCGCTAGTGCACGAAAACTCAAATGATAGTCTCTTGCAGGTTGTTGCAACAAAGTCAAAAACTCAGTCGCGACTTCACTATGTTCTTGACTGAAGGGCATGGCTAAGCGCTGACACATTAAACGTTGATATGTATCTAACAAAATCGGTTCATAGGTCTGCAACGCCTCTTTGAGCTCATCAATCGATGCATAACGCCGAAACGCTTGACCCAACGCATTTAAGTTCCACAAACCAATGCCTGGCTGGGCTGAAAAACGATAACGTCCCTGATGATCTGAACGATTACAAATGTAATGCGGTTCAAAATCATCAAAAAAAGCATAAGGACCATAATCAAACGTAATCCCATGTATCGACATGTTATCGGTATTCATAACCCCGTGGTTAAAGCCATAAACTTGCCATTGTGCAATCAGTTTAGCAGTTGTCTGAATGATGGTCTTAAACATAGCTAAATGCGGGTTTTCGGCATGGCTTTCGGTAACAAAGTGATACTTAAAAGCATAGTCGAATAGAGCATCAAGATTCGCTATATCATCGGTATGATGGTAATACTCAAAATGCCCAAAGCGCAAGTGACTCGGTGCGGTTCGGATCATCATTGCCGCGCGCTCTTGCTTTTCTCGATACACCGGCTCATCCGTGGTGAACAAACACAAGGCTCTTGAAGTTGGGATACCAATAGCGTGTAAGTATTCACTCGCTAGATACTCACGAATTGTGGAGCGCAACACCGCGCGACCATCGGCGTGCCGAGACCAAGGTGTCGGCCCTGCGCCTTTGAGATGCATGTCCACTTTTTGGCCCTTAGTATCAATGACTTCAGCCAACAACAAACCCCGCCCATCACCTAACATAGGATTCCACTGGCCAAATTGATGACCGCCGTACTTTTGCGCGACTGAACGTTTGTTTAATGGCGTATCTTCACCAAAAATTTGTGTAACTAATTCATTACCTTCTAACCAACTGTCAGGAAGTTGTAATTGCTGCCAAAAAGATTTGTTAACAGCTTGTAACTGGGGCTTGTATAATGGAGTTGGCTTAATGGCAGGAGCCGTTTCTGCCAGTTCCTGTGCATAGGTGTATGTAAAATGTGCCGACATAATGAGTTATTTTGGTTAAGACTAAACCATTTTAGCAAAGTCATGCGTATGTAACAGGGCTATTTGAGGATAAATTATGATTACTTTGCATCACCTTAATCATTCACGCTCACAACGGATTTTATGGCTGTTAGAAGAGCTCGAACTCGATTATTCCATAACCACTCATGCGCGAGATCCAAAAACGCAGTTAGCACCACAAAGCCTAAAGAAGATTTTTGCTTTGGGTCGCTCTCCTGTGATCACGATTGAGCAACCGGATAAGCCCACAATAGTGCTTGCAGAAAGTGGTGCCATCGTTGAATACCTTGCCACACATTATGGTCAAGCGGATCTTCGTGTAGGCAGTGATGAAGATGCCCATGTGGATTTTTTATATTGGTTACACGCTTGTGAAGGTACGATCATGCCGCCACTTATCGCAGAGCTTGTCATGGGTAAAGCAAAGGCCAAGAAAAAGCCATTTTTAGTGCGCAATATCGCAGATAAAGTCATTGATGCCATTATGGATGCTTATTACCGTCCCAACGGTCAAGCCAATCTTGCCTATGTCGAAGCATACCTTGCCAAACGGCATGCTGCAGGCGAGACATTTTTTGTTGCCGACCGGTTTACCATTGTTGATGTTATGATGCTGTTTCCATTAGAGGCTATTTGTGCAACACGCAATGAACAAACTCTGCCTCATATCAAACGTTTCGTTGACGCAATGCAATCTCGCCCAGCTTATATAAAAGCCCTAGGCAAAGGTGGCGAGTATCAATTTGGCCCAAAAAACGCCGCCTAAATAAGTCAGTCCTTGGTTAGATGCGTTTCTATCACATGTAAAAACGCATCGCCATATTTGTCCAACTTCACGCGTCCCACCCCATTGACTTGTAAAAAGTCAAACTGTGTTGTCGGCAGTTGTTTGGCCATATCCACCAAAGAGGCATCGGAAAAAACCACGTATGGCGGGATGTCGTGTTCATCAGCAATCGTTTTGCGCAAGGCTTTAAGTTTGGCAAATAACGCCTTGTCGTAATTCTGAGTAGCATTGAAAACCGGTTTGCCCACGCTCGTGCGTGGAACCGCTAATTCAAGAGACACTTTGCCTTGCAACACTTCTTTGCTCGGCTCGGTTAGTTTTAGCGCGCCATACTCAACAAT
>JALRKK010000077.1 GCA_023268935.1 Glaciecola sp.
GGAATGGAAGATGACTCTATTGAAGGTATCTTTAATACTGTCAAAGACTGTGCTCTCATTTCTAAAACTGCTGGTGGTATTGGTCTTCACGCGCATAATATTCGTGCGGGCGGAAGTCGAATTAAATCAACCAATGGAAAATCCAATGGCCTCATTCCATTCCTTAAGATTTTCAATGAAACGGCACGATCTGTCGATCAAGGTGGCGGAAAGAGAAGCTGCCTGGACTTTTGACTTCACCAAACACTTTAATCGCAGTATTGTCTCGAGCAGCATCACCTGAATCGGGTATTTTGGCTGGATCAAATTCCATCTCGACATTACCAATAATTGGAGAGGCTGGTACAAACAATTCATCCATTGCACGTAAACGTGGCAGCTGAGATGTATCTCCAGAATCGAGATAAGATTTGTAGTCAAAATAGATTTGCGTATCCAGTCTGCGAAGCTGCAATTTATTAATTTGTGCTCCGGAGCGCAATCCTCCTGCATACTGTAACGCGGTTTGTATCGTTGCGCTTCTTGGGATGACGTATTCACCGGGTTCTTTGACATACCCACTGACAAAAATAAGCATTTGTTTTTTGGCCACAAATGCGTCTAACCCAGTCAAGTCACGATAAACGTTTGCCAAAAACTCGGTAAGAAACAATGGTAGTTCTTCTTCATAGACCCCAGCAACCCTCACTCTACCTATTTCAGGTAGGTGAATGTCGCCATCTCGATTAACCGTAAAAGGCACTGAAAATGCTTCTTCTCCGGGGATGGTGATCGTTAATTCGTCACCGGGTTGGATCAAGTATTCCTCCGCATATGAGGAACCACAAAAGAGGTAAAATAGTCCTAAAACCAAGCAACGTAAAAAATGCATTATCGTTCCTCGTAAACGTTTGCCATTACTCGTCGATTTGTAAGATCGATGTGCTTTCCATCGCCATCAAATAACGGTTGCGATTCGCCTGCACTCTCCATTGTTAAACGCTCTCTTGCTACACCGAACGCTTCTAAATATCGCCCAACTTGTTCTGCTCGCGCCAAGCCTAGTGACTCATTGTCAATCACAGAGCCATACTTGTCAGTGTGTCCCGTCAGTCTTACTTTTATGGATGGGTAATCTTTTAATATCTCCGCAGCTCGAGCGAGACGGGCTACATATTTCAAATTGACCACTGCAGAATCGGTCGCAAACTGATTGTCCGCATTGATTAAATCTAGGATATTTTGCATCGCCTGAGAGGTCGTTATATCTTTTACCTGTTCATTTTTCTCGGTGTTTATATCCATGGCAACAGAACTGTTGCGGGGACTATCTAACTTATCTGAGGGCAGTTGGCATGTTTGTTTTTGAAGCACATAATCAAGCTGTCTTTCTAAACGATGCAAAAGGTGCCTCAATACAATCACATCGTTTGTTGCATCAAAATGTAACGTTGCAAATATTTCTCGCGCCACTCTCTTTTCAAGCAACTGTGCTTCTTTGACCGTTGCTGGAAAACACCATTCGGCACCTTCTAAGATTAACACCGCGAGTTGTTGACGCAATAACTCAAATTCAAACTTAAGTCCATGTTCGGGGCCCATTGGCTCATCGGTATAAAATGGATCAATTAAGTCAATATGATGTTCAGCAAAACCTCCTTTGCCATATTCGGGAAAGTGGGTACACCCTTGAAGCAAAACAAGAGACAAACAAAAAGCAGTGATTTTACTCAATGGACCAGCTCGCTAACGTGTCTAATGACTCGCCTTCATATGTTTCAACGGTAATAACCGTATCAATTCTTAAGAGTTTAATGAGTTCCAATGGTTGACTGTGCACGTCTGACAATATCATTTCGACTGAATGCTCTCGCATTTTTTTAAATAAGAAAACAATCAGACCAATTCCGGAAGAATCGATAAAGGAAACATTTTTCAAGTTTATGATGATGGTTGAAAAATCTGGATCCTCAGAAAGCTGAACAAATTCAGGACGGATCTGTTCAGTGCTTTCTGCGTCAAGTTCACCTGATATAACAAGGCGAAATTGTTCATGTGTTTGTTCTTTTACGAAGTCCATGCTTTCTCCAAAGAAATAAATATAAAGTTTTATCGACCTCCATTACTCAGAATTTAGAAAATTAACATGAATTATGTGTTTGATTATTGCGCCAAAGCTTTAGCGATGCGTGCCTTTTGTGCATCGTCTAATTTACCAGCTTGGATAAGCTCTATAATGGCATCTGCCAGATCCAGCTCGACCTCAGAGGTTTCGTATCGAGAAGATTCGACAGAAACCTTTTCGCCTTCTTTGTCAATTTCCACGACGATCATTTTGTGTTGCTTATTGACTTCAATTTCTTGCTCATTGCCATGTTCGTCAATGAACATAAATTCAACTTCTTTTTCGATGATGCCTTGAGAGTCCGTCAGCATATCTTTATCCGTTGGATAAGACACTTTGGTTAATACCGCCACAAGACGGTCCAATTCAGCTCCAGGTAAGTCACCAAAGGCAAGACGAATCACCTCTTCAGTTAACTCTGTGCCTGGTGCTAATTTTACATGCAGCTCATTATCGCCATCCATGTATTTAATTTCAGTACCTTCTGCTTGCGGCATCTCATGAGGAGCAAATTTAGTGTCACCAGCCATGTGCCATGTTTTGACCGTGACTTCTTTTTCGACTTCTTTTTTGTGCTCGTGCGCTGTTGCTTTAAGCGAAAGTAAGGCTAACACTAGCAAACCTAATAAAATTAATTGGTTCATTTTATTCTCCTGGTAAAACCATATCGATATGTTCAATGCCATCTTCTAGATAGACGTCGGAAATCGGTAAAAAGTTTAATTTTTGATAAAAATCCTGCAGATACACTTGCGCCCCTATCGTGATCCCCTGTCCAGGCCATTGTTGCAGGCATTGTGTAATCGCTTCTTGCATCAAGGTATATGCATAGCCTTTACCCCGGCCTTGTTCAGTCACTAACACTCGTCCGATACTAGGCGAATCATAACTTAATCCAGGGGGGAGACATCGCGCATAAGCAACACAGTGCTCGTCTTGATATCCCAATAAATGTAATGCCTCAGGGTGAGTATCTTTATCATCCAAATCCAGGTACGGACAGGTTTGTTCTACGATAAAGACTTCAGCGCGCATTTGTAGCAAGCGGTACAGGATGTGATTATCAAGCTGATTAAAGGAAAAAAGCGAGAATTTGAGCATAGTCGGCATTGTTAATTTTTGTTCTCAGTGTAACAATATCGACATGCAAAGCAATGATAAAACACCATAATGGATATACCAACACCTGATTTGGCTGGAAAGATTAGCCCTGAAGAATGGCAAATGCGTATCGACTTAGCAGCATGCTATAAATTACTGGTCCTACACCAATGGGACGATTTAATTTATACCCATGTAAGCGCAAAAGTCCCTGGGACGGAGCACTTTTTGATTAATCCTTTTGGCCTGACGTTTAGCGAAGTCACTGCTTCTAATTTGGTCAAAATCGATATCGATGGCAATATTATCCAAGAGGATTGTCCCTTTGCTATTAACCCTGCAGGATTTACCATTCACAGTGCGGTGCATGCGGCAAGAGATGACGCCACCTGTGTGATTCACATCCACCAAGAGGATGCGATCGCGGTGGCCTCACAAAAACACGGATTACTACCTTTGAGCCAATACGCAGCATTTGCGCTCGCATCTATGTCATACCATGATTACGAAGGGCTTGCCGTGGATGAAGGCGAATGTGAACGCCTGCAAGCGGATTTGGGCGATGCTAATTTTATGCTGTTACCCAATCATGGTGCCTTAACAGTTGGACAAACGATTGGCGATGCGTTTATGCACATGTATGACTTAATCCGCGCCTGTCAGATTCAGCTCAAAATGCAACAATCCGGTGCTGAGCTTATTTACCTACCAGAACATATCGTCCCTAACATTAAAGCCCAAGCGAATATCGTCCACACAGGCCAGACCGGTGGACAAAAAGCTTGGCCAGCTATGTTGCGTCGAGTCAAAACGGCTTTTCCCGGCTTTGATCAATAATTTACACATATAAGAGAACCCGATGAACATTACCCACGTTGAGATATTCGATATACACTGCCCTGACCGTCCACCTTGGAACCCAATTTTTGTGCGTATTCATACCGATGAAGGTATTCATGGTGTGGGGGAAGCAGGTCTTGCTTATGACTGGGGGCACAGTGCAGCGGCAGCCATGATCAAAGAAATCGCAGAAGCGGTGCTGATTGGTTATGACCCATTCAAGACTGAAGCACTATGGTCACGGATGCTACGCGAAAGCTTTTGGGGCTTAGGTGGTGGACCCATTCTATATTCAGCCATGTCAGCCATTGACACTGCTTTATGGGATATTAAAGGTAAAGCTTTAAATGTACCGGTCTATCAATTACTCGGCGGCAAGACCAACGATAATTTACGCACTTATGCCTCTCAGTTACAATTTGATTGGGATAAAGAATGCACTAAACTCATTCACCCAGAAGAATATGCAGCCGCGGCTCGCAAAGCCATGGACGAAGGCTATGATGCCGTGAAAGTTGATCCGATTGTTTATGATGAACATGGCGAATCGAGCTTTGACCGCACCAAGTTGTTTACTCCTAAACAAATGAAGCTGTTTGGCGACCGTTTAAGAGCCATTCGCAGTGAAGTCGGTGATGATGTCGATATTATTTTTGAAGCGCACTCGCTGATGGGCTGTGCTTCAGCGATTCAAATGGGGGCGGTCATTGAAGAAGTCGGCTGCATGATGTTTGAAGAGCCGGTGAATTACCTCAACTCTGCAGTACACAAGAAGGTTGCAGACAAGTTAACGGTCCCAATTGCCGGCGGTGAACGATTGTATCATCGCTGGGATGTGCGTCCATACTTTGAGGATCAAAGTATTGATGTACTACAACCCGATGTGGGCTTGAGCGGTGGCTTTACTGAAGCGAAAAAAGTCTGTGATTACGCTGATACCTACGATATTCGCGTCCAAGCGCATGTATGTGGTGGACCTGTGGCAACGGCAGCGGCGTTACAGCTTGAGGCCGCAATCCCGAATTTCTTGATTCACGAGCACCACACCTATGCGATTAAGCACTGGAACCGCGAGTTGTGTATTCAAGATTATCAACCAGAAAATGGTGTTTTCAAGGTGCCAGACTTACCTGGGATCGGCATTGAGCTCAATGATGAGGTGGTGAAACGTTCTCCTCATGTGACTGTAAAATAGGCTCAATCTCATTTAACTAAGTATTGGCAAAATACATGCGTTTTGCATTGTCATAATACAACTCAGGCCTATCGGCATAGGCCTGAGTTAAATATACCCAATATTGATTATAAGGCATTCGCCAAGTCAATAATGGATAGTTACTTGCCAGCATCACGCGATTTTCGCCAAAACTCGCAATACAATGGTCAATCACTCGCAGTGCATCTTCCCAAGCAAAATCTTTATCTTGCATTTCAAAACCAGAACACTTTACCATTAACGAGGGAATTTTAGATAGACAATGGATTCCAGCGCACCACTGCTCTTGCTCAACTGCCGATAACACTGGATAGCCTGCATGATTGATGACCCATTGCCAGTCCGGTTTCGCTTGTAATAGTTCACACACTCGCGCAACCACCGCTTGATCGGCAACATCAAATTGCGCTTCAAATAAGTATCCATGTTGCGCCAATGTATCTAGATTGTTGAGTACTTGAGGATTGCGCAGTAAATCTAGCGCATCATTGTCCAAAATATGTCGACCTCCTACGCAAAAAGTATATTTTGCATAATGCCGCAAGCTTTCGACGAATGGAGCGGTGAACAGCGTCAAATCAAGCGTTGCCACTGCCCGCATTGGTTTCGTTGCAACAGACTCGAGCCAGCCCAGTTCTCGCCAAGGTTGATTATTATCAAAGCCCGCCTCAACGTGTACATAAGCTTCACACGTCATCGCTGAATCATTGACCTGCAAAGGCAGATTATTCGAGTTATGTAGCCAGTGATAGTCACCTTGGTCTGTATCCCAAAGATGGATATGTGGGTCGATGAATTTCATCGTACAGTATATCCACCGTCCATCATTGCCAAAGAACCTGTGATAAAGCTCGCCTCTTCTGAAAGCAGAAACGCCGCATACGCGGCCACTTCTTCTGCGGTACCAAGTCGATTTAGCGGTTGCTCCGCAGCTTCTGCCCGATGAACCTCTGCAACATCAGCACCACTATGCGAACAGTACTTAGCAATGGCATTTTGGTACAAGGGCGTATCAATCGTGCCAGGACAAAGAGCATTGGCACGAATATTATATGGTGCATAATCAAGTGCGGTGGTTTTAACCAGCGAGGCTAAGGCGTGTTTGGATAAGTTATAGGCAAATGAATTGGATTTGGCGACAACGGCTTGGTCCGATGCAACCACTAATATCACCCCATCACGACGCGCTTTTAGACTGGGAAGTACTGCTTGCACTGCGGCGTAAGCCCCTTTGACATTCAGCGCAAATAAGTCATCAAACGTGGCTTCAGTAGTATCTTCTATATTGGCTGATAAATGAATCCCTGCGTTAGTCACTAATGCGTAGACACTATGTTTAGCACAAATCTCAGTCACGACTTGTTGTACTTGAGTAAAGTTACGCATATCGCACAGGTAATGTTCACCAACGGCCGAAGGCTGGATATCCAAATTACACACGTGATAACCATCACCGACAAACCGCTTGGCCATGGCCAAACCGATGCCAGAGCTACCACCGGATAAAATGATCGTGTTAGACATATTCGTTATTATTTTTAAAGTAAGATGTCGTTAACGATACTCCCAGAAGGCTTAAATGTTAAGCTTGATTTTGAATATAAAACAATTCTTTATTAATTATTTTATATCGGCGTCGAAATTAAAACGTTAATCTTTTAACATTCCTTGGTAAAATATCCTTTCATTGTGTTTGAGGTAATGTATGTGTCAATTAATGGGGATGTCGGCGAATGTGCCAACAGATGCTTGTTTTAGTTTTACAGGATTAGTCGAACGTGCAGGACGAACCGATGTTCATAAAGATGGATGGGGGATCACTTTCTATCGCGGTAAAGGCACACAAACCTTTCGCGATCTCACCGCCGGTTCAGATTGCGATGTAGCCGCCTTTCTAAAACAACAATCCATCAAAAGTGATGTCGTCATTGGTCACATACGTCAAGCTAATGTTGGCGCATTAGTATTAGAAAACACCCATCCATTTAGCCGAGAACTATGGGGCGAAACATGGACATTTGCGCATAATGGTCAACTTGAAGAGATCTTTGACAAATTGACCTTATCCAAACGCTATATCCCTGTAGGAACAACGGATAGTGAATACATTTTTTGCTGGTTACTCGGCTGTATAGCCGAAAAATTTGGCGACCAGAAACCACAAAATGCCAATGTAATATGGGACTATGTATACGAATTATCACATACTCTGCATGCGAGTGGCGTGTGTAATTTTATGCTTTCTGACGGTCATAGTTTGGTGTCACATTGCTCAAACAATCTACATTGGATCACTCGTCGCGCACCATTTGGGCCTGCTTTGTTGAAAGATATTGCAGTGACCGTTGACTTTGCCAAAGAAACGACACCTAATGACGTTGTGACCGTATTAGCCACAGAACCCTTAACCACTAATGAAACATGGACTAAAATGCGCCCCAAAGAAATGTTGGTTTGGGAAAATGGCGAAATTACTATTCGATACCTTAAATAAATAGCTAGGCGTCGACTTTTTTGAAGTCTGTGTTGTCGAAAATCACTTCGACTGGTTTGTTGATCAGCTCAAGCAACAGTATTGCACGCGCGTCACCCTTAGCTTCTTGATAAATCGCACGCACATTGTTGTATTGTGGATGATTAATCAATACGATATCGCCTTGCTTAGGTAAATTTTTATCTTTGACCTGAGCCACATCATGCAATGTCTTAAATTGAGTCACCAATAATTCTGGTACCAGCTGTGGTTCTTTACCACGACGCACAAACCCAATCACGCCACGAGTGGAACGGATCGCAGTAAAATTGTGTTGTTCATAATCAAGTTTGGCAAAAACGTAATTAGGAAACAAAGCCTCGATGACTTGAGTTCGCTTACCGCGAACCATCTTTTCGATTTGAGCTTTAGGATAGAAGGCATCTACGCCTTGATTGTTGAGGTGCATAACTGCACGTTCTTCTTCTTTGCCTTTGCAATACAATAAGAACCAGTATTTGCCTGTTGGAAACAAATCGTTGGATTCTTCGTTATCTTGCATCTTGGTTTACCTCGAAGAAAGTTGGCAGGGGCGGAGGGATTCGAACCCCCAACCATCGGTTTTGGAGACCGCTGTTCTACCAATTGGAACTACGCCCCTACAACGGGTGTGCATTATACAAGGGTTAAACTAAAGGTAAAGCTTTAAATGGTCGGGTTAGAAAATTTGCTTACCCATTGTGAATTAATCTCTCGAACGATCGGTATGTAGGCATCCACCGCACTGGCTAATTCATAGTTCAGTGGAGATATCCGTGCGCAATAATGCGACAAAAATGCATTCTGCTGCGCGGATGACCAACCATTTATGACAACACAATTTGCGATATCATAAGCCCTTTCCGTTGTCCCAGCATATTCCCAATCAACCACTTTCTGCTCAATGATATGCGTCGTTTGTAAATCATTGTGGCCAAACACCCTATCGTTTTGCCAATACTCGGGGAGTTTTTCACTCAACTTGGGGTACCATTTGGCACAACTTGCGTCTCGCCCAAGTAATGGTATGTGATGCATTCGAGCCATTGCATGTGCAGTTTCCAAAATGTCATCAGCGGAACAACAAGCATTATATATCCACTGCTCTACCCAGATATTCTGATCAAAATAATACACATTGGGGGCGATTCCATGAACGGCCAATAAAGATTGTAAACGCCAATGAGAATCCCACGAAAAAAGCTCTCCAGCATGAGGTCGAAGTATTTTGACCAAAAACTTCTCATCGCCCCAATGATAGCAATAATTTTGATGCGTACCGTCTAACTGAACACTCGATATGTGTTTAGCATCAGGTTGCTGGTGAGTTATTTGACGTAAAATGTCTAAGCACGCTTGCGCCACTGTCGCCATCCAAAAACTGAAAATACCAGATACACAAAGTACAAACCAACGGTAAACCACAAGGCATATTGCCAATATAGGAGCATGGCTAGAGTATTAATTATCATCCAATACACCCAATTAGACAGGTATTTATGTGCCACTAACACTGTCGTCATAACGGAAAATACCATAATCAACGCATCTAATGTTGCCCAGTCCAACCAAGCCTGTTCTGACCAAAAGACCAAGGTACATACTATCGCCAATCCCGTTACGACATAAGTAACATGCCATTGCGAGGAGCGACTAGAAATGTCTCCAATTTGTGCTTTGTTACCATATGTCCATTGCCAATAACCATATACCGCCATACCCATGTAATACACATTTAACCCAGCACTGTACCACAAGGTAGAATCCCAAAATACATAGGTATAAATTGCTGTACTCACAAAGGCTGCCGGCCAAGCAATTGGCCACTCTTGGCTCACCGCATAAATATAAAGTATACCTAATAATGCTGCGACGGCTTCGAGCCAAGAGATGGACAATAATTCTAACATTAGAATTCCAGGTTGAAGTTCACACCGAAACGACGACCATTGCCGAATTGATAGTATGGCTCAGGTTGCGCATAGTAATCTCTAGGGTCATTTGAAAAGCCACCAAAACCTCTGGTGTAGTATTGTGTATCAAAGAGATTTTTTCCCCAGAAACTGATTGTGTATGGCCCGACATCTTTGGTCAATGTTAAATGGGTCAACACATAGGCTGGATTAATTTCATCATGCCCGTCGCTGAAACGATGTGATGATTTGCCTTCCACTACTAGATATCCTTGCCACGTTTCAGACAAGCCTAAATTAGCAAATAAATGAAAACTTCCGCGAGGTGATTGCGCTTGTTGTTGCTTGGTAACTTGGGTACCGTCTGCTCGGGTAAAACCGTTAAAATACGCATCCAGATAACCCACATCTGCCCCAAACTCAATCTGAGAGTCTGGCTGCCAACGAACTTCTAACTCTACGCCACGATTAGTACCATTGTCAGCGTTATCAATAATATCGATAAATTGTACCGAATTATCAGGGCCTTGAATCACCGCAAAATCACTGATTTGTGTATTTTTGCGTACCATTTGGAAAATAGCTAAGCGAGACGATAGTTGCTTAGTTTGATACTTGGCACCCAATTCATAATTCCAGTTGTATTCCGCATCATAAGTTCTTTGCGCGTTACTCACTGCTTCACTTGGGTTAAACCCACCGGCTTTATAGCCACGGCTAATGCTGCCGTAATACGTTAATCCAGGTTGACGATAGCTCAGACCAATTTTACCACCGAGCAACGTTTCTGATTGCTTTTCAGAAAAACCAGAATTATCTTGGTATTCAGCAGTGAATCGTTCTAGACGCACACCTGCTTCAGCCAACAAGTTGTTTGCTAGTGGATAGTTATATTGACCGAATAGTGCGGTTGTTTCTGGCTCATAGCGACTTGTAAAATCATTGTCTGCATAAGTATACTGTCTCAGTAAATTTTCATCACTGGCTTTAAATTGAGCCCCCAAGGTCCAATGGTCTTGTTCCAGATCTTGTTGTGATCGCGCAATCACCGCCAAAGAATGATTGTCTCGATCTCTATAGTAGGCATCAACTGAACTGTATTCCCATGGGTGAAAACCAACATAGGTCCAATCCTCATCATAGCTGTATAGACTATTCGAAGAAAGAGCAGCGCCACTTACAGTGAGTGTTCCCCAATGATAATCCGTCATACTCGATAAAGTAATCCCTTCCCCTTTGAGCCGATCATGCCCTGGTTCATCAGCTTGAGAAACATTATCGTTATCCAATGAAAAGGCGTCATAGCCATTATTGACGTAACCGTGAAACAGATTCAGAGTGAATGCTTGCTGTGCTGAGGATTGGTAATGAAATGCCAGACGGGCATTCGTCTCTTTGATGTCATGAGTATCATCACGCTGTAAATAGGCGTTTTTGACAAAGCCATTACTTTGATATTGCTGTACAGCAATACGTGCATTGAGTGAATCAGACAATGCTTGAGAGTAGGCTGCAGAGACAAATAGTGTCTCATCTTGTGCCAACCCTAAACGCAGATATCCTTGCGGTTCTGCAGACGGAGCAATCGACACAAAATTAACTACCCCTGCAAGGCCATTTGCACCATGAGCGGTCGCCTGTGGCCCTCGTAACACCTCAACCTGCGCCACGTCAAAGATCGTAGCTAACGCGCCCAAACCACTTATATCAAGACCGTCCAGCATCATTCCAACGGATGGATTGATCGGCTCAGCAAATTGACTGCGCTCACCAATGCCTCGAATTTGAATAAAACGAGCCCGTGAGGCGCCAGAGCTCAAATTAACATTAGCAATACCGGACAAGATATCTTCACTGTGAAAAGCCTGTCGCGTCTGTAAAGTCGATGCATCAATCACGGATGCGCTCTGGGAGAGTTCTGACAAAGCTAATGCAGAGAAGTCTCCATTAACGGTGATGGTTTCGATTCTTTCAGCCAAATTGTCCTCGGTAGCAAACACTAGAGCCTGACTGGCAATAGCAGAGGTGATGGCTAAAGATAAAAATGTGTATTTCATTATTGGATCTCATTATGTTAAATGTATTAATAACAAACGGATCCGGTTTCGGAAGGTTAAATTAGATAGGTCTCAACCAATTCCTACGCCGGCATTATCCGGATCAGGTGTAAGGGTTTCATGTGATCTCAGCCTTAACCTGAACACAAAAAATCAGGTAAAGCACCCCTTGGCAGGCACGAAGATAGCAATGAATGCATTAGAATTCAAGCTATCTTAAAAAAGAAAGTGGGGGGTTAACGCATAGGAATCGAGATATTAAATTCTATAAATGGCTCGTTTTCGATAATGATGCTTTTACAATTTAAGATCCATTGATTTTTTTCACAAATTTCTCTGACTAAGCCCAGACCAAGGCCAACACCATCTTGCTCGCTATCACCTGAACGAACGTATTTAGTAAATAACTTACTGCGCTCTTCATCATTCATCAATGGACAAGAATTTCGCACATCGATTTGGAAAAAACCATCGTGACAATACCAATCAACGATCACTATACCATTCGCAGTTGTATATTTTGCGGTGTTACTGAATAGGTTTTCTAACACAATTTGATATGAGGCTAAATCTTCTACTAAAGAAATCAAGTCATACTGATTACCTTGCAGAACAAAATCTAAGTTTTTTCTATCCAGTAAAGGCCTATAACGAGTAATAATGGCATTTAGCTCATTAACCATATTGATCTTCTGCGGGGCCAAGTCTCTCGACTGAAACTGTTTAATAGTCAAAATCCGATCGATGATACTTTGAATACGCTGCGTGTTGCGCTGAATAACCTGTAAATTTTCACGTATATCAGGATCGACACTGTCATCTGATAAAAGCTGCTGAGTCGGCGATGAGATGAGGGTAAGCGGTGTTTTAAGTTCATGTGCAATGAAACCAAATAAATCCGAGCGGTTTTTGATGTTTTCTCGAAGCTTTGCATTCACCGTTTGCAAATAACTATGTTTTCTAACCACATTGTTATGTAACTTCTCGAATACAATAAGATTTAAGATCAAATATACCGTCATAAGGCCAATGAGCCCCCAATTTAGGGTCTCATACTGTATTGATTGTTCGAGCACAATGTTTAATTTTGAATCAAACAGGGAAACATCAAACCGTTTTTGAATCGTCATTATGGAGTTGTCAACGATTTCAGGGCTGCCATAAACAAGTGCCTGATCCAAGTAATCAATAGTGACTTGCATGTTGAGATTTGGTAAAAACTCCTGCAAATGGGAAACAAGCATCTCGTGTTCAAACAATATGGTTGACAACAAAGCATTATCTACATCATCAGTGTTAGATACATACCTTGAAACTTGGTTAATCGAGAAAGCATATCCCCCCTGGATCATTTCAAATGTTTCCATGGTTAATGTATCTCGTGTTATTGGCTCTCCTCTTTGTGTCTGCTTATTATCGCGTGCTGATGCAAATAAAGGCTGTAATTTTTGAACGTTTGAGACATCAAGACCAATAACACTGTTGACTGGGCTAACATCAGGGTGTACCCAAGTAATCACGTAATTTAATTCATCTGGGTGCTTCGGTTTTAAAAACAGTTTGCCCTTATCTGAAACCATTATCTGTTTTAATTGAAATGCTGGGGATAACATTGACTCTATTGTGGACTCGTCAAGTGTTTCAATTTGCCCAATCATATAAATATATGGATGTGTTGTGATTAAACTCTTGGCAAAATCGTGTTTTTGTAGTGAACTTGGAGACGGTGTCTGAGCAATAAATGCCGAAAAACTGTCAATAACTTGAATGATTGACGTTTCAAACGTCTCAACTTGATTCACAAAATGTTGTCGATCAACATCTAGCTGGGATTCAATATGCAAGATTTCATGACGAACCACAACAAAACATAAAAATACATACAGTATGGCGATACTAATATTGCGAGCTAAGCGAAGCTTTTTTAGTGTTCTACTGGAGCTATTGGTTTTATTCATATAAAGGTAATGACGACTGGCTCGAAAATCCACAATGGCTTTGATATATTTGCATACCGAACAGAATAAAGAAAAGCGCGTGTCTAGACAAATTATTATTTTCTCGGATTATTCAAAGATCCGTGAATATGTACTCCTTCAAACAACGGGTCATCATTCGGCGCGTATTTTTTACCTTGGTGAACATCAGGATTTGGCTACGTATTGTACGACGTCCCTTTCTCCTAAGCATTACACGCAAGCCCTTGGACAAGAGTTTGATCTGGTTATTTTTGATATGACAGGTGTTTCTGGTTTTCGTCTTCAGTCCCTTCTAGCGGTAAGCGGCACCGTTAAAGCAAATGGCACATTATGTATTATTGAACCGAATACAACATACACAGGCATTTCTCTGAGTTATCCACTTAATCAATCACTGGTTTGTTCATCATTGTGGGACTATCTCAAACAGCACATAACATCTATTTTTCCAAATTATCACATCGAGGTTTCGAAGTCGGATAATGTCGCAGCAGTACATAGTAATAAACAATTTTTAGAACAAATTAATATTGCAATACAAGAACAAACTAGCGCACTGCAATCTATTGTCAACCACCTGGAATGCTCTAACGAAAAGGACAAAAATGTAGTGGTCATGGCACAACGAGGACGAGGTAAATCTCATTTGCTTGCTCGACTCGCATTTCAGCTTTTAAACTCTGGAAATAAGGTGCTATGTATCCAACAACATCATAATAACAATGACGTTCTCAAAACGACGCTTGAGCACTTTACCAAAGAAACCATTCCAAGAAATCGGTGCATATCGGTCGCCACTGGAGAGCTTGCACTTACCTCTCCAGATAATTCGTTGATACAAAATCAATGGGATGTAATTCTAGTAGATGAAGCAGCATCTTACAGTCTTTTAGTACTTAAAAAAATACAAGCACTACAAGGTGCAAAAGTCTACAGTACAACGACACATGGCTATGAAGGAACCGGCCAAGGATTTAAAAGAATATTTGTAGATGGATTATCCTCTTATCACCTTATTCAGCTAACAACTGCATTTCGTTTTCAAATCCCCTGTCCAATTGAATCTGCCTTAGCGTTAGAAGCGCAAAACACGGTCTCACTTAATGATGGCATTCATCAGATAACAAAGGACTCTGATATATTACTTGCCTGTTATTCACTATTAAGTGAAGCCCACTACCAAACCCGTCCAGATGATTTACAACGATTGTTTGATTGTCCAAATACTCATTGTATCGTGCATGTTGAAAAATCACAGATTACTGGCGTTTTAATATATTTTGTGGAAAACCTTGAGGCAGAAAGTGATGCACTTAAAACTCTGATCATTTCTGGCACAAGACGAGTGCAAGGACATCTAGGACTACAACAACTTGCGCACACTTACCGAGCCCAAGGAATACTCGAACAAACCCATTGGCGCATCAATCGTATAGCAGTAACACATAATAAACGAAGACAAGGTATTGGTTCTCAATTGGTGCAAGATTTGTTAAACCGTGCTCGCAAAGATAACATTGAAGTGACCAGCTCTTTTTCTTTACAAAAACACATTCAATATTTTTGGCAACGTAATGGCTTTGCAGTCATACGATATGGTAGGCAAGCTAATACCGCTTCGGGCATGCAAAATGTCATTGTCATTCATCGGCACGATCAACAACTGCTTCATGATCTAGATGCGTTCATTGCACTGCAAAGACAGTGGGCGAATTCTCAGACTCTGAGTGCCAAACTCTTGGAAAGGCTTGTCAAACACAAAGATATACTCATGGCCATCCTAGACGACTTCAAAATGGACAAAAGGCATTTTGATAACGCTGATTATGCATTGATGGGCCTACATTTAATGGGTTGTATTAAAAGTAAGACATTATCAATTTGGTATGAAAATCAGGAACTAACCGCAGAGCAACGGTACCGAAAAATCGGTTGCCATGGCAAGGCTGAACTTGTTAAACGAATCAAATCAGAAATATAAAAAAAGCTGGACTCAATGAGACCAGCTTTTTACTAACTTAGAAAATCAGATATTAAATCTTAATACCTCGATTTTTTGCTTTATCTTTGATGTATGGTGACCATGCATTCGCATTACGACGAACAGAAGGGAATTTCTTCGCTTCAAGCGCATGCTTGTATGCTGTGCGGAACTTGTTTTGATAGAAGTTAGCTTCCATCAGTGCAAATTGCACACGGCCTTCATCTTCAGGACCCGCTTCTAAGGATTTTTCTAGAGCAACAACAGCGCCCTTGTAATCTTCAGCAGCTAGCAACAGAACACCTTGCTTGCGCCACAAATCCGCATCATTGTTGATTGCTGCAGCAATACCGTAGTATTTTGCTGCGGTAGCATGATACTTAGCTGAATGGAACGCATTGGCTAACTGTGAGTAGTTCGTTTCAGTCTTTTCAATTAAACCGGACTCGATATATTTCTCAAGGATTAGAGCCGCTTTGTGCGGGATATCACTTGTTGAATATAATTGAGCCAAAGCTTTGATTTCTGAAACTTTAGTTAAGTACCCTTGTGAATAAGCCATTTCAAACGTTGATAAGGCACGCTTGTAATCTTCCACTAACATATAAAAGAAACCAAGCTGTGACCACCATTGTTTGTTATCAGGAAATTGGCGAACTAATTCCTCTGCCACTTTAACTGTATCAGGATATAACTTGCGCTCGTAATAAGAGGTCAACTTCAACACATACGGGTTTTTGTTAGGCTCTTTATACAAGGCAATGGCTTTATCTGCTGGTGCAATGATTTTATCGAGTTGTTTAAGCTCGTAGTAAGCCTGAGCAATTCGAGTATAAATGTCGGGATCCTGTTTACACGTAAAATCCATCCATTTGTTGTACCAGTTGATCGCGTCTTGATAGTCTTTTTCTTGTAAAGACAAGTCGCCTAGTAAGCGCAAGGTACCAGCATGTTCAGAATCATTTAGTTCTTTTTCTTGAACTGCTTTTACCAAATAGCCCTTTGATTCCTGACCACGACCATCAATGGTTGCCATGATGTTACCGATGAAACGGTTTACATAAGCAGCATCAAATGAATCAGAAGGATCGATCTCAATAAGAGTTTCTAAAGCTTCATCGATTAAATCGTTATTATAAGCTTCAAAAGCTCTGGCTACTCGTTTACCCGCACGCTCTCCAATAATTTGCGTAGTACCAGGCTTGTAGCCAGGACACTCTACTGGAAGCGCTGGAGGTGGTGGTGGACTAGCTGCTTTATCTTCTTGTGCAAGTGCAAATGAAGACACCCCCATTGAAAGGCTCATAGTGGCTACAACTACTGATAATTTTAATAGTTTCTGCATCATGATTTATCCAATGTAAAGTCTAACTGAACACGCATACCTGGTTGTTTAACCGGCTTGCCATCAACAATCTTAGGCTTGTATTTCCACTTGCGCAAAGCGCGTTTCGCCTCACGGTCAAAAATACGCTTAGGATCGGCTTCGATGACTTCCACATCGTCTACACCACCTACTTCATTGATGGTGAAAGATAAGCGAACCCACCCTTCTTTGCCATCACGAGCAGCCTGTACTGGATATTTTGGCTCAATACGTACGATCGGTGTCGCTTCACCATCACGACGCATTGCTCCAACACCACCTAAACTTACATTCATACCGCCGGTATCAATACCTGGTACATTCAAACTGAAACCATTGGCATCAGGTTCAATTTCTTCAGGCTCAGTTGGCTGCATCTTGGGCGGTTGCTGAGGTGGTGGCGGTGGCGGAGGTGGTACACGATTACGCGTGTTGGTATCCTCTTCCACATCGTCCATTACAATATCAATAACCGGTGTTGGTGGAACCTCTTCCGCTGGGCGATTGGTGTTTTCGATTAACTTTGCCATAACAACAAACAAAGTAAATGCAACGACAGCGCCAAGTAATATAGAAAGTATTAATCTAACCATACTAATTAACTCCTCGATGCGACAGAAATTTTATCAATCCCTGCGTCTTTTACTTGGTCCATTATCTTAACAACCAAACCGTGTTTCGCTTTCACATCAGCTTGTATGATGACGTAATCAGTCGGCTGTTCTGTTAATAAGCGTTCTACGTTTGCGCGAATTGAATCAGGATCAACTTGGCGCTTGTCTAGCCAAACATCACCGTCTTCAGTCACCGCAATAAAAATATTGGCGTTTTTAGGACGAAATGCTTCGCTAGCTTCCGGTTTGTTCACCTCGATACCCGCTTCTTTGACGAATACAGTGGTGACGATGAAGAAAATCAGCATGATGAACACAATGTCTAGCATCGGTGTCATATCGATCGCTGCATCTTCTTCTTCAACTCTTTGTTTACGACTCATAATGTCCTCTCTTAATGATGAGGCAGGCTGTCAATGAGAGATTCGCGTGCATACTTCGCTTTTGATTCTAAGCGAGAGCTGACGAATAACCCTGACAGTGCAGCAACCATACCAGCCATGGTTGGTATAGTTGCCATGGAAATACCTGCGGCCATCAATCGTGCATTACCAGTACCCTGTGTCGCCATGGTTTCGAAAACAGAAATCATACCTGTAACTGTTCCGAGAAGACCAATGAGCGGACACATGGCCACCAATGTACGAATAATTAACATTCGCGCATTCAGTGCATCTGATGCTTGTGAAATCCATGCGTCACGGATTCTATGCGCATACCATGAGGTCGTATCTGCACGGGCATTCCAATCGTCGATGATTTGTTGCTTCACCTTCGGGAATACCGATGTCAAATACCAATAACGCTCTATCATTAAAACCCACATGAGGAAGAGCGCGGCAGCAACGAAATACAAAACGTCACCGCCGGTAGCGATAAAGTCCCTGACCGATTCCCATAATCCAATCAGGTATAACATATTATGCTTTCTCCGACTCTGAGTGAGCTGCAACGATACCTGCGGTTTGTTCATCTAAGATATGAACAATCGACTTAGAGCGAGCTGCAACGATGCTGTGAGCAAGAATCAATGGTAATGCTGCAATAATACCTTGAGCCGTTGTTACAAGTGCCATTGAAATCGAACCAGCCATAATACGTGGGTCGCCAGTACCGAACAATGTTATCTGTTGGAAGGTCGCGATCATACCCAGTACTGTACCAAGAAGACCAAGCAGAGGGGCAATTGCCGCGAAGATCTTGATGATGTTAATACCTGCTTCAATGCTTGGTAATTCTTTTAAGATAGCTTCATCTAGTTTTAACTCTAAGTTTTCTGCATCTGTGTTCTTGTTCTGTGCATAGACGTTCAAGATACGACCGAGTGGGTTAGCATCTGATGGGTTATTGATGTTTTTCAGCTGAGCTTTCATCTTGTTACCAATCAAGAACAAGGTGATTAACTTGTAAACAGCAATTAATAGACCCACTGCAAGCATGGCAGTAATGATATAACCTACAATGCCACCAGCGTGATAGCGCTCAGTTAATGTTGCTTTTTCTTTAAGTAGGCCAAGGATCTGTCCGCGAGCAGGATCTACAAATGTTGGAATTAAACCTGATGACGCTTCACGTAAATCAGCTGCTGAAGCAACTACGTGACCATCAGGCTGACGACCTAATGGGATGATTTGATTGTTCGTATCATCATAAACTAAGTAGCCTTGTTCACCGATTAAGTTAAATGTACCAACACGAACGACTTCTTGCTGTTGTACACCACCATCTAGACTGACAACGTCAGCATTGAATTTAACTACACGACCAGACTCAGTCATTTCGGTTTGGAGTGCAAACCAAAGGTCTTCCAGTTCACGAATGTTTGGTAAACCTTTTGACTCTTCTGCCATTCGCGATAAGAAAGCATCACGGCCAGGGTATTGTGCAGAAACAATCGATGTAGAAATACGACCAAACGCTTCAGAAGACGCTTGACGTACTACACCAAACATTTCACCTAATGTACCTACCGCTTGGTCAAGCTCAATGGCTTTTTCGGCTAAAGTAGTTTCGTTATCGGCAAAGCGCTTAGCTAAACGGTCACCGCGGTCTTGTTCCGCTTTGAGTTCACGTTGTGCTTTGTTTAATAGCGCTTGCTTATCAGCACGGGCTGACAAGAATTCTTTTTCACGCGCAGTATTTTGACGGGCTTCTGACACGCGATTTTGTTTTACCTGATCGAGTAATTGTTCAAGTGTTTGTGCTTGTTGTGCTTGAGCGCCAAACGACAATGCAGCAACAGACGCAACGGTAATTAGTGATTTAATTATTGTTCTCATTATCATTACTCCGCTTTAGATGCTGCGCGAATTGGCAGTTTAATGAGGTCAGCCGGGACGAGGTTGTTGGCCATACGCACAGCCGTTACCACAGATGATAAATACTCATCACCCAAAGCTTCCCAAGCGCGTGATTCATTATTCCAAACCCAAGCGTTTTTCTGGTCAAGAGAGAGCGCTAACAAAGCCGTACGACCAAGATTGAAGAAATCAACTTTTACATTCGTACCAGCAACCTCAATATCACCTTGATAAGATGCAATTTTGGCACCGTATTCGTTCTCGATTTGATACGCTTCTAGTACTTGACGGAACTGTTCTGAAACGGTCACGTTAGAATTAGTCATTACTTCACGTAAACGATCGATGCGAGCTAGACGCTCATCAAGGTTGATTGGAATGTCCAACTTAACAAAAGTTTCAAGCGCATCAATCATGCGGAACATCAATGGAACGATGTTCTGCTTGGTTTCTTCAATCGAGTCAATTTGCGACTGTAATGATGCAATGTTGCGCTCTTGGTCTGCAACTAGGCTTGCAACATAATCGTTATAAACTTTCAAGTTTTCAGTTTCGTCAACTACGGCGCGATACTCAACAAGCAAATCCTGAGCTTGTTCAAATAACGAGTTGATTTTTTCTTGAGATTTTTTTGCAGCCGCATGAGTTTTTGCATTTTCTTTGTGCAAGTTTTCAAGTGGATCTGCAGAGACAGCAGTGCTACCCATAGCGAATACGCCGATTACGGTAGATGCAATAAGAGTTCTCTTGCTCATCTTGGACATAATTCCCAACCAATTGTTTAATGTTAATTTGACTAATGCGCAAGCCATATAGTTGCGTCTTTAGTTTGTTAAACTTGTTATGTGTTTGCATGAATAACGGGCATAAAATACACCCATAACCTAAATATAATCACATATAGAGAGTTGAAATTCAAGCTAACAATTCATTTACAAACAAAATAAATTACTTGACAAATGTCTTGTTAACTTGAGGAATAGCGGGATTCTTAATCAATTAAGTTATTCACCAATGTGTTCTGCTAAAAAACGCTCCATTTGCGAATAAAAATCATACTTATTTTTATCTTTTTGATACCCATGACCTTCATCACGAATCATTGAAATATACGGTTTACCAATGCGCTTCAAATTTTCCGAAAGAGATTCGTACTGTTCCATAGGCACTCGCACGTCATCACTACCATGAGCAATGAATAGCTCAGCTTTGATTTTTTCAACATTTAGCGCTGGTGAAAACTCTCGCATACGCTTTTCATCTGTACCTAAAACCTGGTCTAAAAACTTGCGACCCGATTCGCGCTTGGGAATATCACCTGCTTTTTTCATTTCAAACAAGTCATACACGCCAACATAGCCAATGCCGCACTTATACAGATCGGGTTCGCGGACCAACGATTGCAACGTCCCGTAGCCGCCATACGAACCGCCATACACACATAACCGGTCTTTGTCTGCGTATCCATTGTCGACCATCCACATCGTGGCATCGGTCATATCGTTGATCATCTTGCCACCCCATTCTTGATATCCAGAACGCTCGAACGCATCACCATAGCCACCTGAGCCACGGAAGTTAACCATAACGACCGCATAGCCACGAGATGCTAAAAACTGCGCTTCGCGGTTCCAACCCCAGTAGTCACGAGGACCATGTGGACCACCATGAATAATTTGTACCATTGGATATGGTGCCTCACCCGTGATAGGGATGACTTTGTAGCCACGTAGCTCGACACCATCACGTGATGTAAACTTGATAGGTGTCATCGGTGCCATCATATCCGGATCGATTTCACGCTTGGCAACAGCCAGTTCACGAATGCTTGGGCTTGACCCATCCAAACCGCGATTGAATAAATAAAACACGCCTGGGTCTCGATCTGAAGAGATATTGAAAACGAGTTGATTCCCGTCCTCAGTAAACGAGGTGATGCGCATATTTGACGACGTATCATCAATACCAAATGTGGCATAGAGCTGGGTCATAATGGTTTTCATCTCACTGTTTTCTGATAAAAAAACCATGCGGTTATAATCACGTGAGAACGCGACTGTCTCAAGTGCGCCGTTGTATAACTCTCCTCGTCCACCAATATCTGCAACCGTTTCTTCGTGTATTAGAGTAGACTTGAGCGTCGCAAGATCCACAGCATAAATACTCGGTACTTTGGTTTTGATATCCGATGCCACATAAGCAATGGTATTATCTGCATTAAACCCTAACAGGTTTATGCGTGTACCTTGCTTGTATAATTCTGGCATGGCTACTTTACGCCAGCTACTAGTAGCTGTCTGTTTTACAAAGAAAGTGTTTTTACCTTTGCCAATATCCTCTTCGTCGTCTTCTTCATAAGCAGTTGCAAAACGAGGAATGCCATCAGAGTCGGCTATGATTGATTGCGCGCCTCTGGGCTCACCGCCGATATAACTTTCCTTACCATTATCAATATTGATCGTCCATAGCTTCGTTTCACCTTCATCAAAATAGTGTGACTTGGTCACTAATATCTTTTCTGGATCAGATGGCAACATACTAATAATACGATACCAAGTACGTTGTGGTACAGTTAATTGACGGCCATTTTTGCCATCCAAATCATAGGCTACGTAGATTGGGTTAGAACCCTTTGTATCCAGGTATCCGACAAACTTTGAATAGGACAAAATGAAGCGATCGTTGCGAGGCCACATAATGTCACCGCCAATTCGCATGTAATCGCCAAAGTTAATCTTAGCTTTGATTTCAGTGAGTCCAACATCCATTATGGCTAAGGTATTTGAATTACCAGTGTCGTAAATTACTGCTAAGTGTTTCCCATCAGGGGAAATTTCCATGTTCGTAAACTGTGCATCTTTAAAGAATGCTTCTAAAGGTATATCTGCTGGTGATTTTGCAAATACAGAAGTGCTTATTAACATAACAAACACGAACAACAGATTGCGCATATTGAATCCTTAATTTTTGAATTATTTTTTACCTATGACTGACCAACCTAATATCGCGTGGTTGTACATAAGTGTGCTTAATTTGTAGCAAGAAAGTGGAGATTTTTCAAGTAACTGACTTAATTCTTGAGTTTGTATCGCTGCATTGATCTGTGCAATTAGACGACTGTTTTGCTGTTTTATTTGCTCGACAATCTCTGTCAGTCCCATTATCACTTGATGAGTAGATTGTGAAGACTGAACTAAGCTGAAGATGCTGTGACCGATTATCTTTACATCCTCCTGCTCGTCAAAACTTGCTTTTTGCATTTGAATATTGAGTTGTTGAAGTAATAGGTGTTTGAGTTCAGTAAAAGAAAGTGTGTTTAAGTTGGATAACGTTTGCCAAAATGCATTATCTAGAATTCTTTGACCCACATTTACAGTGACCCTAGACTGCTTTGTTATAACGCTATCTTGATGATGTAATAAAAACTGGTAACGTCCGGTTGGTGACAAATTTCGATTCACTTCAGCAAAAACTTTTTTTAAATCTGCATACTCAATCCCAAACATACTCACAAATACATCAATCTTCTGGTCAATTAATTCCATTTGTTCAGCATTCATTTGTCTTGCTTCGACTTTTTGATGAGTGAAATCAAGGCGAGTTAATGCAATATCGGTAGAGAGCCATTGTTTACAATTTAGTTTTTTTCTTGAGTCGATAAACAACTTTGCCAATGCACCATTTCCAGCACCGAGGTCGCACACAATATCCGAGGTGTCAAATGTCTCAAAACACGCTAGCCAATGACGACTCACAACGCCATAAGGCCCTTCATTTTCTGTGTAATCACAACAAAAGCTGTTACTGGTTTGATGCTGTTGCCAATACGTATTCCATGCCTGTTGTTCAGTTTGCTTAGTCCGCATAGAAGACCTCCATAAACAAAAAAGCGGACACAGGGCCCGCTTTCTAATTTTAAGCTAGATGCTTAGAATGATTGAGTATAACGTGCGTATACAGTGCGGCCATAACCGTCGTATAAGTTGAAGTTATAATCACGTGAACCATTTGGATCCGTACCTAAGATTGGTTCTTTGCCAGATAGGTTACGAACACCAACAGTTACTTTACCATTCCAATTAGCATTGTAGGTAACTTGAACGTCGTTAGTAATCCAATGTGGCACAGGGTCACCTGATGGATCAGTTGTATCACCGATAACGTTTACGTTCCAAGCAACATCGAAGTCACCAATTGAGTATACATTGGCAAGTACACCACGATATTCTGGGAATGCATCAAATTGCATTTGATCCACACCATCAACATCGTATTTGCTTGTGTAAGAGAACGTTAGGTTTTGACGTAACGCACCAAACTCATTTAAATCAAATCTAGTGTTTAAGTTCAAATCAAGACCTGAAGTTTCAAGAGTACCTTGGTTACCAAAACCACGAACAACTCTCTCAATTTCACCAAATTGGTTTCGCTCTACGGACATACCTGATGGTAATGCACGGCCTGCGTTTTGTAGATTAATCAATTCACCAGATGAGAATGACTTGATACGATTGTCAATTTTAATATTGAAATAATCTAAAGAGAAGTCCAACCATTCAGCTGGTTCATAGGCAACACCAAAGGCATATTGCTTAGAAGTCTCAGATTCCAAGAATGGGTTTGCAATAACGAATGCATTGATCTGATCCGAACAATCAGCCGCTAATCCGATTGCAAGACAGTGTTGTTCGTCTCGCACAGAGTCAGCAGAAAATGATTCTTTCTGAGTCAAAATATCCAAAGTCGGAGCACGGAAACCTTCACCATAAGATGCACGAAGTACTAGCTCATCAGTTGGGTTATATCGTACAGAAACTTTTGGTGATGTATCAGAACCATAGTCAGAGTAACGGTCACGACGTAAAGCTGCAGTTACCTCTAAGTCATCTTGTACAGGAAATACTGCTTCAACAAATACCGCTGATGCTTGACGCGCACCACCTGCAGAGTTACCAGCAGAACCACCAATTACGCCACCTTCTGAAAGTGAATCGTATTGGTCGTTGAAAAGAATGTCACGCCATTCACCACCAACGATAGCCACAGCGGTGCCGCCATCCATATCAAACAAATCAAATTGAACAGAACCGTATACTTCATCTTGATTATAATCACCAATACGAGAGATGGTCGCTTTCATTGAATTCAATACATCAGCTGGGTTACGATCAACATCACCCATCAGGTAATCACCTTGATCCATATATTGTTCAGCAATAGGAATAACAACATAGTTTCGACCGATGTCATACGTACGTGATTTATTTCTACGAACACCAAAATCAACTAAAACACCGTCGATATCCCCTTCAAAACCGAACAAAATATCTTGTAAATAGTTGTCGACGTCATTGTCACGATTACCAAGTCCAGCAAATCTGTGTAATACGTACACATCATCAGAACCAACAGTTGGGTCTGCCGCAGAATTGTAAAGCGAGTGATTGAATGCAGGATCGTAGTATGGCGAATCTGGGTTAGTTGGGTTGTTGGGTGAAGTTGGACCAACATATGCCATTGCCAATGATGGGGCATAACGACCAAAAGACTTAGATTTGGTCATATTCATATTTGCATAAACAGACCAATCGTCATTGATTTCATAACGGCTATTCATGAAGAAACCAACATTTCCTGTAGAAGCTTCGTCTGCTGATACTGATGCGAAGTTAAATCCGCAACGTACTGATTCACCGTCTGAGTTTGGAATTGCTGGGCCGTAAGGAATTGTGTAGAACTCACCCTGGTCACATGCGTTTGGACCTAAGCTGGTCCATGAAGCGTCCGAACGATTATAATCTCGGAAGTTCTGTGAGTAGAATGAACCGCCTGGGCTGTACCATGGGAAGTTACGCGCAAATACGATGTCACGACTGTTCCATGAGATACCACCAAGCATCGAACCTTTGTCTGAAGACGCACCAAAGATCAAAGAACCTTCTTCACGGTCACCACCTTCATGTTCAATTTCTGCAGCACCTAAACGTAACTCCACACCGTTGAAGTCTTTACGAGTGATGATGTTTACAACACCACCAATCGCATCAGAACCGTATACCGCAGATGCACCGTCAGTAAGGATTTCGATACGCTCAACAGCAGCGGCTGGAATACCGTTCAAATCTTGAGAAGAACCTGTAGAAGGTGAACGCGCAAGACGACGACCATCAACTAGTACTAATGAACGGCTCGCACCTAAACCACGTAAGTTGATCTGAGAAACACCCTGTGCAGATGAACCAGACTGTGGACGGAATGAACCAGTTGAGTTGAAAGACGTGTTACGGAGTAAGTCTGCTACAGACGTTTGACCTGAGAAGTCAATTGCTTCACGGTCGATAACAGTAACGGGTAACGCACCTTCTAAATCAGCACGTTTGATACGCGAACCAGTCACCTGAATTTTTTCAACAGGCTCTGCTGATTCTTCATTTTCTTCTTGCGCTAGTGCGGCATTAGAAAATGCCATAGTCGAAGCTGCACCAAACGCAATAGCTAGACGAATAGACTTAGCTACTTTTGAGTTTGTAAACATGTATTGTCTCCCTAGAACATTATCAATGTGATTAATAACGAACTATTATTATGATTTATAGAGAATATATTCTCAGAGGCAGTTTTACCCCTAACATGGATATTAACCAAGATTATAGGCTAGGGTCAACAGTCTGTTTACGTCTTTTTCAAAAAGTTCAAAGTATTTTGTGACATTTTTTTGAACGTCATGTCAAAAAAAAAAGTTGGGAGAACAAGATGTTAGGTTAAAGTATTAAGTTCGACTGGTCAGATAAGTGAGAAAGTGTGTAAAAGAACAAGATGTAAAGATTTGGTGACAGCCCCCCAGCCGCATCCGCGCACATACGTCTTTTGTTGTGGCTGCTCCCTTCCGGGCCTGACCAGATTCACAAAATAGTATTGCGAGAGGACCAAGGAGCCATCGCAGAAGCCTGTATTATGCAGATAATTCGAACCATTTGCAAAAACTGTTTTAGTTTCTAACGCTTACCTGCTGATATTTTGTGCTTTGCCATGTTTATTGCAACATCCGATGTAGCGCTTCCACTCTTATTCGACTCATTAAAGATGGTTTCCAATGTATGACCTATCTCTTCCAAATGTGATTTGATTTGATGTGCTGAGCTATTTTGAGTTTGATGATGAATGTCTATGATGCCTCCTGCATTGATAACAAAGTCAGGCGCATACAAAATTCCCTTTCGTTGCAACACATCACCAAGTTCTGAAGCGGCTAGCTGGTTATTCGCCGCGCCGGCAATAATCTTTGCCCCAATATCATCTATCGTGTTGGCATTAATTGCACCACCTAAGGCACATGGGGCAAATACATCGCATTTTTGTGCATGGATGCTATGCACATCACACACCGTAACTTCGGGGTGTTCAGCTAAAGCTTCAAGACTGGGTGCATAGACATCAGCGATTAATACTCGCGCGCCTGCATCGAGACAATGCTGCGCTAATCTTCGCCCAACTTGTCCTGCACCTTGTATCGAGATTGTTAAACCGCTCAAATCTGAATTGAGTTTGTATCGAACAGCCGCCTGAATGCCGACAAATACGCCATACGCAGTTGCTGGTGCTGGATTACCGTCATGCTCAGCGCCATCATATCGATGATGTGCTGAAAACCCACCAGCGTATTCAGTCACTGTCGCCATCGTTCTGACGTCACTGACACTAATGCCAGAATCCTCAGCCACGATATAACGTCCACCACAAGAATCGACAAACCGGCCCATCGCAAGCATCATTTCGGTCGATTTATCTTGGCGTGGATCGCCAATGATGACGGATTTTCCACCACCTTGTGGTAGATTTGCAAGCGCTGCTTTATAGCTCATGCCTTCTGCAAGACGCAATACATCATTCACTGCATCTTGTTCCGAGGCGTATGGAAACATCCGACAACCGCCAAGGGCTGGCCCTAATGTCGTGTCATGAATAGCAATAATGGCTTTGGTCTGAGTTGCCTTATCATAAAAAATACTCACTTGTTCATGATTGGCAAAAGCGATACTCGAATACATAAATAACTTTAAATTGATTGTGAGTGTTTCATACTAACCGAATAATTGAATAAATTATATTGCCAGTTATATGATATTTTTTGCCTACAAGTAAATAATTCAGTTGTCATAAACCGTCTTTTAGGATATATATCCTATAAAATCACAATAACAATACCTCTACCAGGACCTATATGAAACTGGACAAATTTGACCGAGAAATTCTCCGCGTTCTGCAAAAAGACGCCACCATCTCCATGGCTGACTTAAGTCAAAAAGTAGGCCTGTCTCATACACCTTGTTGGCGTCGTGTAAAAAAGATGGAAGCCGAAGGGCTTATTCTTGCCAAAGTGACATTACTCAATAGCAAGAAACTTAACTTAGGCGTTTCTGTGTTTATTTATGTTACGCTGAAGAATCACGATGGAGATTCACTCACCTCATTTGAATCAGCAGTACAGAGTATTGATGAGATTGTAGAGTGTCATACGACAAGCGGTGAAAAAGACTATTTGTTAAAAGTCATTGTTGAGAGTATTGAAGAATACGAGCATTTACTTAAAAGCAAACTCACTCACCTTCCACTAGTCGATCATCTCAGTTCAACGTTTGCCCTGAAGCAAGTCAAAAATACCACGGAACTCCCCATAAAGTAGCTGTGCGGTTAACGCGCATCTACTTGGTGTTCTGGCAATGCCTTAAGGAAAGGCTCAAGATCATTGCAGTGCTCGTAAATCTTATATAGCAAGGGAAACTCTTCTGCTACGTCAATATCAAACCGCAATGCGCTGTATATTTGTGGTACCAAAACGACATCTACAATACTGACATCGAAGCCTAAACAAAACTTACCTGCTCGTCTTTTGAGTTTTCGCTCCATTACAGAGAGTCCCAAGCGGATCCAATGTTGATTCCATGCAACGACTTTGTCTTGCTGTGCATCATACTTGTCTTTGAGCTGATTGAGCACGCGCAAATTACACAGTGGTTGCACATCACAAGCTAGATCTTGTGCTAACGCCCTTGCCCTGGCTCGCTCGATACGATGGGTTGGGATCAGTTTCAGTCCAGTATCGAAGCGTTCGTCCAGATATTCGATGATTGCAAGGGACTGGTTAAGCTGAATATCCGCGTCTAAATCCACCAGAGTTGGCACCATTTGCGATGGATTGAGGTTCAAATAATCATCTGAATATTGCTCACCGCCATCATTGATAAGGCTGACCGGAACGTATTCGTATTCCAGTTCTTTCAGGCTAAGCGCAATACGAACTCTATAACTGGCTGAAGAACGCCAATACCCATGTAATTGTAAATTCATGACCGAATCTCCGCTTCTTTCTTTACCTGAGTATGGCATGAGATTAGCTCCTTAGCGAGGCTAAAATTATAGTTTAATCGTTGCTTTATTGATCCCGTATTCTCGTAACTTGTTCGCAATCGCAGTATGGGACAGTCCTAATTTACGAGCGAGCTGCCGCGTAGAGGGATATGATGGATAGAGCTTACGCAACAAATCTCGTTCAAACTTTTTGACTTCTTCATCAAGGGTACCATCAAAACTTTCATCGATATAACTGACTGTCGTGGCACAAGATGGCAAATGAATATGTTGTTTTGAAATTTCATTTCCATCCAAAATAGTCAATGCGCGTTGAATCGCATTTTGCAACTGTCTGACGTTACCTGGCCAAGGGTAAGAAGTTAAATAATCTACGCTGGATTTACTCAACTTCGCGACAGGGCGACCGAGTTTAACGCAATGTTGTCTGATAAAGGCTTCTGCTAACGGAATGATATCTTGTTTGCGCTCACGCAAAGCCGGCATGACTAAGCTCAACACATTCAAACGGTAGTATAAGTCTTCACGGAACTTACCTGACTCAACCAACAGTCCAAGATCTTTACCTGTCGTACAGATGATTCTTACATCCACATTGACCGGAGCATCATCACCGACCCTGCGAAAAACGCCGTCTTCAATGACTCTTAATAGCTTACCTTGTAACTGTGCAGACATATCTGCAACCTCGTCCAATAGCAAAGTGCCGCCTTTTGCTTCTTCCAATAATCCTGCCTTGGCTTTATTCACACCATAAGCACCTTGGGCAAAGCCAAATAACTCAGTTTCAGCAACGTCATCAGGTAATGCAGCACAATTTAGCGATAAAAACGGTCCTTCAGCGCGTTGCGAAGATTCATGACAAGCTTTTGCAATCAATTCCTTGCCAGTACCTGTTTCACCAAAAATCAACAAAGGACTGGTTTGATCTGACATCAATTTAGCCTCGCGGATCAAGCGTCGCATGTTCTGAGATTGTGCATAAAAAGTGTCGAAACTGTCCGTTGGTGGACGGTGAAATGCTTTAAACTGTTGGCCTAATCTGAGCTCGGATTTGAGTATTACCACGCCACCGGCAAGAATGAATTGTTCATCCTCATCGGGAATAGTGACAGGTAAAATGTCCGCTATATAATCTTGTTCGACGTATTTGACTTTATGCGTTTGCGCAAGAGAATCTTTATTTTCGAGCCATCTGTTAAAACTAAACCCCTTTACCCAGTCGTGAATGTCTGCGTTGAGTAATAGTTCAACTTCATGGTCTACGCTGTTTTTGGCCGCATCATTAATCAATACTATGCGACCTTTGATATCAATGGAAAAAACCGGATCCGGCATTGTTCTGATAATAGCACGTAACTCATTGCGCTCTCGCTCGATGGGCATAAAGAGTGTCGTTTTTACATCTTTGATACCATCAACTCTGCGGAGTTTCGCCATAACTTGTTGAAATTCAGCAAAGTCAATCGTAGGAAAAGACAAAAATATCTTGCCCTCTTGTGCTATTTCGATACCGCGTAAATCAATTTGTTTTTCATTCAACAAACGGAGTACATCTTGTGTAATCCCCTGTCTATCTTCACAGCTTATTTCTAGACGCATGCCCTATTGCCAAAATAAATGTCCTATTTTCTTTACGAGAATAGCCCGAACAAAGTTCACTTTACTAAACTGACAACAACGCCTGAACAGCACATCTCAAGGATATGCTAGTGCTTGAATATCCTTAACTTATTTAAATTAGAGTTTACCTAATTCACGGTCGAGTTTAAATGTGGGGCTGGTCACATACGTCTCGATGTCTCTCAAGCGCCGTTCCGTGTCGGCAAATATCCCCTGCACCTCAGCTAACGCTTTTTGTGGCGGTTGACCGGCTTGCCACACTTTTTGTTTGATTTCCACTCTAGAACCAGTGGTTTTAGTCCAGGTGGGTTTGCCCCCCATGTCGACCACATTTTCGGAGTCCACCTTAATGTGGTCTGGGCGTTCGTCCATGATAAACCAAGCAACCACATAAGCGACAAACATAAATGGCCCAGCCATTAAGAAAAATGCGGTGACGGTCAGAATCCGTACTAACCACGTTTCCAAACCAAAGTAGTCTGCAATTCCTGAACACACGCCCGCTATACGTTTGTTTTTGGGGTTGCGGTACAATTCTCGCTTGATCATACTTTTTCTCTCCACTGTGGATGTTCACTATCTAGAATCGATTCGAGCGTTTTAATGCGCTCAGACATCTGCTCAGCGCGATCGGCGAGTATTTGCAGATCCTTGACGTCGTTTTCAGATAACCCTTTACCGAGTTGACGTTTGCTGCGGTAATGCAAAATCAACCAAGTCGGCGCAACAAATAGCATAAACAAAATCATTGGTACGCCAACGGCTATGATAAAAAACTCTTCCATCAGGGATCTCCTCGTAAATTTCGGTGTTTGTTAAGACAGACTACTTCGACTGCATTTTTTTCTTTAATGCCTCTAACTCATCATTGATTTTGTCATCGGCAGCAAGTTCGGCAAATTCATCATTAAGTGTTTTTTTACCTAAATCATAGGCTTCAACTTGTGCTTCTAAATCGTTGATTTTGCTTTCGTAGCGTTCAAACCGATACATCGCATCATCAATCTTACTGCTATCAAGTGTTTTGCGTACATCAAGACGAGAACTTGCGGTATTTTGACGCATAATGATGGCCTTTTGGCGAGCTTTGGCGTCTGCGAGTTTTTCTTGTAACTGGCCTGTTTCAATTTGTAATTTGGCCAGCTGCTCCTCGACTAATTCTAATTCACGCTCAAGCATGGTGACCGCTTCTACGCATTTACTTTTTTCTTGCAAGGCGGCCTTTGCCAAATCATCACGCTCTTTGGCAATGGCTAGTTCGGCCTTTGCTTCCCAATCACTAGCTTGGGCTTGAAGCTTATCCATTTGCATCGCAATGTCTTTTTTATTTGCGATGGTTTTTGCTGATGCACTGCGGACTTCTACTAAAGTGTCTTCCATTTCCTGGATAATTAAACGCACCATTTTTTCAGGATCTTCAGCCTTATCTAGCAGTGCGTTGAGATTTGAATTAACAATATCGGTAAAACGTGAAAAAATGCTCATGAATGACTCCTCAATATTATTGCGCTTGGTCCATTACCCAGCACATTATTCATTGTGCATAGTTATACAACCAAATATTGTGCCAACCCGAATAAATTAATTAAACTATTGAAAAACAGAGTATTTTACAAATTAATACATTTGCAGGACTAGCTTCCTTTTAAAAAAAACACTAATATTTAGTGAAATTGACCAAACTGTAGAGAATGTTATGCGCCACCTTCGTCAAAATGACAATTTAATTGGCCAAGCGAATGTGTTTTTGGAAGTGCTCGAGCAAATTTCACAAATCGCACCATTGAACAAACCCGTTTTGGTCATCGGTGAGCGCGGGACAGGTAAAGAGCTAATCGCCGCGCGTTTGCACTACTTATCCACCCGTTGGGATCAACATTATCAAAAACTCAATTGCGCAGCGCTCAATGAAAATCTGCTGGAAAGTGAGTTGTTTGGTTATGAGGCTGGGGCTTTTACCGGTGCGAGTAAGCGGCGTGAAGGTCGTTTTGAAATTGCCCATGATGGGACGTTATTCCTCGATGAAATTGCGAACACCTCAGCGATGATCCAGGAGAAGCTATTGCGCGTGGTCGAATACGGTGAATTTGAACGTGTGGGCGGCAACAAAACGGTGAAAGTCGATGTTCGCCTCATTGCTGCAACGAACGAAGACTTACCTAGATTAGCTGAACAAGGTGAATTTAGAGCTGATTTGTTAGATCGCTTAGCCTTTGACGTCATTACGATCCCACCGTTGCGTGAACGCAGCGAGGATATTTTGGTGTTAGCTGAACATTTTGCCATCAACATGACCCGGGAGATGGAACTAGAACTATTTTCAGGATTTAGTCAAAAAGCCAAACAAACCCTGCTTGAATATGATTGGCCAGGTAACATTAGAGAACTCAAAAATGTAGTTGAACGAGCCGTCTATCGCAACAATAACCCGCATGTCCCTGTACATGAAATTGTGTTAGATCCGTTTGAATCGGCCTTTCGTCCTCAGCAACGCATCAAAGCCTCTAAGCCGGAAAACCACAATGCTGCCACTACAACGGCAGCGACTAACCCTCAGGATGTATTGACAACACCGCCTCAAGCGCAGGACAATGCAAATATAACGTTGCAGTTCCCGATGGATTTTAAGCAAGCAAGTCAAGACTTTGAGATTGATGTATTGCGTAAAGCACTAGCCGATAGTCAATTCAACCAGCGTCGAACTGCTGAAAAATTACAATTAACGTATCACCAACTCAGAGGGTATTTAAAAAAATACAACCTCTTAGAGGAAGGAAAATAACCTATGCGCAATCTGCGCTTCGCATTCATCTTAAGTGTAATAGCCATGTTTGGCTGTACTGAACCAAAGACTGCGACTTCGATACAATCGGGGATCATTTATTGCTCCGAAAGTAGCCCTTCTTCGTTCAATCCACAACTTGATACGTCCAGTACGACAGTGGATGCCAGTGCCCATCAACTGTATGATCGATTGTTAGAAATTGACCCTGCTACTGGCAAGCCTATACCAGGATTAGCTAGCTCATGGCGGGTGAGCCGAGATGGATTAACGTATTCTTTTCAATTAAGACCTAATATCACCTTTCATACTACCGATTATTTTGTACCCACTCGAACACTCAATGTCGATGATGTGATATTTAGTTTTAAGCGCTGGACCGACCCGAATCATCCTTATCATTCAGTCAACGGTGGTCGTTATCCCTATTTTGATAGTCTTAACCTACGTGAAAACATTATTCAGATCGCGGAAGTCAATCACCTGCGCTTCACCATACGCTTAAAACAACCTGATGCATCATTTATCACGCACCTTGCCACCGATTTCTCAGTTATATTATCTGCTGAATATGCTGATACATTGTTACAACTCGGTGAACCTGAACGCATTGATCACTTCCCAGTTGGTACTGGGCCGTATAAGTTGGCTTACTATCGCAAAAATCAATACATTCGCTACACCCCACACCCTCTATACTGGAATGAACGAGCGCATGATGGGCCGTTAATCTTTGATATTACCCCACAAAGCTCATTGCGTTTAGCCAAATTGATGACTGGTGAGTGCGACTCAATTGCCTACCCTAGCCAAGCCGAAATTACTTATGTAGAAGGGCGTGATGATATTGCACTAGAGCAAGCCACTGGCTTAAATGTGGGTTTTTGGGCGTTTAATACCAGCAAAGCGCCTTTTGACAACGCATTAGTGCGAGAGGCATTGGCATCTGCGATTGATAAAACGACAATCATAGACGCCGTGTATTTTGATTCTGCGACTCGCTCACGATCACTGATACCACCGACTTCTTGGGCATTTAGTGTGGATACGCCTGAAACGGAATACAATCCAGTTCGCGCCCGTGAACTGCTTGCTCAAGCGGGTTATCGCAATGGTTTTTCAATGACGCTTTGGGCGCTTCCAGTGGTTCGTTCTTATAACCCTGACGCATTGAGAATGGCTGAACTCATTCGTGGCTACCTTGCCGAAGTAGGCATTGCAGTCGAAATTGTCACCAGCGAATGGGATAGTTTTCGCGCTGGGTTAGATCGTGGCGAACACGACTCGGTTCTCATTGGTTGGTCAGCAGATAATGGCGATCCGGATAACTTTTATCGACCACTACTTAGCTGCGATGGCATTCAATCAGGTACTAATCGCGCCATGTTTTGTAACGCACAGTACGATACCATTATCCAACAAGCACTATTGACAACCAACATCGAGCAACGAAAAGCGCTGTACTTTCAGGCCAACTTATTAATCGCAGAACAGATACCTCTGATCCCAATTGCCCATGCAAACCGCTACAAAGTTTTTCGGAACCATTTACGTGGAGTAGTTATAAACCCTTACGGTGGAATGCGCTTCGGTGAGATGTACAAGGCAGCATCTGAGGGAGCACAATAAATATGCTCGGAACATTAGGTCGCTATTTTAATTTATTCTTTATCACGCTGTTTATATTAGTGGGGTTGTCGTTTGTTTTGGCTTTTTTCTTCCCTGGCGACCCAGTTTTTAATCTAACGGGAATGTCTTTAGAAGAGTTACCCACTTCCGCTTATACCAAAGCGCTTGCGGATGAGCGCTGGTTTGTCGCCTTTTGGTACTATGTACAAAGCTTGTTGGATGGTTCATGGGGGATCAGCACCATTACTGGACTCGATTTATTCGCTGAGATAAGTACATTATTGCCCGCAACCATTGAGCTAACCGCCTACGCCACCATAGTGGCTTTGCTTGTAGGCATACCATTGGGCTTCTGGTGTGGCCTGAAACATCATCGCAAGACCGATTATGCTTTTATGAGCATAAGCATGTTGATGTCGTCATTTCCCATTTTTTGGTTATCGTTGTTGCTGATTCTAGTTGTATCACTGCAACTCGGTTGGCTACCCATGTCAGGTCGACTGAGTTTGCTCTATGACATTCCTCATTACTCTGGTTTTATACTGCTTGATATTTATGTGTCAGACCATCCGTATCGCCAAGAAGCATTGATGGATGCATTGCGTCACATGATTCTGCCGACGCTATCTGTGGCTTTTTTGGCGACAGCTGTGTTTTTGCGAACAACTCGCCGCGCAGTGGTGGATGTGTTAGAACAAGACTACATTGCCGCAGCGCAAACACGTGGCATCCCTTTTTGGAAAATATTCCTGCGCCATATCATGCGCAATGCGTTGTTAGCAGTATTACCTCTGCTCGCGGTTCAAGTATCGACGCTGGTCACCAATGTTATGATTGTCGAAACCATTACCGAGTGGCCTGGCATTGGCGATTGGTTGATTCAAGCTATTTATGAGCGCGATTACTCTGCTATTCGTATTGGCATGCTGGTAGTATCCACGGTAGTGGTGTTTGTGACCTTATTGATTGAATGTTTGAGTAAACTGTTTGACCCGACTCAGGAGCAATTTTCCTAATGGCGAATAAACTATACAACGACGAGCAATATCCCAGCCCTTGGGGAGCTACCTGGCGTGAGTTCAAACAAAGCCACATCGCTTTAACAGGGTTTATCATTCTTAATGTATTTATTTTACTTGGCATATTAGGGCCGTTAATGACACCTTATGAGCCATACGCACAGAACTTTCAATCCATTTTACTTTCCCCCTCATGGGAAAATAACGGTACCATTGCGCACGTCTTAGGAACGGATGCGGTCGGTAGAGATATGCTATCGCGTATTTTGTATGGGATTCAGGTGACCTTTGGTGCCTCGGTGTTATTGGTGTTGGGCGCCATGGTAATAGGCGTTACTTTAGGCACACTAGCTGGGATGAATAAAGGCGTACGTTCAAGTGTATTGAATCACATTTTAGATGTTTTAATGGCGATCCCTACCTTGTTAATTGCAATCATCATAGTGGCAATTTTGGGCGTGGGTTTATCCAATGCAATGTTAGCGATTGGATTGGCCCTGATCCCGCGTTTTGTCCACGCCACTCGAGATGTCGTGCGTACTGAAATGAACAAAAATTACATTGCAACAGCCCGTCTAGATGGCGCCAGTCATTGGCATATTTTTTATTTCAATATCCTGCCGAACTTGATTGAGCATATCATTGTACAAGCGACACTTGCGTTATCGATTGCCATATTGGATATCTCTGCATTAGGTTTTCTTAATCTTGGTGCGCAAACTCTATTACCCGAACTAGGCGTCATGGTCCGCGAAGGCCTGTCCACTGCATACATCGCGCCATGGAATGTGCTTTTTCCTGGCATGTGTATTTTTTTGTTGGTGTTATCGGTCAATATCGTTGGTGACAGTTTACGCTCAGCAATTCGAAACAGGTTGACCCACTGATGATTTTATTGGATATACGCAATCTCACCCTCGAAATTGAATCTAATGGGGTGTTGGTCAAAGCGCTAGATAAGGTGTCCCTGTCGATTTGTGAAAAAGAAATCCGGGCATTAGTGGGAGAATCCGGTTCGGGCAAAAGCCTCATTGTTCGCGCCATCTCAGGCTCACTTCCCCCCCAATGGATCATTACGGCTGACCGCTTAACATGGCGCGGTCAAAATCTCTTGAAGATGAGTAAGTCTGAACGACAAAAAATCATGCGACGAGACATTGCTGTGATATTCCAAGATCCACAAGCCGCATTGGATCCGTCCGTAAAACTCGGCGCACAGTTCCGTGAGAGTATCCCAAATGAATTCATCAATAGTCGCTGGTGGTGGCAGCAACGCGCCGAACAAAATCGCATCGCTTGGGCACAACTTACCCGAGTGGGCATCAAAGATGTCAAAAAGTGCCTCAATAGCTATGTTCACGAACTGCCTGATGATGTGTGTCAAAAATTCATGATTGCGATGGCACTCGTCTCTCAGCCTACATTACTGATTGCCGATGATCCCACTCGTGGGATGGAAACATCCACTAAACGACAAATTATGAGTTTATGCAAAAACCTCAATCGCCACAGTGATTTGAGTATTTTATTTGTCAGCCATGATTTGCTAGCCATTTCCTCTATCGCACATACTATTACTGTATTGTACTCTGGGCAGACGGTTGAGGATGGACCATTTGACAGTGTGCGGCGTAAGCCATTTCACCCTTATTCAAAAGCCCTACTGGACTCTGCGCCGAGTTTTCGGCCTGAACTACAGCCCAAATCTCCGCTTACCGCACTCAAAGGCACGATTCCCACCTTACAGCATTTGCCGATAGGTTGCCGTTTGGGACCTCGCTGTCCCAGAGCACAAAAAGAATGCGTCAATACGCCCGTCCCGCGCACTATACATAAACGTCAATATCGGTGTCACTTCCCGCTTCATATTGATGCAGATGAAAATCTAGACGGTAAATATGAGGGAATAGACGTATGAGTTTATTAAGTATTCGCAACCTTTGTTACGACGATGCTCCGCCATGGTATGTGTTGGGCAAGAAAGACATTTTTTATCTCGGCCCAGTGAATTTTGATGTGAATGAAGGCGAAACGGTATCGATTATAGGTACTAACAATTCAGGTAAATCATTGCTTGGTAAACTCATTACTGGAGCTGTCCCCAAAGGAGCTGGCGAAGTATTAATTAACGGCATCCCCCTGAATAAAAGCAATCGTGCCAATTCGGTGAGAATGGTCTTTAGTCATAGCTCACAGTCATTAAATCCTGGAATTTCTGTTGGTAGAATGCTCGAAGAGCCTTTGCTGTTAAATACCAAGTTACCCCCTTCTGAACGCTTTGATAAAATTCGCGATACTTTGCGTTTGGTGGGCTTAATGCCTGATCATTATTATTTTTATAAGCACATGTTATCTGATGGGCAGCAACAACGAGTGGCCTTAGCTCGTGCTTTGATTTTAGATCCTAAAGTAGTAGTGGCGGATGAGCCGTTTGCCGCACTGGATCCTTCGGTGCGTTCGCAAACCGTAAACCTGTTATTAAAACTACAAGCGGAACTTGGTTTGGCCTTTATCTTTATCTCGCATAATTTGGGAATTGTCCGGCACATTTCTGACCGCACACTGGTCATGCACAACGGAGAGGTCGTCGAGAACGCGCCGACGCAGACTCTGTTTGCCGACCCTCAGCATGAGGCTTCCAAGCATTTGATTCATGCGCATTTTGCGATGTTGAAGGTGTAAACATAAAAAAGCGCCCCTTTTCAGGAGCGCTTCATGAATAAATTTATGGTAATAGTATCTTCATGAACTAACCAACCAATGCCAGCAAAATACCCGCTGCAACCGCTGAGCCAAGCACACCTGCCACGTTTGGTCCCATCGCATGCATCAATAAGAAGTTGTGTGGATTGGCTTCTAGACCAACTTTATTGACTACTCGAGCCGCCATCGGCACAGCCGATACGCCAGCCGCACCAATTAATGGGTTGATTGGCTCTTTCGAGAACTTTGCCAAAACTTTGGCCATTAATACCCCTGCAGCGGTACCAATACCAAAGGCAAACGCACCAAGCGCTAGGATCCCCAAAGTTTCCACCGTCAAAAACTCATGTGAAGACAGTTTTGAACCCACGGCCAAACCAAGGAAGATTGTCACGATATTAATCAACTCATTTTGCGCCGTATTGCTCAAGCGATCCACCACACCAGACTCTTTCATCAAGTTACCCAAGCAGAACATACCCACCAATGGCGTTGCCGTAGGTAAGAAAATAATCGTAAGCATCAATACTGCAAGTGGGAAAATGATCTTTTCACGCTTACTGACGACACGCAGTTCGGCCATTTTGATCTGACGTTCTTCCGGCGTGGTCAATGCTTTCATAATCGGTGGCTGAATGATTGGGACTAACGCCATATATGAATAGGCCGCTACCGCAATCGCTCCAAGTAGCTCAGGCGCAAGTTTAGACGCCAAGAAAATGGCTGTCGGGCCATCTGCCCCACCAATAATCGCAATCGCCGAAGCGTCTTGTAGAGTGAACTCAAAACCCGGCACAAAGTTCAATGCAATCGCCCCAAATAAGGTAGCAAATATCCCGAATTGAGCCGCCGCGCCGAGTAACAAGGTTTTAGGGTTTGCAATCAACGCGCCAAAATCGGTCATGGCCCCAACCCCCATAAAGATTAATAAGGGAAACACCCCAGAATCAATCCCGATTTTGTACACGTAATACAACACGCCACCTGGCTCAGATAGTCCAGCTAAAGGGATGTTTGTTAACAACGCACCAAAACCAATAGGTAACAGTAATAAAGGCTCAAACTTTTTGACTATCGCCAGATAAAGCAAGCCTAAACCGACCAACATCATCACAATTTGACCTGATTCAAAATGGGCTAAAGACGTGCTTTGCCACAAGGTCATTAACTTATCCATCGCCAGTCACCTTACCCCAGACCAATCATTACTTGACCAGCTTGCACAGAATCGCCTTCGCTGATCTCAACAGAAACCACATTGCCACCGTGTAACGAGCGTACTTCCGTTTCCATCTTCATCGCTTCCATGATGACTACTACTTGACCTTCGGCTACGGCGTCACCAGGTTTGACTAGAAGCTTAAATATATTACCCGTCAATGGGGCTTCGATATTACTTGCAGCCGCAGGCGCACTACCTGATGCCCCAACAGAACCATTGCCATGCGCCGTTAACGCAACCGGATTGACTGGTGTGGCATTGGTTAACTCGCCATCTGGAGCAACGGTTACCGCGTATTCAACCCCATTCACTGATACCGAGTAATGACTCTCACCAGAGGTATTTACAACTGCTACCGGTGCTGTTGGCACTGGCTCAAAAGCATCTGGGTTATTACGATTTTTAAGGAATTTAAAACCAATTTGTGGGAACAGGGCATAGGTCAGAACATCATCTACTTTGGTATCGGCCAATGCTACATCATCCGCTTTGACTAACTCATCTAACTCAGCTTCTAATGTTTCCAGCTCAGGTGCCAACACATCTGCTGGGCGACAAGTTATAGGATCAGCACCATCTAGAACTCGAGCTTGAAGTTCAGCATTTACCGGTGCAATCGTAGCACCATATTCGCCTTTCAACACACCTGCCGTTTCTTTAGTGATGGATTTATAGCGCTCACCGGTTAATACGTTTAATACTGCTTGAGTGCCGACAATCTGAGAAGTTGGCGTCACCAAGGGAATAAAACCTAGGTCTTCACGGACACGAGGGATTTCTTTTAATACCTCGTCCATTTTGTCCTCAGCCCCTTGTTCGCGTAATTGGTTTTCCATGTTGGTTAACATGCCACCAGGTACTTGCGCAGTCAAAATTCGAGCATCAACACCTTTTAAGCTACCTTCAAATTGTGCGTATTTTTTGCGAACATCGCGAAAATACGTAGCAATGTGTTCAAAACTATCCAGCGCAAATCCTGTATCTCGCTCAGTCCCTTCGACCATAGATATCACGGTTTCTGTTGCAGTATGACCATACGTCATGGACATTGGAGAAATGGCAGTATCAAGCATGTCAATGCCCGCATCAATGGCTTTTTGATACGTCGCGGTCGATAGACCTGTCGTAGCATGACATTGCATTGCAATGGGTACGTCAACGGTCTTTTTGAGTGCGGTCACCAAGGTTTCGCATTCATATGGGTTTAATAAACCCGCCATGTCTTTAATACAAATCGAATGTACGCCTAAATCTTCTAAGCGCTTGGCCATGTCTAACCAGAGCTCTAAGTTATGCACCGGAGAAATGGTATATGCCAATGTGCCTTGAGCGTGTGCACCGATATCCACTGCCGTCTTGATGGCAGTTTCAACATTGCGCACATCATTCATCGCATCAAAAATTCGGAATACGTCAACGCCATTGGTATGCGCACGCTCAACAAATTTAGCGACGACATCGTCGGCATAGTGACGGTAGCCGAGCAGGTTTTGTCCACGTAACAGCATTTGTTGCTTGGTATTGGGCATGGCGGCTTTTAATTCGCGAATGCGCTCCCAAGGATCTTCGCCAAGGTAGCGAATACAACTATCAAAGGTTGCCCCACCCCAAGATTCCATTGACCAATAACCTATTTTATCCAGCTCAGCCGCGATAGGTAACATATCGTCCAAACGCATACGAGTCGCTAAAAGAGATTGATGCGCATCACGTAGCGCCAACTCAGTTAAGAGAAGTTTTTTTGACATTAAATAGCTCCTTATGAACGACTAGTATTGCCTTGACGATAGGCATCAACTGCCGCTTTGATTGCGACCAGCGTATCATCATTAGATTGCGTAGTAGGTTTTGGTGCTGCCATAGCAGGTGCTGGTTGTTGCGTCTGAGACTCAGGAAAAGCCAAACACAGCTTAGTCATGAGCTTGACGCTGAAAATCAAAATGGTAAGAAAAACAAACACCACCGCCATTCCGGTTACAAGTAGTGTCGCCGCTTCAAACAAAAGCTCATTGATTTGGGTAGGTTCCATTATAGACACTCCCATTAGTTTAGGATGTTTTCATTATCAACTAGATCAATACTCAATAACAAGAGAAAGGTGACCAATTTAATACTTTTTTCTTATAAATTTGCATAAATAGTCATTAATAACGCCAAAAAATTCATTATTTTTACATTTAAATAACAAGCTAGGAGTAGACAATGTCAGTTATTACTAGCGTTTCAGGTATTCTTTATTGCCTAAATTGACATAATATAAAAATTGGTCTTACCATTTTATATTCCGTTATAGACGCAGGTTCAAGGCAACGAATTTTATTCACAAAATTGACTTTGAGTATTTACAATCACAGGAAAATAAAGGTAACTTTGACTTCATTGAAATCAAACAGGGTGGTGTAAAAATGTCTCAAAATATAGCAGTGGTTTTATCTGGGTGTGGCGTCTTTGATGGAGCCGAAATCAACGAAGTTGTGTTAACGCTTTTACACCTCGAAAAGAACGACGCAAGCTATCAATGTTTTGCACCTGATCAGGCGCAGCATCATGTTGTTAACCATATTACCGGTGACGAAATGCCCGAATCGCGTAATGTGCTCATTGAATCTGCGCGCATTGTCAGAGGCAACATCAAGCCATTATCTGAATGTGTGGCGAATGATTTTGATGCGCTGATTATTCCAGGTGGTTTTGGTGTCGCAAAAAATCTATCTGATTTTGCCTTTAACGGGACCAATATGACGGTTAACTCTCAATTACTCAACTTAGCCAAAGATTTTAAAGACGCGCACAAACCTGCAGGCTACATGTGCATTGCACCAGCGCTGTGCTCACATATTTATGGAGAAGGCGTTAAAGCTACAATTGGTACGGATGAAGATACCGCATCAGCCCTGAACGCTATGGGGGCTCAACATTGCTCAGTACAAGTCGGAGATATTGTTATTGATGAACAACATAAACTCGTCACTACACCTGCGTATATGCTTGCGGAAAACATCGTACAAGCTGAGAGTGGAATAGCCAGGTTAGTGAGCGAAGTACTGAAGTTGGTATAAGCACAAGTGCTAACAATCGGCAGTCCAAATCGCTCCAGACGATTTGTCGAACCTCTTGTCGGTTCTCATCTTCCTTGCGCCCACAAAAAAGCCACCTAACGGTGGCATTTTTGTAAGTGGCTTTGCTTCAGGATTGACCTCGGGCTCCTGCCCTCGCCGCTCCGCGATGCCTGCGGCAGTCCAAATCGCTCCA